>NZ_JBIVXL010000029.1:0-43633 GCF_044769225.1 Paenarthrobacter sp. NPDC090522
CAGAGCAAACCCGCCAGAAGTGTCTACGAGGTCCTGAGACACACTGTCCACGAAGTCATGAGACACAAGTGTCCATTAAGTCATGAGACTCCACAGTTGTTCCCAGCGCTGAAAACCACCACAAATGCCAGTCAGTTGCCAACCACCCAAGAAAAGGACCGCATCCATGGGCTTTGCCGACGAACTGAAGAACGCCTCCGCCGCCGATTGGGATGCGGCTGTCAACCATCCCTTCGTTGACCGGCTGATCGACGGCAGCCTCGAGGACGAGGACCTCCGCCGGTACCTGGTGCAGGACTACCAGTTCTGCGATGCCTTCACCGCACTCCTGGGCCAGGCAGTTGCCTCAGCGCCATCGCTCCCGTCGCGGCTGGTGTTCGCCAAGGTCCTGGGCGCCTTCGCCTCGGATGAGAACACCTATTTCCAAGACAGCTTCGACCAACTCGGCGTCCCGGAAGAGGACAGGCTCGCACCAGAACTGGGAGCAACCACCCGTTCCTTCGACGCGCTGATGCGCAGCGCGCTGGACACCCGCTCCTACCCGGACATCCTTGCCGTCCTGCTCGTCGCCGAATGGCTGTATGGCGACTGGGCCGCGCGGGCCGGGGACATCGCCACCTGGCCGGCCGCGCCGAAGCATGCTGATTGGATCCGCCTGCACAACAACCCCGGGTACAACGCGTGGGTGACCTGGCTGCGCGGGGAATTCGACGCCGTCGAGCCCGTATCCGCCGAGGCGCGCGGGCGCGTTGCCATGACGTTCCGCGAGGCGGTACGCCTGGAACGTGAATTCTTTGACGCCGCGCTGGAGTCCTCGCCCGTCCACTGAGTCAGGGACTCTGCAGCTCCACCAATGTGAGGTCGAGGATCTGCAGATCAGTGCTTTCCACCGGCATGATGCCTTGGATGAAGGCTTCAAACTCTTCTGCGCCTGCCATGCCACCGCGGGCAAAGAACTCGATCCACAGGTCAGTCAGGGTCAGGTCACCTTCGGCGAGGACGTCCGTCGCCTCCCGCCGGACACTCTCCTGATTCACCACGTCCGGAACCTTCCGCTCCGTCATTACTGACACCCCCGGCAGGTCAGTCGTTGTACGTCTTCTGTCTCGGCACGCCTATATTATCAGCATACTTAGCAATGGGCCATGGGGGTCCGGCTCTTCGGTATGGTCCACGCTGGGGCACTGCTCCAGGACCCCCGCGAGGTCGGTCCAATGCCAACTGTCCGGGCAGCGGTGGTTGTCGCAGAATTGCCACGTCATGGAGATCCCCGTTCACGGTCGATGGGGCCTGCCCTCATGACGGCCCGCCCCCGATTAGTGCCGGAATGGGCTATTAGTGACGCAGAAAGGCCAGTGAGCTGCGCCCTACCGGGTAAAGGTGTAGATGAGCGCCGAGACCAGGGACAGGGCCGCGATTCCGTAGCCGACCACCAAGGCCGAGATGGCGAAGGGACGTCCGCGCTCCCCGCGCTGCTCAATCTGCTTCAACGCAACATGCCCGGCGCCCACCACGAACACGGCGATGATGGCCATGCCGGCGAGGAACAACCCCACGACCGCCAGCGCCGCCATGGCCGCCGAGACGATGGCGAGGTTGTTGACCGGCTGGCTCTCCCCTGCGGGCTCTGCTCCGGTTTCCGACGATTCGGCGCGAACACTCTCCATTGACATGTTTCGCTCCCCATTTGGTCCGTGCCAAGGAGTCTAACCGGGGCACTCGCCGATTCCGCGTTGCAAGGCCTGTTGTGCGCGCCCCAACCCAAAAATGACGCGCACAGCGGGCCACTCAACGGTGTTTGAACTCCGGTTGCCGCTTTTCGGCAAACGCGGCCATGCCTTCTTTTTGGTCCTCGGTGGCGAACAGCGAATGGAACACCCGGCGCTCGAAGACCACACCCTGCGCGAGCCCCATCTCGAAGGCCGCATTGACGGCCTCCTTGGCCACCATCGCAGCCGGCTTGGACTTTGAGGCGATGACCTCGGCCGCCTTCAACGCCTCGTCCACCACCTCGGCGGCGGGCACCACGCGCGAGACCAGTCCGGACCGCTCAGCCTCGTCGGCTTCCATGAAGCGCCCCGTGAGGACCATGTCCATCGCTTTCGCCTTGCCCACGGCCCGGGTGAGGCGTTGGGAGCCACCCATCCCCGGGATCACGCCCAGGTTGATCTCCGGCTGGCCGAACTTGGCGTTGTCCCCTGCGATGATGAAATCTGCCATCATCGCCAGTTCGCAGCCACCACCCAAGGCGAACCCCGAAACAGCAGCGATGACCGGGATCCGCAAACGCGTGAGGTCCTCCCAGTGCCGGAACCAGTCGGCCGCGTACATCTCCATGTAGCTGTTGGAGGACATTTCCTTGATGTCGGCACCGGCAGCGAAGGCCTTGGCGGACCCGGTGACAACCACGGCGCCCACGCCCGGATCCCGGTCCATGTCCGTCACCGCCGCAACGAGTTCATTCATGAGCGCCGTGTTCAACGCATTCAGCGCCGACGGCCGGTTCAGTGTCACCAGGCCAACCCGGCCCCGGCGCTCCACCAGAATGTTCTCGAATGTCATGCTCTCCCTCTCCGCAGCAATGGTCACCAACAAATCCTTACTCAGACTTTTCACGGATATCGGTGATGATGCCGGAGAAATCCCGCGCCGCACCCTCTCCTGCCGCAAATGCATCGTAAATCCGGGAGGCCAAAGGACCCATTTCAGCCGCAACCCCCGTACTCTCCAGGGCATTCACCGCCAGGCGCAGGTCCTTGGCCATCAGGGCTCCGGCGAACCCGGGCTGGTAATCGCGGTTGGCAGGGCTGGTGGGCACGGGACCGGGAACAGGGCAGTTGGTGGTCAGCGCCCAGCACTGCCCCGAGGCGTTGGATGCAACATCGAACAGGGCCTGATGCGTGAGCCCCAGCTTTTCACCGAGCACGAACGCCTCGGACACGGCGATCATGGACACTCCAAGGATCATGTTGTTGCACACCTTGGCGGCCTGCCCCGCCCCGTGGTCGCCACAGTGGACAATCCGCTTGCCCATGAGTTCAAGGATGGGCTTCACGGTGTCGAAGTCCTCCGGCAAGGCCCCCACCATGAACGTCAAGGTCCCTGCCTCAGCACCCACCACTCCACCGGACACGGGAGCATCCACGGAACGGTGGCCGGCGTCCACGGCAAGCGATGCAGCTTCCCGGGCCTCGTCGACGTTGATGGTGGAGCAGTCCAGGAACAGCGTGTCCGGCCCGGCAACGGAGAGCAGCCCTGGCCCGCCCACTCCGCGGTAGGCGTCCAGCACGTGCTTGCCGCTGGGGAGCATCGTCAAGACCACGGCCGCCCCGGATACGGCGTCCGCTGCCGAATCCGCCATGGGCACTCCGTGCGCTTTCGCCGCTTCCACAGCTGCCGGGACGGGATCATAACCGATCACATCGTGCCCGGCCTTGATCAGGTTGGCCGCCATGGGACCGCCCATATGGCCGAGGCCGAGGAAAGCGATGAGTCCCGTTGCTGATGCTGCGTTCTCTGTCATTTCGTCTCCTCAACTGGGTTGGACTGGCTCACACCGATTGGACTGGCTCAACTGCTTTGGACCTGCCCGACTGCCAGCCCCAACTCCCGCTCGCCGAGCGGCGCGAAGTGGGCCTCGACGTCGGACGTGTGGACCTCCGCAAGCGACGCCGGCTTCCACTGCGGGTTGCGGTCCTTGTCCACCACCTGCGCGCGGATGCCTTCCCGGAAATCCGGACCGGACAGGCAACGAAGTCCCACGCGGTACTCCTGGTCGAGCGCCTCTTCGAGGGTCATGCCGTGTTCAACGGACAGCCCCCGCACGCGCCGCAGCGACTCCAAGGTGACCTTGACCGACGTCGGCGATTTGCCCTCGATGGTGTCCGCGGCAGCAGCGGCCTCGCCGCCGGTCCCGCGCAAACGCCGCACGATCTCCTCAGCGTCATCGCCCGCGTAACAGGAATCGATCCACTCCCGCTGGGCCGCCAGCGGCGAGTCCGGTGCGGCGTGGGCAAAACGCCCGACGGCGTCTGCCGCCGTCGAGCTTTCCAGCGCTTCGGCGAGTGCCGGGAGGCTTTCGGACGGCACGAACGAGTCCGCGAGCCCGAGGAAAATGGCGTCCGCGCCGCTCAGGTGCGCCCCCGTGAGCGCGGCGTGGGTTCCCGCCTCGCCGGGTGCGCGGGACAGCAAGAGGGTGCCGCCGACGTCGGGCACGAACCCGATGGTGGTTTCCGGCATGCCGGTACGCGTCCGCTCGGTGACCACCCGGACGGAACCGTGCGCCGAAACACCAACGCCGCCGCCGAGGACCAGGCCGTCCATGAACGCAACGTAGGGCTTGGGGTAGCCGGCGATCAGGGCGTTGAGCCGGTACTCGTCGGCCCAGAATTCGGCCGTTTCCGTGCCGCCGTGCAGCATGTCCTTGTAGATGGCCACGATGTCGCCGCCGGCGCAGAGGCCGCGGTCACCGGCGCCCCGCACCAGGACGGTCCGGACGGAATCGTCATCAGCCCAGGCAGCCAACTGCTGCAGCATGGCTTTCACCATGCCCGCATTGAGGGCGTTGACTGCCCGGGGCCGGTTGAGCGTCACGATGCCGAGGTGCCCGCGTCGCTCAAAAAGGACTTCTTCCTCCTGCTGCTCTGTTTCCTTGCCCGCCACTCCCATCAACTGCCCGCCGGCATCACGAAGCTGGCGCCCTGGCGGATGCCTGAGGGCCACCGCGAGGTGACGGTCTTGGTCTTGGTGTAGAAACGGAACGCATCGGCGCCGTGCTGGTTGAGGTCGCCGAATCCGGAGGCCTTCCAGCCGCCGAACGTGTAATAGGCGATCGGCACCGGAATCGGAACGTTGATGCCCACCATGCCCACTTCGACCCGGCTGGCGAAGTCGCGCGCGGCGTCGCCGTCGCGGGTGAAAATTGCGACGCCGTTGCCAAACTCGTGTTCGCTGCAGAGCCGGAGCGCCTCGTCGTAGTCGGCGGCGCGCAGGATGCTGAGGACGGGACCGAAGATCTCCTCCTTGTAGATCTTCATGTCCTTGGTGACGTTGTCGAAAAGCGTGGGGCCAACCCAGAAGCCGCCGTCGTAGCCGTCCACCGTGAGGCCGCGGCCGTCCGTGACCAGGGTGGCGCCTTCGTCGACGCCGGACTGGATGTAGCCCTCGATCCGTTCCTTCGCCGAGGCCGCCACCACCGGGCCGAAGTCCACGTCCTTATCCATGCTGTGCCCCACACGGAGGTCCTTGACCCGTTCAGCCAGCTTGGCAACCAGGGCGTCTGCGGTTTCCTGCCCCACCGGAACCGCCACGGAGATGGCCATGCAGCGTTCACCCGCGGAACCGTACCCGGCACCAATGAGGGCGTCGGCAGCCATGTCCAGGTCGGCGTCGGGCATGACCACCATGTGGTTCTTCGCCCCGCCAAAGCATTGCGCGCGCTTCCCGTGCGCCGCCGCCGTCGCGTAGATGTACTGGGCGATCGGAGTGGAACCCACGAACCCGATGGCCTTGACCCGCGGGTCTTCAAGCAGGGCGTCTACAGCTTCTTTGTCGCCGTTGATGACGTTGAAGACGCCGTTCGGGACGCCTGCTTCGCTGTAGAGCTCGGCAAGCCGCAACGGTACGGAGGGGTCGCGTTCGGACGGTTTCAGGATGAAGGCGTTGCCGGCGGCGAGCGCAGGGCCCGACTTCCACAACGGGATCATGGCCGGGAAGTTGAACGGCGTGATCCCGGCAACCACCCCCAGCGGCTGGCGCAGCGAGTGGACGTCGATTCCCTGCCCCGCACTGTCCGAGAACTCGCCTTTGAGCAGGTGCGGCGCTCCCGCGGAGAACTCCACCACTTCGATGCCGCGCTGGATGTCGCCCTTGGCATCGGCGAAGGTCTTGCCGTGTTCGGAGGAGAGGAGTGTGGCGAGCTCGTCCATGTTCTCGTTGACCAGGTCCACGAACTTCAGCAGGATCCGACCGCGCCGCTGCGGGTTCATGGCGGCCCATTCGAGCTGGCCCTTCTCCGCGTTGGCTATGGCGTTGCGGACCTCCTCGGCGCCGGCCAACGGGAGCCTGGCCTGGACCTCGCCCGTGCAGGGATCGTAGACGTCGCTGAAACGGCCGGATGTGCCGTCGACCCGTTGCCCGTCTACATAGTGTGAAAGCTCGCGCACCATGGTGGAAATGCTCCTTTGCATTCGTGAATGATCGCCGTGCCGATCGGCTGTGGCGCCTGGCTGGAGCACCGCGGCAAGACGTCGCCAACTGTGATCCAGATCATCTCTGAACCCGAATATACTCGGACTTCCTACTAATTTCCAGAGGGCACCGCGCGTGCAGCCACGCGGGCGTCAGTGCACCTCCTTCAGCTCCTTGTACGCCTCCAGGGCCTCCTGCCGGGTGGTCTTCAGATCAACGATTTCCTCCGGATAATCCGGTGTCCCGAACTCCGGAATCCAGTGGGCGATGTACTTACCCTGCGGATCGAACCTGGTCCGCTGCGCCTCCGGGTTGAAGATCCTGAAAAACGGGGAGGCATCCGCTCCCGAGCCGGCAACCCACTGCCAGTTGGCCGGATTGGAGGCCGGATCGGCATCCACCAGCGTGTCCCAGAACCACTGCTCGCCCACTTGCCAATGGATGCCGAGGTTCTTGACCAGGAAGCTCGCGGCCACCATGCGCACCCGGTTGTGCATCCAACCGGTGTGCCACAACTGGCGCTGCCCGGCATCAACCATGGGAAAGCCGGTCTCCCCCTTCTGCCAGGCCCGGAGTTCCTGCGCGGCCGACTCGTGGCCGGGGTGCTTGCCGCCTTCCGCGTGGCCTGAGGCACCTGGCCAGGCCCAAGGGAACCGGTCGAATTCGGTGCGCAGGTTGGCCGTCGCCAGATTCGGATTGTGGAAATACTGGTGCCAGCAGAATTCCCGCCAGCCCAGTTCGGAAGCGTAGATTCCGGCGCTTTCCGAGCGTTTGGCCCCCAACGCATGCCACACCTCGAACGGACTGAGTTCGCCCCAGCGAAGATACGGCGACAGGCTGCTGCTCCCGTCCTGGTCCGGTCGGTTGCGGCCCTCCTTGTACTCGTCCAGCCCCTGTGCCACGAACGCCTTCAAACGTCGGTGTCCCGCAGCCGACCCAGGGGTCCAGCGCTCCCGCAGGCCACCCGCCCAGTCCGGCCTGGTGGGCAGGAGGTGCCACGATTCCAGGTCCTCGTAGGCCGGAAGGTCGCCAGTGAAACCGTGCCCCTTGGCCGGGATGGCCAACGGCTTGCGGAAGTCCAGCCCGGAGACGGCCTTCCAGAAGGGGGTGAAGACCTTGTACTGGCCGCCGGTCTTGGTGGATACCTTCCACGGTTCGTGCAACAGGGATGCCTGGAAGCTCTCCACATGGAGCCCCTCATCGCCGGCCCACGACTTGATATCGGCGTCGATGGTCCGTTCAACTTCGCCGTACCGCCGGTTCCAGTACAGCGCGCCGGCACCTGCCGCCGTCGTGGTCTTCCTGACGATCTCCGCAGCAGGCCCGCGGCGCAGCAGCAGCGGGATGCCAAGCGCATCGAGGTCCTCGCGCAGGGCCGTCAACGAGTGGTGCAGCCACCACCGCGCGGCACCGCCATGGGGGCGGATTCCCGGCGATTCTTCATCGAGGACGAAGAGGGCCACGGCCGCTCCATCGTCGACGGCGGCACGCAGGGCGGGATTGTCCCGGACCCTGAGATCGTCACGGAACCAGACGATGGATGGCTTCACTTGAGTCCCACTTCCGGGTCTAGAAACGGCAAATGCCCCTAAGAAGGCATCTTAGGGGCACCTGCTGTGCGAATTCTCAGACGGCGGCCGGGAGGGCCTCGTCGTCATCGGTCAACGGCACAGGGGGAACGCTGACCTCGTAGGCTTCCGGCACGCTGTTCAGGACGTAGTCGCGTGCGGCGGCACCCACCATGCGCAGTCCCGGGTAGTAACGGTTGCCGTCGCGCTTGTGGTGCTTGACGCCGTTGAGCCGGATGGAAGTGCGGAAGGCGCTGTCAGGTACGGGAATCTTGTTCCCCAGGACGCACCAGCTGATGTAAAGGCCGTACAGGGCATCGAGGTCCAGGCCCTCTTCGCTGTCTTCTTCGTACACAACGCAATCCCGCAGGAATGCGCCAATTTGGGTATCGGTCATTGGATAGGCCTCCGGCCATAAAAGGGCCGCCGGTCTGCATCAGCGAGTACTGCAAGTCTCACTATAGACGCAATTCTCCGCCCACACGCCGGGGCGAAGGTTAACTCCCGGTTGCGACCGTCCGCACCGCAATTTGGCGCCTCCGGGGCCTGGCGGGTCTGGTTTCCGGGGGTCCTCCGGCGTAGCGTCGAGTACGTCCCTGCCGACGCTTAATAAGGAGCTTCACGTGGCTGGATGGAATGCTGACACGGCCGCCGGTCCCTTGGGTTCCGGAACCGTCACGCTGGTTGAGGGCTCGTCCTTTTGCATATCTGCCTCCAACGGGGACATCCGGCCGGAGCTTCCGCACGGCGTGTTCCATCTGGATACCCGTATCCTGTCCCGTTGGGAACTGACAATCAACGATCAGCCCCTGGAATCCCTGGCAGCGGAGACCAAGGAACCCTACCGGGCGCTCTTCGCCTGCCGCGTTCCACGCGCCGACGGCTACGCCGACAGCCCGCTGCTGGTGGAACGCCTGCGGGAGGTGGGCGCCGGGATCCTCGAGGAAATCACGGTCCGCAACTACTCCAGGCAGCCCGCCGAATGCCGCATCACCCTGGTGGTCGAGGCCGACTTCGCGGACCTGTTCGAGGTCAAGGAAGCCCGCATCACGCGCGACTGGCATGAAACGCGGCGCATCGAGAACGACTCGCTGGAAATCCGGGGCGTCTGGGAGGGCATCAGGAAGTCGGTGGTCATCCGGGCCGAGGGCGCAGGCGTCGGGGCCAAGGCCCTGGGCTTCAGGGTGACGGTTCCGGCGTTCGGTAAATGGAGCACGCACGTGAGCGTCGCCCCCACGTTGGAGGGGAGTTCGGTCCCGTTCACCCATCCGGCCGGCGGCGAGCTGTCACCGAGTGACCGGCGCCGGCAGGAATGGGTTGCGAAAATCCCCGCCCTGCAGATCGGCAACCGGTCCATTGAGCGCACGCTGCGCCGCAGCTACGAGGACCTGGGCGCCCTGCGCATCCAGGATCCGGACCATCCGGACAGGGTGGTGGTGGCTGCCGGCGCCCCTTGGTTCATGACGCTGTTCGGGCGCGACTCGCTGTGGGCCTCGGAGATGGCCCTGCCGGTTGACCCGTCCTTGGCGTTGGGCACGCTGCGGACGCTCGCTGACCGGCAAGGCACCGAGGTCAATACCGAGACCGAGGAAGAGCCGGGCAAGATCCTGCACGAGGTCCGCCTGGATGTCAGCACGGGGCAGGCCTTGCAAGGGAACTCCGCCTATTACGGCAGCGTGGATGCCACTCCCCTGTTCGTGGTGGTGCTCGGTTCCGTGAGCCGCTGGGGATTCTCCAAGGACACCATCACGGCCCTCCTGCCCAACGCGGACCGCGCCCTCGACTGGATCCGGAACTACGGCGACCGGGACGGCGACGGTTTCGTGGAGTACGGCCGGCCCAACGAGCACGGCCTCATCAACCAGGGCTGGAAGGACTCCTGGGACGGCATCAACTTCGCGGACGGCACGCTGGCGCAGGCGCCCATCGCGCTCGCCGAGGTCCAGGCGTACGTGCACGGCGCCTATGTGGCGCGCGCCTGGATGGCCTACGACGACGGCGACCTCGCGTTGGCGAATGAGCTGCGGGAACGCGCGGATCGCCTCAAGCAAAGATTCAACGAAGACTTCTGGCTGCCGGACAAGGGCTACTACGCCGTGGCCTTGGACCGGGACAAACGGCCCGTGGATGCCTGCGCCTCCAACATGGGCCACTGCCTCTGGTTCGGGCTCATGGATGAGGACAAGGTTCCATCCGTGGTGGAGCACTTGATGTCGCCCAGGATGTTCAGCGGCTGGGGCGTCCGGACCCTCGCCACGGACATGGCCGCCTACAACCCGGCCAGCTACCACAACGGGTCGGTCTGGCCGCACGACAATGCCCTGATCATGTCCGGTCTCCTGCGCTACGGGTACGTCGAGGAGGCTCAGAGGATCGGTACCGCGCTCCTGGAAGCCGCCGAGTACTCCGGCGGACGGTTGCCCGAGCTCTTCTGCGGCTTCGACCGGGGGCAGTTCACGGAACCCGTTCCCTACCCCACGGCCTGTTCACCGCAAGCGTGGGCCGCCACCACGCCCATCCACGTGGTCACCTCGCTCATGCGCTATGACACGCACATTTCCCTGGGCGGCATTTGGCTTGATCCCGTTCTTCCACGCGATTTCGGGGATCTCCACATCAGCAACGCCCCCATGGGGGATGCCCGGATCACGATCGACGCTTCAGGCGACCAAGCCACGGTCCACGGCATCCCCGACGGCCTCACGGTCCACCGCGGACAACGTCCGTGGATGTCCGAGCTGGTGGAGTGGGCGCACCAGGGAAAGCCGCAGGGCTAGGCGTCGATCACCAGGTCGGTCTGCGCCGTGGAGCAGCAGGGCAGGAACTTGCCGGCATCGATTTCCCGTTTCCGGATTCCGCCCTGGTGGTTCATGTCCACGTCGCCGGACAGCTTGACCACCTTGCAGGAGCCACACATGCCCTCCTGGCAGTTGGCACCAATCCGTACACCCGCACGCTGGGCCACCCCCAGGATGTGCTCGGAAGGATCGATCCGCACGTTGATGCCCGTACGGAGGAAGGACATGGTGAGGCTGCCCGTTCCCACGGTGTCGAAATTCGAGGCATCCGGAGTTGCCGCTTCCGGCTCCGGGCTGGCTTCAGGGGCCTCCGGGCCGGTTGTTTCCGGTTCCACGGTTTCCAGCGGCAGGCCGGTCGCCTCCAAAGTACCTTCGGCGTCGTATCCGGGCTCGTAGATCCCGAAGGCCGCAGGCTGGCTCTCAAAGTAGTCCTCGGCGGAATCCGAGATCTCCTCGGCGATTTCCTCCGCGATGTCCACGGCCAGTGCCAGTTCGGCCGCGTATTCAAGGAGCGTCTGCCGATCCCCCGAGAAGAACTCCATATAAATGGAGGTATCGTCCACGCCCACCTTCTGCAGGAGTTCGGTGGCGGTGTTCAGGTAACCCTCGGGGCCGCAGGCATACACTTGGCGGCCGTTGGCGTCGGGGGCAACCTCGTCCAGCATGGCTGCCGTCAGCCGTCCGCTGAGTCCCTCCCACTCTTCGGGCTTGTTGCGGTCTCCCAGGGAGTAGAACACCTTGATCCGCGAGTCCACGGAGGCGATGTAGGCCAGCTCCCGGTGGAAGGCAAAGCCCCCGGCTTCCGCTCCGTGGTAGAGCACCACAACATCGGCATGCCCCGGCAGCGAGTGGATGGTGCGGACCATGGACATGATGGGTGTGATGCCCGCGCCGGCGGCGAGGAACAGATACCGTGCCCGGCGGTCGGCGTCGGGCAGGTGGAAGGCTCCCACCGGCCCGAGCATCTCAAGGACAGTTCCCGGCCTGACGTTCTGGTGCACCCAGGGTGAAACCAGACCGGCAGGGTCGAGCTTGACGGTGATGTTGAAGGTCCACGGTTCCGTGGGCGAACTGGACAGCGAATAGCTGCGGTCCACCGGATCCTGGTCTTCACCATTCACGGGAAAGGCGATATTGACGTACTGGCCTGCGCGGAACGCCAGCGGTGCACCGTCAGTGCGACGGAACACGAACGTCATCAGTCCGCCGGCCTCGGGAACGGTCTCGACGCATTCGGCCATGAACTCCTGCGGGTGCCATGGACCCAGGGCGCGGGCAGCGCGGGCGGGCGCCTCAGTGCTGCCCATCACCCGGTTCCACGGCATCTCAAGACCGCGGATGCGCTGCGGTTCCTGGATTGCCGTTTCGGTGAGGACTTCGATCATGCCAAGTGCTCCTGAACACGCTGTACGTACCAGTTGATGAAGGCCTCTACCTGGTATTCGCTCTTCATGTACGGGCCGGGTTCGTAGGCGGGGCTGGCCGCGCCCTGCTGGCACAGCTCCACGAACGCCTTGTCCTGGATGTTGGTCTGCTCCCAGGTGTAGGTGAGCTTCTCGCGGTCGTAGTCGACGCCCTCCACGGCGTCGTCGGCAACGAGCCAGGTGGTGCGGACCAGGGTCTGGTGTTCGTTGATCGGGAAGACACCAAACGTGATCACATGGTCGCTCTGGAAGTGGAACCAGCTGTTGGGCTGCAGGTGCATGGAGCAGCGGCCCAAGCGGAAGTCCCGCAGGTCACCGAGGAGCTTCTTGGAGAGCCTGCGGCCATCAGCCGAGAACGACTCACCCTCGCCATCGAGCGATTCCCGCGAAATGCGGATTCCCGCGATACGCGTGTCCAGCTCTTCCACCACCTCGTAAGGAAGGCCATAGCGGCGGCACCGCTCTTCAAGGGAGGACTGGGCTTCCTTGTTGCGCTCCCACACTTCTTCGAGGTGGGTGGGGATCAGGCCCTCCGTCAGGCCCCAGGTGGGGAAGAGGGAGCAGGCAAGCTCGGGGTGGCCGTCACAGTGGTAGCACTCACGGTTGTTCTCCATGACGAGCTTCCAGTTGCCCTCTTCGATGATGTTCTGCTGGTAGGCAATCTTCGTCTTGGAGAGATCGTGCGGAGCAAGGTAGGGCTCGAAGATCTTGGAGGTCTCGTCGAAATCCGTGGGCGGTTCGTTGGCGATGCAGACGAAGATGAGGCCGGCCACCTCGCGGCTGTGGGCGCGCTTGAGGGCAAAGCAGTTCTTGTCGAACTTCGCCTCGCCGGGAGCCGAAGCGTGGATCAGGTTGCCCTCCGGGGAGTAGGTCCAGGAGTGGTAGCCGCACACCAGGTTGCCCGTGGAGCCGGCAGCTTCGGTGAGGACGCGGGCACCGCGGTGGCGGCAGACGTTGTGCAGGACGTTGACTTCGCCTTCATCCGTGCGCAGCACGATGAGGGAGTAGGGGCCGTAGTCCACCGTGATGTAGTCGCCCGGCTCCGGCAGTTCCGCGACGCTTCCGGCGAAGATCCAGTGCTGGCCGAAGATCGCTTCCATGTCGATCCTGAAAAGGGTCGGGTCGGTGTAGAACGGGGCGTCGAGGGAATAGCCCGTGCGACGGAACTCGAACAACGCGGAGATTTCCGCCAGCTGTTCGGCAGGCAGCGTTGAGGCAAGTTTTCCGCGGGTGTTGAGGGGTGCGTTCGCTGGAGCAGTCATGGGTTCCTCCCGGGAGGCTGGGTCAGTGTCTGGTGATTCGTGGGACCGCGGGTGCGTCGTCGCGACCGGCGTTGTCGAAGTCTTCGTAGTTAGAGATTAGGGATTCTTGAACTGCAACAAAAGCGCAAGATTCAGTAGATAACCATGCACAATAGGTGCATGATCGACCCACGTCTCATTACGCTCCGGGTGTTCGCCCGGTGCGGCACCGTCGGGGCCACGGCTGAGCTCACCGGCTACTCCCCCTCGGCCGTCTCAGCGCAACTGCGCGAGCTCCAACGCGTGCTCGGTTTGCAGCTGCTCACCAAGGACGGACGGGGTGTGCGGCTGACCGCCACGGGCCGCTTCCTGGTGGAAGGCTCGGACGCCCTCATTGCCGAGTGGGAGAGCCTCCGCGCCGCAGCCATGGAGGCCGGCGACCAGGTGCAGTCCCGCTTCGGCCTCGGTGGATTCTCGACGGCGGCAGCCCAATTGCTCGCGCCGCTCGCCGCCACGCTGCGCGCCACACGTCCACAACTGGAGGTCCAGGTCCTCGAGGCCAACCCATCCCGCTGCTTCGACCTGCTGGTGGCAGAGCGCATTGACCTGGCGGTGATCGTTGCCATGCAATCGGACAACCATGGCGAGGACGATCCCCGCTTCGAGCAGACGGTCCTCCTGGATGATCCTTTGGACGTGATCATTCCCGCGGACCATCCGCTCGCGTCGCGGGAAACCGTGACGCTAGAGGAGTTGGCATCGGAACCGTGGATCACCGAGACCGCGGGGTCCACCTATCACGCACTGTTCACTGCCGCTTTCACGGCCGTGGGGGTGACCCCGCGGATTGCGCATGAGGCGGTTGAGTGGGAAACCCAGATCGCTTTCGTGGGCGCCGGCCTGGGCGTGGGCCTGCTGCCGCGCCTGGCGCCCCTGAACAACGCCGAAAACGTGGTCCGGCTGCGCATCACGGGCAAGGGGAAGCCGGCGCGCCGCATCGTCGCCGCAGCGCGAAGGGGCAGCATGTCGTCGCCGCTGATCAAGGAGTCACTGGACGTCCTGCAAAAGAGGGCGCAATGGATCCTGACGGCCCGCCCCGAGAACGAGGCGTAAACCTGGCGCGCAGCATCCATCCGCGCACACCGCCGAGACCCGCGATACGCCGGACGGTCTCCATGAAAGGCAATCACCCGGCGTCGTAGATCAACTCCAGCACCTCATGCTGAGGGCAGTGGCGATCCGGCAGCGTGCGCAGAAGGGGCCCCGCCCCCGCCCGAACACCGGCGGACGCTGATCCGGCAGCGTGCGTAAAAGGGGCCCCGCCCCCAGCTGCCGCGAAAATGGCGGCAGCTGGGGGCGGGGAATAGCACGCAGAGGATCAGTGTCCGACGGACACAGTTCTCAGGCGGCGAACAATGCCTGGCGCACCGCTTGCTCAAAGCCGCTGACGTGGACGCGGGCCAACTCGGCCGCTTTCGCCTCATCGCCGTCAATAACGGCCTGCAGGAGATCCACGTGCTCATGGACGTGGTGCTCCAGGTTGGGCAGCCGGTCCAGCACCATGCACCAGATCCGGGTTGCCAGGTTGTCATAGCGGATCAGGACGTCCTCCAGGTGCGGGTTTGCCGCGGCAGCGTAGATGCCTTGGTGGACGCTCGCATCCAGCTTGAGCGTTTCCACCACCGTGGCCGCGCGGAGGTCGAAGGCCTTGACTTCGGCCGCTACGCGCCGCAGGTGTTCCCGGCTGGCGGGGGTCGCAACCCGGGCTGCCCTGGCTGCCGCCACCGGCTCCAGTTGGACCCTGATCTCGGAGATGAAGGCCAGGTCTGTCACTTCCACGCGGGTGGCGAAGGTGCCCCGGCGCGGATAGGTCACCACCAGCCGATCCAATTCCAGCCGCTTGAGCGCTTCCCGCACGGGGGTGCGCCCAATCCCAATCTCTTTGGCAAGCTGGTCGTCGTTGAGGAGGTCGCCCGGCTTGATGTCGAGTGTCAGCAGCCGGTCACGCACGCTCTCGTAGGCGATATCCGCCAAGGACTTCCTGCTGGCGTCCGCAGCAGGTGCCAGAGTTTCGAGTGCCATGATGCCGAGCCCCTTCCGCGGTGACGAAAAAACCTATTGACCCCGTTCCAAGGTCCAGTATACGCTGATCTCAATCCTAATATATCAGTACGCAATTCAGGAATATATCTAGGAAACCCATCTAAGGAGGACACATGACCCTCGTGGCTTCAGACTCACACCTCAGCACCCTGCCGGCTGAACGCGGTCAGCTCAAGGAAGAGCAGGCCCAAAAGTTCGTACTCACACTGTCGTGCGTCGAACAGCCCGGCATCATGCAGGCAGTCACCACTTTTCTCTTCGACCGTGGATTCAACATCGAAGAGCACCAGCAGTTCGATGACAGCCTGCGCCAGACCCTGCACCTGCGCACTGCCTTCTCCGGACCGTCGAGCTACTCGCCGGAGCAACTCGAGGACGAATTCCGTTCCATCGCGGACCGCTTCGACATGAAGTTCAGCTTCCACGACCAGACCAAGCAGCGCGTCCTGGTGATGGTTTCCAAGTTCGGCCACTGCCTTAACGACCTCATCTTCCGCTGGCGCGGCGGCAGCCTGGGTGGCGAACTGGTGGCCGTGGTTTCCAACCACGAGACGCACCGTGCCATGGCCGAGGCGGCCGGACTGCCCTTCATCTACGTTCCTGTCACCCCGGACACCAAGGCCGAGGCCGAGCAGAAGCTCCTGGACCTCGTCGAGGAGTACCAGGCGGACTTGGTGGTCCTGGCCCGCTACATGCAGGTTCTTTCCGATGACTTGTGCCGCAAGCTCGAAGGACGCGCGATCAACATCCACCACTCCTTCCTCCCCGGTTTCAAGGGTGCCCGCCCCTACCACCAGGCCTACGACCGCGGCGTGAAGCAGGTAGGTGCCACGGCCCACTACGTGACCGCCGACCTGGACGAGGGACCGATCATCGAGCAGGAAGTGATCCGCGTGGACCACAGCTACGGTCCCACCGCCCTTTCCACTGTTGGCCAGGACGCCGAAGCCCTCGCCCTGTCCCGCGCCGTCCGCTGGCACTGCGAACACCGCGTCCTGCTGGACCAGACCAGCACGGTCGTTTTCCGGTAACCAGCCCGCCCTTGCCCCGCACGACTTACTAGCAGGAGAATCTTTCATGGCATCGACGCCCCGAATTGTCATTATCGGAGCCGGCATCGTCGGCACCAACCTCGCCGACGAACTCGTTCAGCGCGGGTGGAACAACATCACCGTCCTGGACCAAGGCCCCCTGAACATGCCGGGCGGCTCCACCTCGCACGCCCCGGGCCTGGTGTTCCAGACCAACCCGTCCAAGACCATGGCACTGTTTGCCAAGTACACGGTGGAGAAGCTGCTCTCCCTGACCGAGGACGGCCAGAGCTGCTTCAACCAGGTGGGCGGTCTTGAAGTGGCCACCACGGAGACCCGACTCACCGACCTCAAGCGCAAGCTCGGCTACGCACAGTCCTGGGGCATCGACGGCAAGATCCTCACCCGCGAAGAGTGCAAGGAGCTCTACCCGCTCATCAACGAGGAAGACATCCTGGGCGGCCTCCACGTCCCCTCGGATGGCCTGGCCCTGGCAGCCCGCGCCGTGCAACTCCTCATCAAGCGCACCGAAGCCGCAGGGGTCAAGTACCTGGGCAACACGGAAGTCACCGGGATTGAACAGTCCGGCCGCCGGGTCACCGGCGTACAGACGGCCGACGGCGTGATCCCGGCTGACATCGTGGTGTCCTGCGCAGGTTTCTGGGGTGCCAAGATCGGCGAAATGATCGGCATGTCCGTGCCGCTGCTCCCGCTGGCCCACCAGTACGTCAAGACCACCCCGGTCCCGGCGCAGCAAGGCAAGAACGAGCTGCCCAACGGCGCCCGGCTGCCCATCCTCCGCCACCAGGACCAGGACCTCTACTACCGCGAGCACGGCGACCGCTACGGCATCGGCTCCTACGCCCACCGCCCCATGCCCGTGGACCTGGACGAACTGGGCAAGTACACCCCGGAAAGCATCAGCGAGCACAACATGCCCTCGCGCCTGGACTTCACCCTGGAGGACTTCCTCCCGGCTTGGGAAGCCACCAAGCAGATCCTTCCGGCCCTGCGCGAGAGCGAAATCGAAGACGGCTTCAACGGCATCTTCTCCTTCACCCCGGACGGCGGCTCCCTGGTGGGCGAGTCCAAGGAAGTGGACGGCTTCTTCGTGGCTGAGGCCGTGTGGGTCACCCACTCCGCCGGCGTTGCCCGCGCCGTGGCCGAGGTCCTGGTGGACGGCAAGTCCAAGATCGACCTGGGCGACTGCGACATCCACCGCTTCGAGGAAGTACAGCTCACCCCGGAGTACGTCAGCGAAACCTCGCAGCAGAACTTCGTGGAGATCTACGACGTCCTGCACCCGCTGCAGCCCAAGCTCTCCCCGCGCAACCTGCGCGTCAGCCCGTTCCACGCCCGCCACAAGCAGCTGGGTGGCTTCTTCCTCGAAGGCGCAGGCTGGGAGCGTCCGTACTGGTTCGAGGCCAACGCCGAACTGCTCAAGGAAATGCCGGACGAGTGGCAGCCCCCGGCACGTGACGCCTGGTCCGGCATGTTCAGCTCCCCGATCGCCGCTGCGGAGGCCTGGAAGACCCGCACGGCTGTGGCCATGTACGACATGACCCCGCTCAAGCGCCTGGAAGTCTCCGGTCCCGGAGCCTTGAAGCTGCTGCAGGAGCTGACCACGGGCGACCTCGCCAAGAAGCCCGGCGCCGTGACCTACACCCTCCTGCTGGACCACGCCGGCGGCATCCGAAGCGACATCACCGTGGCTCGACTGGACGAGACCACCTTCCAGCTCGGCGCCAACGGCAACATCGACACCGCCTACTTTGACCGCGCAGCACGCCACCAGACCGAAAACGGCGGAGCCGAAGACTGGGTCCAGGTCCGCGACACCACCGGCGGCACCTGCTGCATCGGCCTCTGGGGTCCGCTGGCCCGCGACCTGGTGGGAACCATCAGCAACGACGACTTCAGCAACGACGGCCTGAAGTACTTCCGCTCCAAGGAGGTTGTCATTGGCGGGATCCCCGTCACGGCAATGCGTTTGTCCTACGTTGGCGAACTGGGCTGGGAGCTCTACACCAGCGCCGATAACGGCCAGCGCCTGTGGGATGCACTGTGGAAGGCCGGCCAGCCGTTCGGTGTCATCGCCGCCGGCCGCGCCGCCTTCAGCTCGCTACGCCTCGAGAAGGGCTACCGGTCCTGGGGCACGGACATGACCACCGAGCACGACCCCTTCGAAGCGGGCCTCGCCTTCGCGGTCAAGATGGCCAAGGAGAACTTCGTCGGCAAGGCCGCCTTGGAAGGCCGCAGCGAAGAAAGCTCCGCACGTCGCCTGCGCTGCCTGACCGTCGACGACGGCCGCAGCCTCGTCCTCGGCAAGGAACCGGTGTTCTATAAGGACCAGGCCGTTGGTTACGTGACCAGCGCAGCCTTCGGCTACACCGTCAAGAAGCCAATCGCCTACGCCTACCTGCCCTCGGCCGTCTCCTTGGGCGACTCGGTGGAAATCGAGTACTTCGGACGCCGGATCCAGGCCACCGTCACCGAGGATCCGCTGTACGACCCCACCATGAGCAGGCTCCGCGGCTAACCCGGCCCTCCAGCCGCCACAGGCAGCGTCCCGGACCCGATTCACCCCGCAACCGGGTCCGGGCGCTGCCTTCGCTCTTTCTCCAGCCAGCACTTTCGCCACCCGGGATGACCCCACTCCGGACGCCCGCCCAGGAAGACACATGATCAGCTCAGAAACCATCAACGACTACCTCGCCCGGCTCGCGGCGCGCCAGCCGACGCCGGGTGGTGGTGCAGCAGCAGCCTTGCACGCAGCACAGGGCGCCGCCCTGGTGGCCATGGTGGCCCGCTACACCACCGGTGAGAAATATGCCGCCCACGCAGGACTCGTGGAGCGCATCACCAACGACGCCGACCAGTACAGGCTCGAGGCCCTGGGCCTCGCCGACGCCGACGAAACCGCCTTCCAAGGCGTCATCGATTCCTACAAACTTCCGGCCGGCACGGACGAACTCAAGGCTGCCAGGAAGGCAGCCATCGACGCAGCCCTGGTGGAAGCCGCCCAAACCCCCGCACAGCTCATCAAACTGTCAGGCAGCATTGTGGACCTTGCCACCGAGCTCTTCGAGGTGGCCAACATGAACGTCATCAGCGACGTCGCCGCTGCAGCGGACGCCGCCCGGGCCGCAGCCACCACGGCCCGGGTAAACATCGACATCAACGTTGTTGCCATCAAGGACCAGGCCATCCGGGCCGAACTCGCGGGGCGGACCGACGGGCTCGAGGACAAAGTGGTCCTCGCCGCCGATTCCCTGGTGAAGCGGGTCCGCGAAAGGATCCTCGCATGAACACCGCCACCCTCTCCGGCAAGCGCCTGGCCTCCCTCATCCAGCAGCGCGCCCAGGACCAGGCCCGGCTGGCCCAACACGAAGGCATCCACCCCACCCTCGCCGTGGTGGTGGCCACCGATGACGAGTCCACCCACTGGTACGTGCGTTCCATCGAACGGGCGGCAGACAGGGCAGGCATCGATTGCCGGATCGTGGACCTTGGACCCGATGCGACGGAACAGGTCCTCGCGAGCGTCTTGAAGGACCTCAGCTCCGAGCCCTCGGTACACGGCATCATCCTGCAGACGCCCCTGCCAACCGGCGTTGCGGCTGACAGCCTGGTGGGGCTGATCGCTCCGGAAAAGGACATCGACGGCGCCAATCCCCTGAGCCTGGGCCGCTTGGCTGTGGGACGGCCGGCCTTCGCTCCGGCCACGGCCCGCGCGGTGGTGGAGCTTCTTGAGCACTTCGAGGTGCCGGTAGCGGGCCGCAACGTGACCGTCGTCGGGCGTTCCGCCGTGGTGGGCAAGCCGTTGGCGCTGCTGCTGCTGGAACGGGACGCAACCGTTACTGTCTGCCATTCCAAGTCAGGTCCTCTGGAGACGTACACCCGGCCGGCCGACGTCGTGGTTGTCGCCGCGGGCCGCACCGGCCTCCTGACGGGCGCGCACGTCACCGAAAAGACGGTAGTGATCGACGTCGGCACCAACGTCCTGCCCGACGGCACCCTGGTGGGTGACGTCGACGAAGCGAGCGTCACCGGAAGAGCGGCGGCCTTGACGCCGGTACCCGGCGGCGTAGGCTCGGTGACTACCGCACTCTTGCTGCTCCACACCACAGAAGCCGCCCGGCTTCAGGCCGGGGTTCCGGCATCCGCCGAACAGCCCGTGGCAGCCGGCGCCGCCTGACCCGCGGCATCGCCGCCCGTTCCTGATCTGGAGGGAAGACCACCATGGCTTCCAAAGCACCACGCCATAACATCGACGAGTCGAAGCTGACCGTCACCAAACCCAAGACCAAGGCCGTAGGCATCCCTGCCGTAGCCAATGCTTTGAAGATCTCGTTCGAGCAGATGGGCGCGGTGCGCAGCGTGCAGACGCTGATGGCCGTGAACCAGCTGGATGGGTTCGACTGCATGGGTTGCGCCTGGCCGGAGCATGAGAAGCGCAACGCCGCGGAATTCTGCGAGAACGGTGCCAAGGCAGTCGCCGAGGAAGCCACGCGGCGCCGGGTCACCCCGGAGTTCTTTGCCGCGCATTCCGTAGCGGACCTGAAGACCCGCGATGATTACTGGCTGGGACAGCAGGGACGACTGACGCATCCGATGTTCCTCGATGAGGGTGCCACCCATTACGTGCCCATCGACTGGGACGAGGCCTACGAACTGATGGCCGGGGAGCTCCGGGGCCTGGCGTCGCCGGACGAGGCTGTTTTCTACACGTCCGGCCGGACCTCCAATGAGGCCGCCTTCGTGTACCAGCTGCTGGTCCGCGGGATCGGCACCAACAACCTGCCGGACTGTTCCAACATGTGCCACGAATCGTCGGGCTCGGCCCTGGTGCAGACCATCGGGATCGGCAAGGGCTCAGTCAGCCTGACGGACTTGGAGACGGCATCGCTGATCTTCGTGGCTGGACAGAACCCGGGGACCAACCACCCCCGCATGCTGAGCGCCTTGGAGAAGGCCAAGAAAAACGGCGCCATCATCGTCTCCATCAACCCGCTCCCCGAAGCCGGACTCCTCCACTTCGAGAACCCGCAGAACGTCTCCGGCATGCTGGTGGGCACCGAGCTGACCGACGACTTCCTGCAGATCCGCGCCGGCGGGGACCAGGCACTCTTCCAGGGCCTTGGGAAGTACCTGCTCGAGGCTGAAACCGCAGGCCGTTCCACGCCGGGATTGGACACCGTGCTGGACCACGCGTTCATTACCAACCACACCGTGGGCGTGGACGACTACCTGCGGCACCTGGAGAAGGTGGAGTGGGATGACATTGTTGAAGCCTCCGGCCTGACCCTGGAACAGATCCACGCCACCGGCGAACGGCTCCTGGCCTCCAACGCCACCATCGTGTGCTGGGCCATGGGACTGACCCAGCACAAACACTCCGTACCCACCCTGCGCGACGTGGTCAACGTCCTCCTGCTCCAAGGAAACATCGGCAAGCCCGGGGCCGGCGTGTGCCCGGTGCGCGGCCACTCGAACGTGCAGGGCGACCGCACCATGGGCATCTTCGAGAAGATGCCTTCGACGTTCCACGACCGGCTGGACCACGAGTTCGAGTTCCTCTCACCGCGTGAGCACGGCTACGACACCGTGGCGGCCATCCGTGCCATGCGGGACGGCAAGGTCCGGTTCTTCATGGGCATGGGCGGCAACTTCGTCCGGGCAGCCCCGGATTCCCTGGTCACCGAGGACGCGCTGGCCAACACGGCCCTGACCGTGCAGATCTCCACGAAGCTCAACCACTCCCACCTCTCCACTGGCCGCCGGGCCCTCATCCTGCCCACCCTGGGCCGCACGGAGAAGGATGCCCAGGCCTCGGGCGACCAGCGCGTCACCGTGGAGGATTCCATGAGCGCCGTCCATGCCTCCCGCGGCCGCCTCAAGCCCGCCAGCGAGCACCTGCACTCCGAGGTGGCCATTGTGTGCAACCTCGCGCACAAGCTCTTCACTGATGCCGAGGGCCGGCCGTTGCCCAATACTCCCCGGGCATCCTGGATCTCCCTGCGGGACGATTACTCCCTGGTGCGGAAGCACATCCAGGCGGTGATCGATGGCTTTGAAGACTTCGAGGAACGCATCGCCCATCCGGGCGGCTTCGTCCTGCCGCATCCCCCACGGGACGCCCGGGCGTTCGATACCCCCACCGGCAAGGCGCTCTTCACCGGGAACGAGCTGGAATACATCAAGATCCCCCCGGGCCGCCTGGCGCTGCAGACCCTGCGCTCGCACGACCAGTACAACACCACCATCTACGGCAAGGACGATCGCTACCGCGGCATCCACGGCGGCCGGCGCGTGGTCCTGGTCAGCAAAGCCGACATCGACGAACTCGGCTTCACCGACGGGCAGATGGTACATCTGATCTCGGAGTTCCAGGGCGTCGAGCGCCTCGCGGAAAACTTCCGGATCGTCGCGTATTCAACACCCAAGGGCTGTGCTGCGGCCTACTACCCCGAAACCAACGTCCTTGTGCCCTTGGACTCGGTGGCCGACACCAGCGGGACGCCTACATCGAAGTCCGTCATCATCCGCATGGAAGCCGCCTAGGACCTGTACAGAGTGTGATCGGTGCCATAGTATGTGACTGATATATCTTTCCGATGCTTTGGAAGATATCAGCGGCCCCTCTCGCCACCCACAGCCTTCCCCATGAAAAACGCCAGTGACAAGACATGAATCAAAGGAGAAGCATTGTCTGACATCACCCAAGCCAACGCGGAGGCCGTCCTGGCCGCCGCCCTCGGATCAGCCCGCGAAACCGGCACGGCCATGAACATCGCCGTCGTCGATACCGGCGGCAACCTCAAAGCCTTCACCCGCATGGACGGGGCCTGGCTGGGCAGCATCGATATTTCCATCAAGAAGGCCCGCACGGCGCGCTACTTCGATATGCCAACGGGATCCATTGGTGGGTTGTCGCAACCCGGCGGACCGCTCTTCAACATTGAAGTCTCCAACGGCGGGCTCATCACCTTCCCCGGCGGCATTCCGCTCCAGGACAGCAACGGCACCGTGATCGGAGCGATCGGCGTCAGCGGCAGCACCGTGGAGAACGACCACACGGTGGCATCTGCAGGAGCGGCCGTTCAACTCCAGGACGCCGCCTAGAGCCAAAAAGTTGTCCAGTTGCCCGTGAACGGCGCTTCGGTGGCCTGAAACCTGGGGAGGTATTTCCTCACCGAAGCGCCGCTTTCGGGCAACTGGCCAGTCCCATTTCCATCAGCAAATGGCCAAAGGAGTGTCATGTCAGGAAACAGAGCAGTCGCCTACAAGGAACCCGGTGTAGTTGAGATCATCAACACCGAGTATCCGACGTTCGAGCTCAAGGACGGCCCGGGCGTCAACCCTGCAAATGTTGGCAGGAAGGTGCCCCACGGCGTCATCCTGCGCACCGTGACCACCAACATCTGCGGTTCGGACCAGCACATGGTCCGCGGCCGGACCACGGCACCGCAGAATTTGGTCCTTGGCCACGAAATCACCGGCGAAGTGGTTGAGGTTGGACCCGACGTCGAATTCATCAAGGTGGGCGACATCGTCTCGGTGCCGTTCAATATCTCCTGTGGCCGCTGCCGGAACTGCAAGGAACGCAAGACCGGCATCTGCCTCAACGTCAACCCCGACCGTCCCGGCAGCGCCTATGGCTATGTGGACATGGGCGGCTGGGTGGGAGGCCAGGCCGAGTATGTCCTGGTTCCCTACGCCGACTGGAACCTGCTGCGTTTCCCGGACCGTGACCAGGCGCTCGAGAAGATCATGGACCTGACCATGCTCTCGGACATTTTCCCCACCGGCTTCCATGGCGCCGTCACCGCAGGTGTCGGCGTGGGCTCCACGGTGTACGTGGCAGGTGCAGGCCCCGTGGGTATCGCTGCGGCCGTGGGCGCCCAACTGTTGGGTGCCGCCGTCGTCATTGTGGGCGACATGAACGAGGACCGCCTGGCCCAGGCACGTTCGTTCGGTTGCGAAACCGTCAATGTCTCCAAGGGCGACCCGAAGGACCAAATCGAGCAGATCCTCGGCGTTCCGGAAGTCGATTCCGGCATCGACGCCGTGGGCTTCGAGGCCCGCGGCCACGGCAAGGACGCCTCCCACGAGGCCCCGGCCACGGTGCTGAACTCCCTCATGGATATCACGGCCGCCGGTGGCGCCCTGGGTATCCCGGGCCTGTACGTCACCGGCGATCCGGGCGGAATCGATGAGGCAGCCCAGCACGGCTCGCTTTCGCTGTCCCTGGGTACCGGTTGGGCCAAATCCCTGTCCTTCACCACCGGGCAGTGCCCGGTGATGAAGTACAACCGCCAGCTCATGATGGCGATCCTCCATGACAAGGTCCAGATCGCCAAGGCCGTGAACGCCAAGGCCATCCCGCTCGAAGACGCACCCCGCGGCTACGCGGAGTTCGACGCCGGAGCGGCAACAAAGTTCGTACTGAACCCCAACGGATACGTGAAGGCTTAGTACGGAAGCACAGATACCGGGAGCGGAGGGTAAGCACCACGGGAAGGCCCTGCCGCCCCCGGCATCTGCACTTAACAGCACCCCCGCACCACTTAACAGCACCCGCGCACCAGGAAGTGGCCGCCATGCTCGCACAGGTCGTCGCCGACCCTCCTACCACCAGCCCGCCCTGCGGGCACCAACACGCGCCCGGTTGGGCCCAGGCGCGCCAACTTGCCTTTGACTGCGCCGCACCGCTTGGCTCCCTCGTGGTACCGCTTCGGGACGGGATCGGACGCGAGCTGACCTCCGCCGTGGCAGCAACCCGGGCCATCCCGCACTACGCCTCCTCGGCCATGGACGGCTGGGCCATCAGCGGCAGCGGGCCATGGACCCTCACCACGCCGGGAGCGCCGTTGGAACCGCACCAGGCAAGCATCATCGCCACAGGCGGCCTGGTACCCGCAGGAGCCTCAGGCATCCTCCGCAAGGAAAGCGGCCTCG
Organism: Paenarthrobacter sp. NPDC090522; assembly: GCF_044769225.1. Lineage (NCBI taxonomy): Bacteria > Bacillati > Actinomycetota > Actinomycetes > Micrococcales > Micrococcaceae > Paenarthrobacter > Paenarthrobacter sp. NPDC090522. Next base: position 25,316 of record NZ_JBIVXL010000029.1, read on the forward strand.
TGACCGCCAACGCGCCAGGACACCTTCTGCTCAAACCCGACGCGAAGCCCGGAGAAACCCTCCCGGGCCGCCACATCAGGCCTGCCGGAGAGGAAGCCGCCGCCGGCGATGTCCTCATTCCCGCAGGGACACTCCTGAATCCGGCACACATTGCCCTCGCCGCCGTAGCAGGCCACGACGAGGTGGAGGTTCGGCGCAAGCCGATGGTCGCCGTCGTACTGACCGGATCGGAAGTGGTCACCTCAGGTGAGCCCGGCCCCGGGCAAGTCCGCGATACCTTCGGGCCGCAGCTCGGAACGGTCATTTCCCAACTGGGTGGCCTGCCCGGGGGTCAGCTGAGGATTGGCGACTCCTACCAGGAATGGCTGTGGGCCCTCTCCGGCCCGGACGGCCCGTGGGCGGATGTCACCATCACTACCGGAGGCACGGGTAAATCCGGGACCGACCACTTCCGCGCTGCAATTGCCGCGATGGGCGGACGGTTGCTGCTCGACGGCATAGCCATGCGGCCAGGCCACCCCGCGGTCCTGGCGGAACTTCCGGATGGACGGTTCGTGATCGGGCTCCCGGGAAATCCGCTGGCCGCCATGATCGCCCTCATTACCCTTGGCGGACCACTGCTGGCCGCCCTCGGAAACCGGGACCTGCCCGCCGCCGTGGACTTGACCTCCGGCGCGGACATCGACGCCGACCCCGGCAGGACACGACTGGTTCCCTGCACCATCGAGCACGGACTCGCCTTGCCCGTACCGCACACCGGCCCGGGAATGATGCGGGGACTGGCTTGGGCAGATGGGTTCATGGCGGTTCCACCCGAAGGCGTCGAGGCCGGCCAGGGAGTTCCCGTCATGCCCCTGCCGTGGACTGCGCCCAGCAGGTGGCCCGCATGAGCCAGGAGGCCGCATGAGCCGCTGAGCGTCCCGAGGGGCGGTCCGGGCCGGTCTAGGATGAGAATCATGGCCGCACCCAGCAACCCGGACATCGACAAGGACGCAGACGCCCAGGGCGGAGGCGTCCAGTCAGTGGACCGCGCCCTCCAGATCCTGGAAATCCTTGCCCGCGAGGGAGACGCCGGCGTCAGCGAGATCGCCGAGGAAATGGGCGTGCACAAGTCCACGGTGTCCCGGCTTGTGGGTTCCCTGGTCACGCGCGAACTGGTCCGGCAGAACAGCGAGCGGGGCAAGTACCAGCTCGGCTTCGGAATCCTGCGCCTCGCCTCCTCCATCCCCGGCAGGCTGAGCGTGGTGCACGAGGCCAGGGAAGTCCTGGAAGCACTGGCCTCCGAATACAAGGAAACCGTCAACCTGGCTGTGCTGCGCTCCAATTACGCAGTCAACGTGGACCAGGCCATGGGTCCTTCCACCTTGGCCACGTACGACTGGGTGGGCAGCCTGACGCCGCTGCATGCCACTTCCAGCGGCAAGGTGCTCCTGGCTGCCCTGACGGCGGACGAACGGAGCCAGGTCTTCAAGGCCGTCGGGCTCCCCGTTCGGACGCCGAGGACCATCACCAACCGCGGGGTGCTCGAAAAGCAATTGCACGACGTCGCGCGGAACGGGTACGCGGTGGTGCATGAAGAGTTCGAGATCGGGCTCACTGCCGTTGCCGTGCCCATTTTCAACCACTTGGGAAATGTCATCGCGGCCGTCAGCATTTCCGGTCCGGCGTTCCGCTTTACGCCCGAGGACCAGCCGGGCCTCATTGACGGCCTCCGCGAAGCAGGCCTGAGCATCAGCGCCAAGATGGGCTATCGGCACCGCTAGGCCCAAGCCTCGGCCAGCCGCACCCTCCCGCCAGCCGCACCTTTGCGCCAGCCCCACTGGCAGGCTATAGCGCAACGTTCTTCACCATACGCAACGATACGCTTTGCGGCCAATTGATATATCAATGTGCTGTTAAAGAGCTGCTACCTCTTGACTTTGAGTGTGAGGCAGCGCACTCTGTTGCTTACCGCGAATGTTGTTGATTACTGCGGAACGCCCCGGATCCCCAACCAGGCCCAAGCATCCACACATATACGCAAGCCCATGATTCCGAGCAAAGGACCCGCTCATGGCTATAAACAGTGGCACCAAACCCTTAACTCCGGAGGAGTTACCGGCCGGCGACCAGCCGGCCGATGCTCCCTCTACCGAAACCCGCACCACGGAGACGCCCAAGGACACCCTCAGCGTCTCCCCCAACGAAACCAACCCCGCAGTCCTCGACGTTGAGGACGGAGGCGCGGAGTCCCTGCCCGACTCGGAAGAGTACGAGCAGATCCTGGAAGAACTGCGCCACGCCAAAACCGAGCAGGCCGTCTCTGCCCGCCGGAACCGCAAACTTACCCTCGACAAAGTCACCTTCGGGATCACGGGCGCCATCGCCGTCGCCTTCGTGGTTTGGGGCTTCGTTGGCCGTGACAGCCTGTCCGATACCTCCAAGGGAGCCCTCAGCTGGGTCATGGAGTACACCGGCTGGCTTTTCATGGTGCTCGCCTCGCTGTTCGTGATCTTCGTGCTGTGGCTTGCCTTGGGCAAGTTCGGCAACATCCCGCTCGGCAAGGACGGCGAAAAGCCCGAGTACAAGACCGTGTCCTGGGTGGCCATGATGTTCGCCGCCGGCATGGGCATCGGCCTCATGTTCTACGGCGTGGCCGAACCGCTCTACCATTACATCTCCCCGCCGCCGGGGACGGTGGATGGCCGCACTCCGGCAGCCGTCCAGACAGCCATGGCCACCTCGATCTTCCACTGGACGCTCCATCCGTGGGCCATGTACGCCGTGGTGGGCATCGCCATGGCCTACGGCACCTACCGGCTGGGACGCCGGCAGCTGGTCTCCGCGGCCTTCACGTCGCTGTTCGGCATCCGTATGGTGGAGGGTCCGGTAGGGAAGTTCATCAACATCCTGGCCATCTTCGCCACCCTGTTCGGTACCGCTGCGTCGTTGGGCCTCGGCGCCCTGCAAATCGGCAGCGGCATGACATCCAACGGCTGGATGGGTGAAGTGGGGACGCCGATCCTGGTGGTCATCGTCGCTGTCCTGACATTCTGCTTCGTAGCCTCGGCAGTGTCCGGCATCAGCCGCGGCATCCAGTGGCTCTCCAACATCAACATGGTCCTGGCAGTGGTGCTGGCCGTCATCGTGTTCGTCGCCGGACCCACGTTGTTCATCCTCAACCTCATCCCGTCCTCGATCGGCGACTACGCCCGCGACCTCGCAGAAATGTCCTCGCGGACCGAAGCCGTAGGCGACGACGCGCTGCGCAGCTGGCTGACCAGCTGGACCATCTTCTACTGGGCCTGGTGGATCTCCTGGACGCCCTTCGTCGGACTGTTCATTGCCCGCATCAGCCGCGGCCGCACCATCCGCCAGTTCGTCACCGGCGTGCTGCTGGTCCCGAGCATCGTCAGCGTGGTCTGGTTCTGCATCTTTGGCGGCGCCGCGTTCAACGTCCAGCAAGAGGCAGACAAGGCCGGAACCCCGGGACTCGTGACCATGGTGGACGGAGCACCGTCCATCAACTTCGACGGCGCCCTCTTCGACCTCGTGAAGAACCTCCACATGCCGGACTGGCTCACTGGGGCCGTCATTGTCCTGGCCATGGTGCTCGTAGCCATCTTCTTCATCACGGGCGCAGACGCGGCCTCGATCGTCATGGGCTCCCTGAGCTCCAACGGTGCGGAACATCCCCGCCGCGGAGTGGTCATCTTCTGGGGTTGCCTCACAGGTGCCGTTGCCGCCGTCCTGCTCCTGGCCGGTGGTGACGAACCTTCCGAGGCCCTGTCCGGGCTGCAACGGGTCACCATTGTGGCGGCCCTGCCGTTCATCATCGTGATGCTGCTGCTCTGCTTCGCCCTGGCCAAGGACCTGCGGCGCGATCCGCTCTCCCTGCGCCGGCGGCTTGCCACTTCCGTGGTGGAACGGGCCATCCGCACCGGCGTGGAACAACACCGCGGAGTCCAGTTCGATCTCGTGACCAAGCACGACTGCGCCGAAAAATGCCCCGACGCCGATTGTCCCGGCGGCACGCCCACGGGCAGCCTTCCGACAGTCGACAGCCCACGGGCAGACAACAACTGATCCCCAGCCACCCAGCAGTTAGGTAGAACCGCCATGACCCAAACCCCCGTAGAGGCAGCCGTCCGCGTGATCAACGATTCAAAGGACCGGATGTCCGTCACCGTGGATGGCACCAACCCCGTGACCGTCCGGATTGAACTGATCGGCGGCTGCCCGTGCGGCTCCGAGCACACGAAGACGGGCTCCTACGTGGACAGCGACCTGGGCCGCTGACCCTCTGAAGAACCCCTAGAACACACAAAGCAGGCGCCGGTTTTATCCGGCGCCTGCTTTGTTGTTTCCGGAGTTCAGGAAAGCCGTGCGACGCTCCTGCGGGATGCCCGCGGCTTGGAGCCATCGGAAAACAGCTCAGGCGTGGCCCCCTGGATTCGTTCAATATCCTTGAAAACACCGCGTAGGTGGAGGCGGAGCGAGGCGTCGGCGGCGGCTTGGTCGCTGTTCTCCAGTCCGTCCACGACGGCGGTGTGCTGCTTGATGAGCGTGGCGACATGTCCGGCGTCGATGAGGCTCAGGCGACGGGCACGGTCGAGGTGCGCTTTGGCCGAATTGACCGCGTTCCAGGCGGCTTCGTGGCCTGCCAACTGCAGCAACTCCCGATGGAAGTCCTCATCCAGGCGGAAGAACCGGTCGATGTCGCCGGCTGCTTCGGCATCCCATTGGGCCTGCAGGATCTCGCGGAGGCCGGCGATCCCCGAAGGCTCGGCGACAACATCGGCCAACGATGCGCATTCGATCGCTTCGCGGATGAACTGGGCCTGCCCAACCCGGGCCAGGTCCACCAAGGAAACGAATGAACCAATCTGCGGAAAGACCTCAACAAGCCCTTCTTCCCGAAGGAGGATCAGGCTTTCGCGGACAGGCGTGCGGCTGACCCCCAGCTCCTGCGCCAACTCGTTTTCCGACAGCGGCGAACCAGGTGGCAGTTCCAGGGAGATAATCCGGCGGCGCAGCACATCCAGGGTCCGGTCCCGCACGGAAAGTCGGGGGGCGGAGGGGTCCGGTTCCGGTTTCTTGGTAGCCACAGCACCAGTCTAAGCCATCGTTGACAAACTAGAATGGTAGTGCTTGTATGGTAGTTATCACTGCGGGTTCGGAAGCCTCTGATTCCTCCGTCAACCCGCCACTCTTTCCCCTTACAAAAATCTCCCTGACTTCATCGCCTGCAAAGGAGCAAATGATGACCGAGAGCGTTGCGCCGCCGGTTCACGATGCCAAGCAGGCCCGCAAGACCGCGGGCGCCTCCTTCATCGGAACCATGGCCGAGTACTACGACTTCTTTATCTACGGAACAGCTTCTGCGCTGGTCTTCAACAAGATCTTCTTCCCGGACATCGACCCGCTGGTAGGCACGCTGGCCGCCTTTTCCACCTACGCGGTGGGCTTTTTCGCCCGCCCGCTCGGTGGGATCGTCTGGGGCCACATCGGCGACAGGATCGGGCGAAAGAAGGTACTCGTCTGGACCCTGCTCATCACGGGACTCGGCACCTTCGCCATCGGCCTCATGCCCACTTACGAGACCATCGGACTCTGGGCTGCCGTCATCCTGGTCTTCGTGCGCCTGCTCCAGGGCTTTGGCGTGGGCGGCGAGCAGGGCGGCGCGGTGCTCCTCACCGCAGAAGCAGCACCCCAGAAGCGGCGCGGCTTCTATGCCAGCCTGGTCCAGATGGGGTCCCCGGCCGCTTACCTCGTCCCGTCCGCCCTCTTCGCCTTCCTCACCACCCAACTCTCGGAGAAGGACTTCCTCGCCTGGGGCTGGCGCGTCCCGTTCCTCCTCAGCATCGTGGTAGTGGCCATCGGCCTCTACATCCGGCTTCGGGTGAATGAGTCGGCAACCTTCAAGGCCGCGAAGGAAAACGCCAAGCAGCAGCAAGCCCCCATGAAGCTCGTGTTCCAACAGAGCCGCAAGGAAGTCTTCCTCGGCATGGGATCGAAGTTCGTCGAAGCCGCAGTGTTCCCCTTCTACACCGTGTTCCTGGTGGCCTACTCGAAGAACCTTGGCAACGATTCTGCTTTCGTGCTGGAGGCCATCATCATCGCGATCGTCGTGGAACTCATCATGATTCCGGTGTGGGGCTGGATCACGGACAAGATCGGCCGCAAGAAGGTGTTCCTCGGCGCAGCAATCCTCAACCTGGTGCTGATCTGGCCGGCCTTCGGCGCCATCGCGAGCGGCGACACCCTGCCGATCGTTGCCATCCTCGTCGCCGGCCTGGCCCTGGGACACGCAGGAACCTACGCACCGCAGGCCTCGTACTACCCCGAGCTCTTCCCTGTCCGTGGCCGTTACACCGGTGTCTCCATCGTCTGGCAGTTTGGCGCCATGATCGCCAGCGGACCGTTCACTGTCATTGCGACTGCGTTGCTGGTCGCCGGAGGCGGTTCGATCGGAGGCGTGGCCATCTACGTCTCAGCCCTGATCCTGGTCAGTGTCGTCTGCCTGTCGTTCCTTCCCGAAACCGCCCCCAGCCAACGTGGCGGCAAGGAGTACGCCGAGTGGGCTGTCCCCCAGGAACCCGTAGCAGGCACCGCCGCCAACCCGAGCACGAGCTCGCTCAAATAGCCACGAAGCAAGAGGAACAACCAGTGAAGATCACCGATGCACGGGTAGTGGTGTCGTCCCCGGGACGGAACTACGTGACGCTCGTTATTGAAACAGAGGACGGAATCACCGGCATCGGTGACGCCACCCTCAACGGGCGGGAACTCGCCGTCGCGTCCTATCTTGCGGAGCACCTGTGCCCGCTGCTGATCGGACGCGACGCGCGCCGGATCGAAGATGCCTGGCAGTACTTCTACAAGGGCGCCTACTGGCGCCGGGGCCCGGTGACCATGACAGCGATCGCCGCGATCGACGTCGCACTCTGGGACATCAAAGGCAAGGCCGCCGGCATGCCGGTCTACGAACTCCTGGGCGGCGCAGCCCGCGACGGTGTCATGGTCTACGGGCACGCAAGCGGCAGCACCCTGGATGACCTCAGCGCCGACTTCCAGCACCACCTGGACCTGGGCTACAAGGCCATCCGGGCCCAGGCCGCGGTTCCCGGACTGGACAAGACCTACGGGATTGCGCCGGTGGACGGGAAACTGTACGAGCCGGCCAGCAGCAACGTGCCACAGGAGGATACGTGGGAAACCTCTGCGTATCTGGACTTCGCGCCGAAAATGATGGCCCACGTCCGCGATCAGTTCGGCTACGGAGTGCATGTCCTGCACGACGTCCATCACCGTCTCACCCCCATCGAGGCTGGCCGCCTGGGCGCATCGTTGGAGCAGTACCGGCCGTTCTGGATCGAGGATCCCACCCCGGCGGAGGACCAGTCGGCCTTCCGCCTGATCCGCCAGCACACCACCACGCCTATTGCCGTGGGCGAGGTCTTCAACTCGATCTGGGATTGCCAGCAACTGATCACCGAACGGCTGATCGACTACATCCGGACCTCCGTTTCGCATGCGGGTGGCATCACCCACCTGCGCCGGATCTTCTCGCTCGCCGACCTCTACGGCGTGCGCTCGGGGTCCCATGGCGCCGGCGATCTCTCACCCGTTTCCTTCGCGGCGGCCTTGCACGTGGACCTCAGCATCCCCAACTTTGGGGTGCAGGAGTACATGGGCCACCGCGATCCCGCCGGGGAAGTCTTCAAGACCACTTACACCTTCACCGACGGCTACATGCACCCCGGCGACGCTCCCGGTATCGGCGTCGAATTCAACGAAGAAGCAGCCGCCGCATTCCCCTTCGACCCCAAGTACCTGCCCATCAACCGCCGCCTCGACGGTTCGATCCACGATTGGTGAATCCTGTGACCCAAGACCTGCAGCGCAAGCCGTTCGACGTCGTCGTCATGGGCGAAATCCTGGTGGAAGTCGCCACCGACATTCCGTTCGGCCACGGCGTTCCGGCCCAACTGGGCATCTCCGGTGACGCCCTCAATGTCGCTGCTGCGGCCGCAGCCGCCGGGGCACGCACGGGGCTGCTCGCCATCCTGCCCGACGACGATCTCGGCAAAGCGATCGCGGCCAGGATCGCGGAACTCGGCATCGCGACGGATCTCCTGACGTTCCGTCCGGGCCAGCAAGGCGTGTACTTGGTGCATTCCGATCCGCTGGGCCAGCGTGAATTCTCCTACGCCCGTTCCGGGAGCGTCGGATCCACGCTGGGCCCGTCGGACATCGACGAGTCCGTCTTCGCTTCCGCGGGTGCCGTGCTGGCCGGTGGAATTGCCTGCGCCATCTCCGAGTCCTCACGGACCGCTGTCTTCAAGGCAGCGTCCTTGGCCCAGCGCTTCATCTACGACCCCAACTACCGGCCAAGGTTGACCACCGCATCCGCCGCCGCAGGAGCCTTGGCTGAGCTGGCCCCGCAGGCTTACCTCGTGACGCCGGCGTTTCCCGGCGAAACCAGCGCGCTGCTTGGAGTGTCATCAGCAGAGGCTGCTGCCGCAAAGCTCCTTGCCATGGGTGCTTCCGGTGTTGCAGTTACCTGCGGCGCTGAGGGTGTCCACCTTGAAAGCCTCGAACTCTCCGAGTGGGTGCCCTCCGTTCCGGCCCCTGCGGTTGTGGACCAGACCGGGGCCGGCGATGCCTTCGTTGGCACCCTGGCCGCCCGCTTGGTGTTGGGCGACCCCCTTCCGCAAGCGACGCGCTACGGTGCTGCTGCGGCCTCACTGGTGGTCGGAGGCAAGGGTGGCACGGGCTTCATTCCCACCTTTGAGCAGACCACCGCACACGCTGAAGGGCAACCGGTATGCGCCTGAGCCTCGCTTCCCTGGGCGAGACGCCGCTTGGCCTCGACCGCACGACCCTCACGCCCGGCATCGTCCATTTGGGCCTCGGTGCCTTCGCCCGCGCCCACACGGCTGTCTTCACCGAGGGAGCGATGCAGTCCTCCGGCGAACCGGGGTGGGGAATCATCGGCGTGACGCAGCGTTCGGACACTGTGGTGCAGCAACTCGCACCCCAGGACGGGCTCTTCACCGTGGCCGAGCGCGGAGATGGGGCTGCACCCGCCCGTTTGGTATCCAGCGTCATCGAGGCCATTTCCGGGCGGGACAACCCGGCCGCAGTGGTAGAGCGCATCGCTTTGCCCTCGGTCTCGGTGATCACCCTGACCATTACGGAAAAGGGGTACCGGATGGACCCCCAGACCGGCTCGCTGAACCTCGGCGATGCTCAGGTCCAGGCCGACCTCGCCGGACATCCACCACAGACGGCCATCGGACAGCTCACGCGCGGACTGCAGGAACGGTCCCGGCTGGGCTCAGGGCCGATCACCGTGGTTTCCTGCGACAACCTTCCCGGCAACGGCGAACTCACGCGCCAGCTGGTCCAGGCATTCGTCGCAGCACTCCCCGCCGCCGAAGGTACACCCCTCCTGGCGTGGATCGCCACCAACGTCAGCTTCCCCAGCACCATGGTGGACCGCATGGTCCCCGCCACGACGGCACGCGACCTTGACGCCGTCGAGCATGAACTGGGCCTTCGCGATGAAGCCGCCGTAGTCGCCGAACCCTTCATGCAGTGGGTCATCGAAGACAACTTCGCCGGTCCCCGCCCGCGCTGGGAAGACGCAGGCGCGGTCTTCAGCACCGACGTTCCCGGGTGGGAAGCCGCGAAACTTCGGTTGCTGAACGCGAGCCACTCCCTGCTTGCCTACCTCGGTCTGGCCGCCGGCAACCCAACCATTGCAGAGGCCGTGTCCGTGCCCGCCTTCCGCGCCGCGTGCGAACGCATGATGTTCGACGACGTCCTGCCAACCCTCCACCTGCCGGACGGCCTGGACGGCGAAACGTACTGCAAGCAGGTGCTTGGCCGCTTTGCGAATCCGGCGCTGGGCCACACCACGGCGAAGGTGGGCAGCGACGGTTCACAGAAAATCGGGCTGCGGCTGCTCAGTACCGTCAGGGCAAACCTCGACGCCGGCCGCCCACCACGCTGGGCGGCGCTCGCCGTGGCAGCGTGGATGCGTCACGTCGCGGTCACGCCTGCTGAGGCCCTGAATGATCCCCTGGCGGCTGAACTGAAGGACGCGCTGCCGCGGGAGTTGTCCGCGCGGGCAGTGGTCAACGCACTGCTGGGCGTACGGAGCATTTTCGATGAAGCCACGGCAACTGACGCCGGTTTCGCCGCGCTGCTTGAACACTGGTACTCCGTCATCGACGAACACGGGCTCCCGGGCCTGGGAAAAGAGATCCCCCATGGCTGACGCCGCCTCCATCCTGAATGTCTCCCCCGTCATTCCGGTGGTGACCATGGAAGACCCGTCACACGCAGTACCTCTGGCCCGCGCGTTGGTGGACGGTGGAATCCGCATCATCGAGCTGACCCTGAGGACCGGCACAGCGCTGGATTCCCTGCGTATGATCGCTGACGAAGTCCCGGACATCCTGGTGGGCGCAGGGACCATCCTCACCCCGGCCCAAGCCGAGGCCGCAGTGTCCGCAGGCGCAAGCTTCCTGGTCAGCCCCGGAGTCACTCCCGGCTTGTTGCGCCACATGCTGACGCTGGATGTTCCGCTGCTTCCGGGCGTCGCGACGGTTGGGGAAGTCATGGCCGTCCTGGAGCATGGCTTGAAGGTCATGAAGTTCTTCCCCGCGGGACCGGCCGGAGGACCTCCCTACCTGTCGGCGATCGGCGCACCCATCCCGCAAGTCCAGTTCTGCCCCACCGGCGGCATCAGCCTGGCGTCCGCACCGGACTACCTCAAGCTGCCCAACGTGGCGTGTGTAGGCGGCAGTTGGCTCACCCCGCGCTCCCTGGTTGAAGCCGGGGATTGGACCGCCATATCGGAACTGGCCCGCGAGGCGTCCGCCCTCCAAAGCCAGGCCTGACCTTCTGAAGAACCCTTACAAACAACAAAGCAGGCGCCGGGATCCCGGCGCCTGCTGCGTTGTGTTGGGACTGATGGACCAGAGGCCTACTTGGGCATCAGCACGGTGTCGATCAGGTAGACCGTGGCGTTGGCGGTGTGGACGCCGCCGCAGATCACGTTGGCACCGTTAACCGTCAAGGCATCCTTGGTGCCGGCAACGGTCACTTCGCCACCCTGGACCGTCTTGTGCGTTCCAACGATCTGGTCCGGGGTCAGCTGGCCGGGGACTACGTGGTAGGTGAGGATCTTGCTCAACGTGGCGTCGTCCGTCTTGAGCGCCTCGATCGTGGCGGGGTCGATCTTTGCGAAGGCATCGTCAACCGGAGCGAACACCGTGAATTCGCTGCCGTTCAGGGTGGAGACCAGGTCCACCTTCGGGTTCAGCTTGCCCGAGACAGCCGCGGTGAGGGTCTTGAGCAACGGGTTGTTGGAAGCGGCAACAGCTACCGGATCCTGCGCCATGCCTACAACCGAACCGGCACCGTCCGGAACCTGTGAAGCATAGCCGGCGCAACCCGGGCCAACCAGGTCACGGGCCGGATCCATGGCGGCGCTGGAGGCCATGGCCGAGCTGGACGAAGCCGATGGCGACGGCGCCATGGACGACGCCGACGGTGCGGCGGACGAAGACGCGGAAGAGCTGGAGCTACCTGAACCACCACAGGCCGTGAGTCCGAGAAGGGCGGCGGCAGTGAGGCCAACGAAGGCGAGGGCGGGGCGCTTTGTGGACAACATCTCATTCTCCTTGTTTGTGGAACCAGGGCGTTGGATCCAGTGGGTGTGGGACACGGACAGCCTGCGACGCTTTTGCCTCACCTGCGGTTTGTGTCTCACCAGCTATTCGGAGGGTGTGGCCGCGCGGATGGGTGCGGATTGAAAAAGTCTTATGGAAACGGGAATAGGCCCGTTTTCCAAGCCCGCACCAAGCCATCGCCGTCCCGGCTCCGAACTCCCCGCAGATATCCGGAGCGGGCACCACCAGCCGCCGGCCCGGCGAAGTTTGGGAGAAAGAAATGCTGCAATTGGCACTCATTGGCCTGCTCGGTGGGCTCATTACGGGGATCTCGCCCTGCATCCTTCCGGTCCTCCCGGTCATCTTCTTGTCCGGCGGCGTCCAGGGTGCCCGGCCCGGATCGGCCGCGTCCGGTGGAGCCCCGAGGGACAAAACGTCCGACGGCGGCAGCACCTCAGGCGGCGAGGTCGCCGCCAGCGGAAACCTCGCTACCGCCGTCGAGCGTGAATCCGAAGCCAAAGCAAAGCGGCGGGCGGGATGGCGTCCCTACCTGGTGATCCTCGGGCTGGTGATCAGCTTCAGCACGTTCACGCTGGTTGGCTCGTTCCTGCTCACGCTGGTCAACCTGCCGCAGGACCTGCTGCGCTGGATCGGGCTGGTGGTCCTGGTGCTGATCGGGCTTGGCCTGATTTTCGACCGCTTCCAACACATCCTCGAAAAGCCCTTCTCTTGGATCCCGCAGCGCAGGGTCGGTACCGAAAATGGTGGGCTGGTGCTGGGACTGGCCCTCGGCGTCGTCTATGTCCCCTGTGCAGGACCAGTGCTGGCCGCGATCGCCGTCGCGGGTGCCACCGGACAGGTGGGGCCGGAAACCATCGTGCTCACGCTGACTTTCGCGCTGGGTGCCGCCATTCCGTTGCTCGTGTTTGCCCTGGCGGGCCGCCGCGTGGCCGAGCGGGTCAAAGCGTTCCGGAAGAACCAGCGCAAGATCCGCATTGCGGGCGGGATCATGATGATTGCGCTGGCCATCGGACTCGTGTTCAACCTCCCGCAACTGCTGCAGAAACTCGTCCCCGACTACACCTCCTCACTCCAGGAGCAGGTCCAGGACAACGACGCCGTGAAGAAGGCCCTGGACCTCGGCGGCCTGGTGAACGATCAGAACAAGGACCTGGACAAGTGCAGCAACGGCGGCACCTCGCTGGAATCGTGCGGGACAGCGCCGGATATCAAGGGCATCCAAGAATGGTTCAACACGCCCGGCAACCAGGCCGTGAACCTGAAGGACCTCAAGGGCAAGGTGGTGCTGGTGGACTTCTGGGCCTACTCCTGCATCAACTGCCAGCGTTCAGTGCCGCACCTCACCCAGTGGTACAGCAAGTACAAGGACTCCGGGCTGGAAATCATCGGCGTGCACTCCCCCGAGTACGCGTTCGAAAAGGAAACGCGGAACGTCATGTCCGGCGCGCAGAACCTCGGCATCACGTACCCCGTGGCCATCGACAACAACCTCTCCACGTGGACCAACTACCGCAACCGCTACTGGCCTGCGCACTACCTCATTGACGCCGACGGGACCGTCCGCCACATCAAGTTCGGCGAGGGCGGCTATCAGACCACGGAAAAGCTGATCCGTGAACTGCTTCAACAGGCCAAACCCTCCCTCCAACTCCCGGCACCTGTCGAAGCCTCCGACGACGGCCCGATTGCAGGTGCCACCACTCCCGAGACGTACTTGGGCGTCACCAAGAAGGTCAATTATGGGGGCACGGAACCGTACAGGGCGGGGGACGGCGTGTATTCGGCCCCTTCGGCTCAGCCTGCGGACAGCTTCGCCTTGACCGGTTCCTGGAACCTGGGGACCCAGTCCATTGCGCCCACCGCGGCGGGCTCGTCCATCTCGCTGAACTACCACGCCAAGCAGGTGTACATCGTGGTCAGCGGCGAGGGTTCGCTGGATGTGATCCGGGACGGCAAAGCCAGCACCGTGGCCGTGTCCGGGACGCCCACCCTTTACAAGATCGTGGATGATTCCGAGATCCGTGAGGGGGCACTGGAGGTGAGGGTCCCGCAGGGCATCCAGGCGTACTCGTTCACGTTCGGATAAAGCAACGCGGGGTCACTCACGGCCCATGTTGACCCTCAGGATGGGCCGTGAGTGACCCCGCGTTGGAATGGTGACAGGATGGGCCGATGGCTATCGAAGTTCGTCCCGCCACGGTGTTCGACGACGTCAAGACCATGGTGGGCCCCAAGAAACCCGACTCCAACGTGTGCTGGTGCCTCAGCTACCGCATCCCGTCCAAGCTCAACCAGAGCCTCCAGAAACAGGAACGCGGCAAGTACGTCGAGGGGCTGGTGGCCGAGGATCCGCCGCCCGGCGTTTTGGCGTACGACGGCGACGAGGTAGTTGGGTGGGCGGCCGTCCACCCGCGTGCGGACACCAGTTTCGCAACGAACCGTAAGATCCCCCACGTGGATGACTCGGAGGTCTGGTCCGTGTGGTGCATCCGCGTGAAACCAGGGCACCGCGGCAAAGGGATCTCGCACCACCTCCTGCAGGGGGCCATCGACTTCGCGAAGGCGCACGGCGCACCGGTCCTCGAGGGATACCCCGTGGACAACAAGGGCGGCAAAGTGGATCTCACCATGGCCTACGTGGGCACGCGAAGGCTCTTCGAAAAAGCCGGGTTCAAGAAGGTCGCCGAGACCACGTCCGTCCTCAACGGCTTCCCGAGGGTCCTGATGCGCCTGAACCTCACCTGAGTACCCAACTGGGTCGCATTTGTGCGCGTTTTGAACCGTCAAAACGCGCACAAATGCGACCTAGTTGGGCGTGGACCCCTGCAAACGCGCCGTCATCCGGTGTGCTTCGGCCATGAGCAACTTGCCCAGGAACTCCTGCCGTTCCCCACGGAAACGCGGCTCGATCCCCGTCAAGGACAACGCCCACGCCGGGTGGCCCTGCCGGTCGAAGACAGCGGCGCCCATCCCCCAGCTTCCTTCAAGGACCAGCCCGGGATTCACTGAATAGCCGGCCAACCGGGTCCGTTCGAGGTTGTCCCGGACCACGTCCGCGGGATGCCCGACGGCGAATTCCCCGGCGTGCGCGGCCCAGTCCTCCAAAAGACTCTCCTGCTCATCTGGAGGCATGAAAGCCATGATCGCGGTTCCGGCCGAAGCCACGCCCAACGGGAAACGAACGCCCTCATGCAGCACAAAGGACCGGACCGGGAACGACCCTTCTTCACGCAAAACGCAGACTGTTTCATTGCCGCGGCGGATGGAAAAGAACGCGCTCTCCCCGGTCTCAGCGGCCAGTCGACGCAGGGAAGGCCGGGCAAGGTCCTCCATGGGGAAACGGGCCGCCGCAACTGAACCGAGCAGGAAGACCTCCGGCCCCAGGACCCACTTTCCCGTGCCTTCCTCGTGTTCCACCAAGCCCTCCGCCGCCAAGGACGTGAGCAGTCGATAGGCCGTAGGCCGCGTCAGTCCGGACTCCCGCACAACCCCAGCGAGGGACATCCCGGCTGGCTTACGCCCCACCAAACGAAGCAGCGCCGCGACACGGCCCACCACTTGGGCGCCCTGGACCGGGTTCGACGACGGCACCGGTTTTGGGGGCGCCGCCGCTCCCGAGGACGCCACCGCTTTGGCGCGCCCTGTTTTCTGGTCAGCCATAGTTACTCCCGAAGATTCATCCACAATATGGACAGCTGTCACTCTATCGTCCACAGCATGAGTCAGGAAGCCCGGCTGGCCTTGCCCCGCAACATCACCACTCCTAGGCTCAGTACCCAAGAACACCAAGTCCACAAAGTGGATACTCAATGAGGAGCCGCCCCATGTCGAAGCTGCATCCCAACGCGGGCCAAGCGCTACGTGACCTTTTGGCAGACGGCCAGACGATCGCCGTCGGGGGCTTTGGCCTCAGCGGCATCCCCGCCGACCTGATCGACGCCGTCCGCGAGTCGGGCGCCAAGGACCTCATCATCGTGTCCAACAACATGGGCATCGATGGCAAGGGCCTGGGCGTCCTGATAGAGGCCGGGCAGGTCCGGAAGGTCATCGCGTCGTATGTCGGCGAGAACAAGCTGTTCGCCGAGCAGTACCTTGCGGGCAAGCTCGAGGTCGAGTTCACCCCGCAGGGCACCCTGGCCGAGCGGCTCCGTGCCGGAGGCGCGGGCATTCCCGCGTTCTACACGCGGACGGGGGTGGGCACCTTGGTGGCCGAGGGCAAGCCGCATGAAGAGTTCGACGGCGTCACGTACGTCCGCGAGCGCGCCATCACCGCGGATATCGCCTTGGTCCACGCCCACACGGCGGATACCGACGGCAACCTCGTGTACCGCTACACTGCGCGGAACTTCAACCCCGTCGTCGCCACTGCCGGCAAGGTGACCATCGCGGAGGCGGAGGTGATCGTGCCACTCGGCGAGCTGGATCCGAACCATATTGTCAGCCCGGGTGTCTACGTCCAGCGGCTGGTCCAGGCAAGCGACCGGGTCAAGGACATCGAACAGCGCACTGTCCGGCAGCGCCCCGAACCCGTCCCGGCCTAAGCAAAGGAGCACACACCATGGCATGGACACGTGACCAGATGGCCGCCATCGCGGCCGAAGAACTCAACGACGGCGACTACGTCAACCTGGGCATCGGCATCCCCACGCTGGTTGCCAACAACCTGCCCGACGGCGTGCGGGTGGTCCTGCAGAGCGAAAACGGCCTCCTCGGCATGGGCCCGATCCCGTACGAAGGCGAGGAAGACGCCGACCTCATCAACGCAGGCAAGCAAACCGTCACCATCAATCCCGGCGGCAGCATCTTCGACTCCGCCACCTCCTTCGGCATGATCCGCGGCGGCCACGTGAAGGTCGCCATCCTCGGTGCCATGCAGGTATCCGGCAGCGGCGACCTCGCCAACTGGACCATCCCCGGCAAGATGGTCAAGGGCATGGGCGGTGCCATGGATCTCGTTGCCGGCACTCCGCGCGTGGTGGTCCTGACCGAGCACAACGCCAAGGACGCTTCCGCCAAGATCGTCACCGAGTGCACGCTCCCCCTCACCGGGCTCAAGTGCGTGGACCGGATCATCACGGACCTGGCCGTTTTCGACATAGTGCCCGACCCGGAAACCGGTGAAACGCACGACGGCGGCACTCGCCTGCTGCTGACCCGGCTCGCCCCGGGCGTCACGGTCGAAGAGCTGCGCGACAAGACCGACGCGGAGTTCACGGTCGCGCTGACGCACATATCTGTCGAAGAGACCCTCGAAGGAGCCAACGCATGAGCCTCAAGGACCAGTTCGGCAAAGACATCCTGCTCACGGGCTGGGGTCACAGCAAGTTCGGCAAGCTCACCGACGAAACTTTGGAAACCTTGATTGTCCAGGTTGCCGGTGAAGCGATCCGGAACTCCGGCCTCGAGCCGAAGGACATTGACGAAATCTACCTGGGCCAGTTCAACTCCGGCATGCAGCCCCTGGGCTTCACGTCTTCGCTGGCATTGCAGCTGTCCGCAGACCTCGGCAACGTGCCAGCCACGCGTACGGAGAACGCGTGCGCCTCCGGTTCGGCAGCCTTCCAGCAGGGCGTCAAGGCGGTCCTTGCCGGAACAGCGCGGAATGTCCTGGTGATCGGTGCCGAGAAAATGACCGACGCCGGTGCGGACGTTGTGGGGGCAGCCCTCCTTGGTGCTTCCTACGAGATGGCCGGGAAACCCTCGACCACAGGCTTCACGGGTCTCTTCGCAGAGGTAGCCAAGCACTACGACAAGCGCTACGGCGGCAGCATCGCAGGCCCTGGTTTCGAAGCCGGCCTGGGTGACGTCCTCGGCTCCATTGCCGCCAAGAACCACCGCAACGGCATGGACAACCCCTATGCCCAGATGCACCGTGACTTCGGCGAAGAGTTCTGCCGGACCATTTCGGACAAGAACCCCATGGTCGCCGAGCCCTTGCGACGCACTGACTGTTCGCCGGTCTCGGACGGTGCTGCCGCCGTCGTACTTTCCACCAAGGAAACCAACGGCGCAACGGCAGCCGTGCGCCTGGCCGGATTCGGTCACGCGAACGACTTCTTCCCCGCAGAGAAGCGCGATCCCACCGAATTCGCGGCCACGCGGGCGTCGTGGGAGCGGGCGTTCGGCATGGCGGGAGTTGGCATCAACGATCTGGACTTCGCCGAGGTGCACGACTGCTTTACCATCGCCGAGCTCATCATGTACGAAGCCATGGGCCTCACCGAGCGTGGCGAGGGCTCCCGGGCCATCAAGGAAGGCTGGGTCTACAAAGACGGGAAACTGCCCGTCAACGTCTCCGGCGGGCTGAAGGCCAAAGGCCACCCCGTCGGTGCCACGGGCGTTTCGCAGCACGTCATTGCTGCCATGCAGCTCACCGGGACGGCGGGCGACATGCAACTGGCCAACGCCCGCCGCGGCGCCGTCCAGAACATGGGCGGCGTGGGCATCGCGAACTACGTAAGCATCCTCGAGTCCCTCTAACCTGCCCAACTAGGGGACAGCACCCAACTGAGTCGCATTTGTGCGCGTTTTGAACCCGGCGGAGTCATAGGGTCGTTGCAACGCTCTGATTGATGGAGCGTGTTGTGGTCAGGAATTTTTCGTTGGACGCCCGGCGGGAGTTTGTTGATTT
>NZ_JBIVXL010000030.1:0-42420 GCF_044769225.1 Paenarthrobacter sp. NPDC090522
TCAACGCGTTCGCCATCACGTTCGCCGGACGGTTCGAAAGAACCACCAACTAATGAAAACCGCCGGAACCCACACACCGTATATCGGACAGACCCGCGGAAGTGAGAGAGCGTTGGTGAAAAGGGGGTGTTTCGTGAGAGAGCGTCGGCGAAAAGGGGGGTGTTCCGTGAGAGAGCGTCGGTGGAAGGGGGTGTCTCGGCGGCCGTGGAGTGCCAGCTTGGTCCACGTGTGCGGGATTCTCTTGTAGGATTCGTCACAAGCCTGGTTGCGCGGATGCTCGACTGGGCTGCTCCGTTCCGGGACGTCCTTGGGGGCCAGCGGAGCGAAGCGTAGCTGGTTGTGTACTGGGCGCAGCCGGCACAAGTTCACATTGAAGGAATTGTCGATGTCTAGAAGTGGGCTCTCTTTTCCCTTCGGTGGTGCCATGGAACCGTCAGCAAACGACGCCGTCCAGGCTCCACCGCTCCCGCCCGTCAACGATGCCCGCGTGCGTCAGCAGGCGCTGGAAATCATCAAGGACATCCTCAGCGAGTCCGATCCGCGCAGCGAGTGGGCCCGCAGGAACCTCCAGGAACTGCTGGCCGAGCATCCCGGCGACCCCAAGGGCGTCCTGCTGGAGCACCTGATCCAGACCCGCACCGGCATCGTGGTGCCGGACGAGTCCGCGGGACACCAGGAATCCATGAGCCTGAACCGCGCGTCGGCCGAGGCTCCGCATACGGTGACCGTCCCGGTCAACAGTGAAGTACGCAAGCGCATCCAGTCCGTGTTGCGGGACAAGCTGCTGCTCACGGCCTTCCAGCCCATCCATGAACTCCCAGCCGGTGACGTCATCGGCGTTGAAGCCCTGATCCGCTTCGTGGAGCAGGACGGCGCGGCGGCGGACGTTTGGTTCCGCGAGGCGTCCCAAGCCGGACTTGGTACCGAGCTGGAGATCGCTGCCCTGCATTGTTCCCTGGCCGCTGCCGAGGAAATGCCCCAGGACATGTTCGTGGCCTTCAACCTGACACCGGAGTCCTCCCGGGACCCCCGTGTCAGGGCCTTGCTGGAAGAGGCGCGGCTTGATCCGTCGAGGATCGTCATCGAACTCACTGGAAGCCTGGAGTCAGCCGATGGCCTGGCGGGCGAGAACGGCTTTGGGCCACTGCGTCGACGCGGCATGCGGCTCGCGGTCAGCGCTTCGGGTGCGGGCTTCGTTTCCATGGACAGGATCGAGGAGTTGCGTCCGGACATCATCAAGCTGGACCGGCACCTGATCGCCGGCATCGACAGCTCCGAGGGGCAGCGCATCCGTGCCCGCGCCGTTGTTGAGCTGGCCAGGGAGCTTGGTGCATCCGTCGTAGCGCAGGGCATCGAGACGGAAGCCGAACTGCGCGAAGCCACGGAACTGCACGTCGCCGCAGCCCAGGGGTACTTGCTGGGCCGTCCGTCCGTGCACCCGCTTGACTGGTCTTCGTGGACCCTGCACTCCCAGCCCGAGGTGCAGTCGGTCGGTTAGGGTTCCTGCCCAGCGTCAGCTGCCTGCCGCCGTCGTGGTCTTCAGGGAACGGGACAGTCTCCGCCCTATGATGAACATGACTGGCGCCCGGACCGGGCGCGGAAATGAGGACCCTTTTCGATGTTCGCCGTCCCGGCACCCCCGGTGCGCCACCAGCAGTTGCTCGTCACGATTTTCGGTCTGTATGGCCGGAATGCCGGTGACGCCTTGCCGGTTTCTGCACTGATTTCCATGCTGGGAACCCTGGGCTACGACGCGCCGGGCGTCCGATCATCTGTCTCCAGGCTCAAGGCCAAGGGCGTGTTGAAAAGTGTTCGCGAGGACGGGATCGCCAAGTACAAGATTGCCGAGTCCGTCAGCGACGTGTTCCGGGAGGGTGACCGGCGGATCTTCGCTCCCGAACAGCCCGCGCCGGTGGATACGTGGGTCCTGGCCGTATTTTCCGTGCCCGAATCGATGCGGAACCGCCGGCACCAGTTGCGCTCGGCCTTGTCCGGGCTGGGCTTCGGCTCGGTGGCGTCGGGAGTGTGGATCGCGCCCGCCCACAAGCTGGACCAGGCCAAGGAACGGCTTACGGCAAGCGGGCTGATCGAGTTCGTGGACCTGTTTCGCAGCGACTACGTCTTCGATGGCCCCATGCGGCCCAAGATCTCCGAGTGGTGGGACCTGAAGGAGCTCGACGAAGAGTTCACGGAGTTCCTTGAGCTGTATGGAAATGCCGAGGAGGACTGGTCCGGGCGTCTTGAGGACCAACCCGCCGAGGTTACGGAGGAAGTGCGCCGGGACGCGTTCCGCTACTACATCCCGATGCTCACCATGTGGCGCAGGTTTCCCTACAAGGATCCTAATCTTCCCGCCGACTACCTGCCTGCGGACTGGCATGGCCCCGCCGTCCGAAGGATCTTCCAGTCCGTACACCGTCTGGCCGCCCCGCTTGCCGCTGAGTTCGCCCACGACGTCATCGTCGGGGCCATGGACCCGGCAGCCGGCCAGGATTCCGCGGCGCTGAAGCTGGGTTAAGGCCCGACGGCGGTACGCGCGCCACGGTCTGCGGGGGCTGGAAGGTGTACCCCGACGACCTGCTTTGAGCCTCGCGGAGGCCGGGGAGGTCATTCTTGCGGCGTGTCGCGGAGGGTGCGGTCCAAAGTGGGTCGCTGCGGCACGCAGGCAGCTCAGCTGTTGGCTGGTGCTACGGCGATGACCCCGAAGACGTCTCCTTGCAGGCCCTCGATGATGGCCATCCGGCCGAACGGTGTCGAGGAAACCGGCATCAGCAGGGACGCGCCGAGTTGCTCGGCCTGGCAGGCCGTGGCGGCAACATCGTCGCTGGCAAACCACGTCAGCCAGTAATCCGGCATGGTCTCCGGGAGTTCGGTGTCGTAGTGCATGCCGGCCACTTCACGTCCGTCGGTGGCGCGCAGGCACGTGGAGTAGACCATGTCCTCGCCGTCCACGTCGTGGTACGCAAAGCCGAACACCTCGGCATAGAAAGCCCTGGCCGAGGCGTAGTCGTGGGTGTGGAGTTCATTCCAGCAGAGCGATCCGTGCTCATTGAAGCGTTCGGCGCCAATGTGGTTGCCGGCTTGCCATACCCCAAAGGCGGCTCCCACGCTGTCCGCAGCGACGGCCATGCGTCCGGAGTCCATGACGTCGAATGGCGGGACCAGCAGTTGCCCTCCGGCCGCCTTGATGAGCTCGGCGGTGGCATCGACGTTGTCGGAGGCCAAGTACGTGGTCCATGCCGCGGGATGGGCGGGATCCACCTTGGGGCCGAGGCCAGCCACGGCGTGGCCGGCAATCTGGGCCAGGAGGTAATCACCCTCGCCCGTGAGATAGTCCCACCCAAACAGCTTGGAGTAGAACGACTTGGCCGCCTCCACGTCGTCAACAGACAGGTCAACCCACATGGGCGTGCCAGCAGGCCATTTGGAAATCTTGGTGGACATGGTGACTCCTCGGAGTTGGCGTTCTCATGTGGATGGCTGCCTCCCCGGGAAAGCCCACGCGCATGGTCTGGAGAGGCAGCCACCCATCATGTAGGCGCCGGACCCGATTCGTGTCACCGTTTCAGTGCTGGTTTTCCAACTCCGGGTTTTTCAATTCCTGGTTGTCCAGCTCCTCCAGGACTGCCATGGCCGCGTTGTGTCCGCCCAGGCCACTGACTCCGCCGCCACGCCTTGCGCCTGCCCCGCACAGGAAGACCCTTTCATGGCCTGTAGCGACGCCCCAGCGCTCGGCCGCGGAGTCCCGCGGCTCATCGTCGTCAAGGAACGGCCATTGCAGTTTGGCGTGGAAGATGTTGCCGCCGGTCATGTTCAAGGCACGCTCCAGGTCCAGCGTGGTCTTGGCCTCGATGCAGGGATTGCCGTCGGCGTCGGTCAGCAGCAAATCCTCGATCGGTTCGGCCAGGACGGAGTTGAGCGAGGCCAGAACTGCGGCCTGGAGTTCCGCCCGAACGCGATCGTTGTTCTCCTCGGTGACCAGCCGATCAGGAGCGTGCAGGCCAAACACGGTGAGCGTTTGCGCTCCGGCAGCCACCAGATCGTCGGACAGGATGCTGGGATCGGTGAGGGAGTGGCAGTAGATTTCACAGGGCAAAGGGGAGGGTATGCCGCCACCTTCGGCCGTCCTGTAGGCGGCCTCGAGCTGCCCATACCGTTCGTTGATGTGGAAGGTTCCGCCGAAAGCGGCCTCGGGGGCCACGGAGGTGTCGCGGAGCTTGGGAAGCCGGCTCAGGAGCAGGTTGACCTTGATCTGGGCGCCTTCGGGACGCTCCACTGTGCCGCCAACCGCGCCAACTCCCGTCGGCAGAAGTCCCTGAAGCACCCACGGCGAGACATTGGCCAGGATCCGTACGCCCGTGAAGACTTCCTCGGCGCCCCCGCGCTGGAACGTGACCTTGCCGTCGTCGGACAGGGCGGTGACTTCAGCTCCGGAAACCAGCAGGGCACCGGCCTCGCGGGCGGCCCGTTCCAGTTCGCGCGTCACCGAACCCATGCCACCCAGGGGGATGTCCCAGTCGCCGGTTCCGTTGCCGATCACGTGGTAAAGGAAACAACGGTTGGCGTCCAATGAGGGGTCGTCCAGGGACGTGAAGGTGCCGATGAGTCCATCCGTGGCGACGAGGCCACGCACCAGGTCGTCGGAGAGCCGGCTGGTGATGACGTCGCCCAGGGGTTTCTCGATGAAGTCGTGCCACAGTTGGTCGTCACCCACGAGTTCGCGGGCTTCGGACCTCGTGGGCAGCGGATCGCAGACGGTGGGGAACAGGGCCCTGGCCAGCTTTTCGGTGTCCGCGTAGAAGCCCTCCAAAGCATCGAAGTCGGCTTCGGCGCCAACGCGTGCAAAGGATTCGCGGCTGGCGCGGGGATCGCCACCGTCAATCAGCAAGCCTGTTTCGGTGTTGCCGGGGTTGGGTGTGTAGGAGGAGTAGCGGCGCCGGGCGAGGGCGATGTCCAGGCCAAGTTCGCTGATGATGCGCTGCGGGAACAGGCTGACGAGGTACGAATACCGTGAGAGCCGGGCGTCGACTCCTTTGAAGGCGGTGGCCGAGATGGCAGCGCCGCCAAAATGG
Organism: Paenarthrobacter sp. NPDC090522; assembly: GCF_044769225.1. NCBI lineage: Bacteria > Bacillati > Actinomycetota > Actinomycetes > Micrococcales > Micrococcaceae > Paenarthrobacter > Paenarthrobacter sp. NPDC090522. The sequence continues at coordinate 5,073 of NZ_JBIVXL010000030.1, forward strand.
TCATCGCGTTCCAGGACGGCGACGCTCTTGCCGGCTCGGGCCAAGTACGCGGCCGCGGTCAATCCGTTGTGGCCGCCGCCAACAATGACGGCGTCGAAGTGTGTGTTTTCCATGTGGCGAGAGTAGCCATGCAATGGTTTTACTTACTGAAATAACTCTCTAAAGTAAGCGATGCTTGGTCTTGCGAAGCAACGGCGGCGGGCAAGCGTAAGCCGCTCGCCCGCCGTCGTGCGCTGTTTCTCAGACTGTTCGGGTGGCCTTGGCCAGGTTGTCCCGGAGCTCGACGGCGTTCTGCCGGATGACATACGCGGGGCGGTCGCGCTCCACGCGCCAGCTTTCATCGAGGGTTCCGACGTTGACGGCGTCGAAACCGAACTCGTCGTACAGCTTGGTGACCAGTTCGGCGGCTTCCGGGAAATCACTGGCTGTGGCCAGTGCCCGGCGGTTCTCCGTGCCGGCGGGCGTTCCGTCGGTAGTGATGTCCTTGGCGAAGATGTGGTTGAAGCCCTTGGCCACCTTGGAGGTGGGGAGGTGCTTCTGGAGCAGCCCGGACGTGGTGGCCTCGCCCTTGTCGAGTTCGGGGATGCGGCCGTCGCGCTCCCAGTAGTAGTTGTTGGTGTCGATCACGACCTTGCCTTCGAGCGGCTCGACCGGGACGTCCTGGTAGGCCTTGAGGGGAACGGTCACGACGGCGAAATCGCCTGCCGCTGCTGCCTCGGCTGCCGTCGCAGCCCGGGCGCGCGGCCCCAGTTCGGCGACGAGATCCGCCAAGGTTTCCGGACCCCGTGAATTGCTGATCACGACGTCGTAGCCCAGCTCCACGGCCTTGCGCGCAACCTGGCTGCCAATATGTCCTGCACCGATGATTCCGATTGTTGTCATGCTGGGTGCAACAAGAAGTTGCAGGCGCGTATTTCCAGCGTTACGCAATATGTCCCCGTGAGGTCGGGGCGTCCGGTGCCCTGCATTCCGGCTATATACTAAGTAATCTTACTAAGCAGGTGGGCTGTCAGGAACGAGGGGGTTGGGATGACTGGACATTTGGAATTGGTTGACGCGCCCGATGGGGGCTACCGCGTGCTGATGGTGGATGGCGATGACTCGCTGATGGGCCTGTCCAGGCGTTACGCATCGGTGGACGAAGCGGTACAGGCCGTAGAGGGCCTCCGTGAAGTAGCCGGGACAGGGCTGCTGCGCCAGGGTTCGGCGGATCGGTACGCGCTGCTGGAATCCGAGGAATTCATGATGGACCGGGCACTCGCTGGGCCGGCTCCTGAGCAGGTGGAGATGCGGTGATGGCAAAGCGCAAAGGCGTACTCTTCGACGTTGACGGAACCCTCATCGATTCGAGCTATTTCCATGCGCTCGCATGGTGGCAGGCGTTCCGGCGCGAGGGCCTGGACATCCAGGTCTCCGATATCCACCGTTGCGTGGGCATGGGTGGGGACAAGCTGGTCAGGCACTTGGTTGCGGATTGCTCCGATGAATTGCTGGAATCCTTGAAATCGAGCCACGGGGCGGTGTTCTCGACGTTTTGGCCGGCACTCCGCGCCTTCGATGCCGCACGGGACCTCCTCGCCGCCTGCTCCGACGCTGGCCTTGCCGTTGGGCTGGCTTCTTCCGCCCAGCAACGTGACCTGGACGTGAGCCTTGGTGTCCTGGACGCCGAGGCCTCGATCGATGCATGGACCAGCTCCAACGATGCCCAGGAGAGCAAGCCCGCGCCGGACATCCTGTTGGCCTGCCTCGAGAAGCTGGAGTTGCGCCCGGAGGACGTGGTGTTCGTGGGTGATGCGGTGTGGGACGTCAAGGCGGCTTCCAGCATCGGTGTTCCCGCCATCGCCATGACGTGCGGAGGAATCAGTGAAGCGGAACTCCGGGAGGCCGGTGCCGCGGAAGTCTACCGAAATCCGCGGCACCTCCTGGAGAATCTCGAGCGCAGTGCGCTGGGCGGGTTGGCTACAGGGAGTGGTGGCTAGCGGTTCAGCTTGTTGGCGTCAGGTTCCTGGTCGCCAATGTGGCCGGGTGCGTTGGCGGCCAGCACGCGCTGGACGAAAGCGCTGTATTCCTCCATGTAGTGCCGCAGCAGCGCCGCCGTGCCTTCGTCCTTGACTGTCCCATCGGCGTCGTAAGCGTCTGCGACGAAGCGGATGTAAGCCTCCGGAGCGTTCAGCTGCGGCGCGTCGAGGAAGCTCAGGACGCTGCGCATGGACGACTGCATCACCGCGGTGCCGATGCCGCCCGGCGAAGCGCCGATGATGCCCGTGGGCTTCCGTGCGAAGGAGTTGGTGCCCCAAGGGCGTGAACCCCAGTCGATGGCGTTCTTCAGTGCCCCGGGGATGGAGCGGTTGTACTCGGGGGAGACGAACAGGATGCCGTCCGACGCGGCGATCGCGTCCTTCAGCGCCCTGCCTGCGGGCGGGAAATCAGCGTCGTAGTCGGAGCTGTACAGTGGCAGGTCCTTGATTTCGATCTCATGGAATTCGAGTTCGGGCGGCGCTACGCTGATCAGCGCCTTGGAGAGGGTCCGGTTGATGGAGGTGCTTGAGAGGCTTCCTACGAAATAGCCGATCTTGAATGTGTCCATGGCGGCGTTCCTTCCCGACGGCACGGCCGGAGCCGGCTCGACGACGGTGCGGAGGCTGGTTGCCCCGGCTCACGTTCGACCCTAATTCAGTTGCGCACATAGCGCAGCCCCCTACTACCGCAGCCCCTCCCACGTGCATAAACTCGTGGCAACTGAGTTCTGGGCCGGTTCCTGGAAGGGGTGGCGGGTGAAAGCAGGCATAGCACGCGAGACGCTCGACGGCGAGCGGCGGGTGGCGGCCACACCGGAAACGGTCAAGCAATTGGTGGCCTTGGGCCTGGCTGTGGAGGTCGAGTCAGGAGCCGGTGTCGCGTCCGGCCACAGCGACGATGATTACCGTGCCGCCGGCGCCACTTTGGTTCCCTCCCTGGATCTCGGCACACTCGATATTTACTGCCACGTTCGCCCCTTGGACCCGACGACGGCGGGAGCCCTCCGCCGGGGGGCCGTCACCGTGGGGTTGGGGTCGCCGTCGTCGGAGTTGCCTACTGTCCGGGCGCTCGCCACAGGTGGCATCACATCCTTCGCCCTGGAACTGGTTCCCCGGATCTCACGGGCACAGTCGATGGATGCACTCACGTCCCAGGCGCTCGTGGCTGGGTACCGTTGTGTGCTTGAGGCCGCAATGCGCCTGCCGCGTTTCTTCCCGCTCTATATGACGGCCGCCGGAACCATCCCGCCGGCCCGCGTGCTGGTTCTTGGGGCCGGTGTGGCCGGGTTGCAGGCCATCGGCACAGCCAAGCGCCTCGGCGCCCGCGTATCCGCGAACGACATCCGCCCTGCCTCGGCCGACGAGGTCGCGTCCATGGGCGGAACCTTCATCAAACTCGACCTCGAAACGGCCGAAGCTTCCGGCGGGTACGCCCGCGAACTCAGTGCGGACCGGGGTGCCCTGCAGCGCGCGTTGCTGACCCCGCACGTGGCCCAGGCGGATGTCCTCATCACCACCGCGGCTGTCCCCGGGCGGAGGGCGCCGATGCTCGTCAGCCGGGACATGGTGCAGGGCATGCGTGCCGGTTCCGTGGTGGTGGACCTTGCCGCGGAGTCCGGAGGCAACGTCGAGGGCGTCATTCCCGGGCAGGACCTGCACATTCCAACCGCCGACGGCCAAGGCACCATTACCTTGGTGGGCCTCAAGGATCCTGCGTCTGCCATGCCCGCCGACGCGTCCCGGCTCTACGCCAAGAACGTCGCCAACCTGATCGCCCTGATGACCAAGGACGGCGTGGTCGCCCCCGACTTTTCCGATGAGGTGGTGGCGGGCACCTGCCTAACGCACGACGGCGTCATCCGGCATGCGCCCACGGCGGAGGCGCTCGCTGCGCTCGCCGGGGAGACGGCCGCTGAAGCTTCAACCCACGGGACAGAAGGAGCGCACTGATGGATGGCATGAGTCTGCTGACGATCACCGTGCTGGCGGTGTTTGTGGGATTCGAGGTCGTCTCCAAGGTATCCAGCACCCTGCACACGCCGTTGATGTCCGGGGCGAACGCGATCCACGGGATCATCTTGGTGGGTGCGATCATCGTGGCCGGCCAGGCGTCCGAGCCGTGGGTATTGGTGGTGGCACTCCTCGCGGTGGTCCTCGCCACCGCCAACCTTGTGGGCGGCTTTGTGGTGACCGACCGCATGCTGGAGATGTTCCGCGGAAAGCAGCGGCCGCCGTCGGACGTCAAAGCCGACAAAGCAGGAGGGGAGAGTCGGCCTTGACTCTCCTGAACCCAACCTGGACGGCCCTTCTGTACCTCGCGGCGGCCGCCTGTTTCATCCTCGCATTGAAAGGGCTGAGCTCGCCCAAGTCTGCCCGAAGGGGCAACCTCATCGGCGCGTTCGGAGCGCTGCTGGCCGTGGTCACCGTGTTTGTCTCCGTGAAGCTGGACAACGTTCCGTGGATCCTTGGCACGATCGTGGTTGGTGCCGGAGTCGCTGCGCCCGTGGCCAGGCGTGTCCAGATGACGCAAATGCCGCAACTTGTGGCGCTGTTCAACGGTGTGGGCGGCGGAGCGGCAGCGTTGGTCGCCCTGCTGGAGCTGCCGCACACCGAGGATGCCTGGGTGCGGCTCGCCATTGTTTTCACCCTGCTGGTGGGTGCGGTGTCGTTCGCCGGTTCGGCTGTCACGTTTGCCAAGCTCCAAGGGCTCATGACCACGCGGCCCGTGCTCTTCCCGGGACTCCCCGTGCTCATGGCGCTGGTATTGCTCGCGGCACTCGCCGCTGGGGTAGTGGTGGTCCTGGCCGGTGCTCCGGGGTGGGCGATTGTCCTCTTGGCACTGGGACTAGTGGTTGGCGTCCTGCTGGTGCTGCCGGTTGGCGGTGCCGACGTGCCGATTGTCATCTCCCTCTTGAACGCGTTCACCGGCCTGGCGGTGGCGGCCTCCGGTCTGGTGTTGGGAAATGTGCTGCTGGTAGTCGCCGGAACGCTGGTGGGCGCCTCGGGTACCATCCTCACCCGGGCCATGGCAGCTGCGATGGGACGCAGCGTGGCAGGTATCCTGTTCGGCGCCTTCAAGGGAGGTTCGACGGCGGGATCCACCGCCGTGAGCGAACGGCCCGTGCGCTCGTCCAGCGCAGAGGACGTGGCGGTGCTCCTGGGCTACGCGCAGCGGGTGATCATCGTCCCTGGATACGGCTTGGCGGTGGCCCAAGGCCAGCACACGGCGGCCGAGCTTGCGTTGGCGTTGGAATCGCGCGGGACCGAAGTCGATTTCGCCATCCACCCCGTGGCCGGACGCATGCCCGGGCACATGAACGTGCTGCTGGCCGAAGCGAACGTGCCGTACGAATCATTGAAGGAAATGGGTGACATCAACTCCGAATTCAAGACGGCCGACGTCGCCCTGGTGGTGGGCGCCAACGACGTGGTGAACCCTGCCGCGAAAACCACGTCCGGTTCGCCCATCTACGGCATGCCGATCCTGGAGGTCGCCGACGCCCGCCAAGTGGTGTTCCTCAAACGCTCCATGCGCCCCGGATTCGCTGGCATCGAGAACGACCTGCTGTATGAGCCGCAGACCACGCTGCTGTTCGGAGATGCGAAGGATTCGTTGACCAAAGTCCTGGGTGCCGTGAAGGCGCTGTAGCTCAGCGCCCTTCCGGTCCTTCGTACCCTTTTTTGTCGTGCACGGCTGCGGTCGCTTCAATTTCCACGAGCTGGTCCGGATATCCCAACACGGTGACTCCCAAGAGGGTGCTGGGGACGTCATGGTCGCCGAATGCTTCGCGGACCACGTTCCAGGCGCAGACCAGGTCTTCGCGTTCGGTGGAAGCTACGAGGACCCTTGTGGCCACGACGTCCTCTATCCCGGCACCGGCTGCTTCCAGGGCAACCACCATGTTTTCGATCGCCTTATCTGCTTGCAAGCGGTAGTCCCCAACGCCGGCGGTGGTTCCGTCTTCGTTCAGCGGGCAGGAGCCAGCCAGGAAAATGAACCGCATGCCGCTGGGAACGGTCGACGCGTAGGCATACTCGGCGATCGAACTGAGATGTGCTGATCGAATGAGGTCGATGGCATTCGCCATGGTTGTCTCCTTGCTGGATGGTCGCGTGGGTTCTGGCGTCATATTAGTCTGCTGGTTTCCGGCGACCACCTAGATGATTTTTCTCAGCACCTAATTTTGGGTTTTGACTACCTAATTTTCCTCGTTTGGGTCTAGGGAGAGCCTTTTTCGCCACCTAGAGGCGTTTTTGTGTGTTCACAATGTCCCCGGTTGCGCGGTCATTTCCGGTCGCGGGCACCCACTGGTTGGTGGGTTTGTTTCGAGGGCTATTGGGGGCCTTTGTATGGCTGTTTTTGATATGGGTGCGCAGACGCTCGCCACCTTGGGTAAGCAAACGGATGCTTCGCACCAGGACTTGGGGGCGTTGGTGCGCCGGTTCGTGGACGCCGTGACCCCGTTGGAGGGGAAGTTCAGCGGCGCGGGCAAGGCAGCGTTCGACTCCTTCAAGAACCGCTCCGACCTGGTCGCCTCGGAGTTGAACACCGCGCTGGGTGCGATCGTGCAGGGCCAGTCCGGGATGGACACCGCCTTCACCCAAGGCGACATCGCCGCCTCCGACACGGCCCGCCGCTCAGAGGGGTCCGCGAACTTCGACGCCGCACGCTTCCAGGGAAGGGCCTAACCCATCATGAGCCGCATTGCCTACGACACGAACGTCTCCGCCCAGGTCCAATCCGACATCCAAGCTTTGGCTGCGCAGTTGGAGAACCTCATCACCGCCCGGCAGCAGGACGTCAACCACGCCATGGCCGACTTCCGCGCCGACGGCGTCGACGCCGAATACCAGGCAGTCGAGAACCGGTGGACCTCCGCCGCCTCCGAAGTCCGGGCCATCGTCGCACTGGTCCGCTCCACCCTCGCCCAAACCGACGACACGGCCACCACCGCGGTGTCGGCTGCACGGAACGCCGTGCAAGGCATCGGCTAACCCACCGGGTTTCTGATGTCTGTCTGGGAAATTGACGTGCCCGGCACCCACGGGGTGCTGGCCGCGGCCTCGAAGGCCGTCACGGGGTTGCAAACCCCGGTCAAGAGCCTCGGTACCGCGCTGGAAGGGGTCGCCGGTGCGGTCCCCTCCACGGTGGTGGTCCAGGCGTTGGGCGGGTTCGCCGATGACGGGCTGAGCCCTGACCTCACCGGGGCCGTGCTCTCCGCCGGCGCGGCGCTGTCCGGGACGACGGAGGCGGTGGGGCATTACATGGCCGGAGACCAGGCCATGGCCACCATCGCGGAAAAGAGCGCCCTGATCGCCGCCGGGACCGGCCCGGCCCTGGGCACCGGCCTGGCCGCCGCGCAAGGCATCGAACCAGGCACCGAACCCGCCAGTGCCGGTGTCGGGTGGCCCTTCCGCGACGCCGGCACCCAGCCTTCCGGTGCCGGCGGGGGCGGGTCGCCGTTCCCCAGTCCGGGCCGTGTCAGCGAACCCGGCACCGGAGGTGGTCCGCGGTGGAAGCTGCCATGAGCTGTGAAGTCTTCGTTGGCTTGACGGGAGTTTGTGAATGAGTGGGGATTTCACGCAGGTGTGTGTCCCGTCCGGTGGTGGTGGGTCCGGGATCAATGTGGACGCGTTGCCGCCGTTGCCGGATCCGGAGGTGTTGGACGCCCAGGTCCAGTCGATGATCGCAGCAGGGGTCGGGTTCCACAACGGGGTTCAGGACGCGGCCCGGAACTGGGCCGGTCTCCGGGCGTTCTACCGGACCCCGGAAGCCGAACAAGTACTCGGCGCGTTCACCCCGGCCCTGGCCAAAGCGGCCCGGGTGAAGGACCTGACCGGCGCGGCGGCGAGGGCCTTGTACGGATACGCGGACCGGGCCAGGGACTTCAAGCGCCGCATCACGGGTCTGCGGGCTGAGGTGCAGGCGCTGGACGCGGTGATCCTGGCCAACGATGACTGGCACACGAAGGCCCAGATCGTGGACACCCATCAACGGCTCATGTCCTCCGCGTCCGGGCTCGCCCAGCAGATCCTGGACTCGGACACCCAATGCGCCAACGAACTCTCCGCCCTGACGCACGGGCACCGGTACACCCCGGTGGAGGTGCCGCGGCGGAGCGTGTTCGCCTCCACGGACCAGGTCACGAACGGGTTCAGTTGGCTGCAGCACCAGTTGGGTACCGACGCCCCGGTCCCTGACCTGCCCTGGGGGCCGGCGGTGTCCATCCGGCATGAGGGCCGCCTGTCCGGTGTGCAGGGTTTCGGGACCGCCGCCGTCGGCGCCGTCCAGGGCCTGTACACGCTGTTCGGAACGAAAGACAAAACCCAGCAAGCACAGGCCTGGCAAGGTATCGGGGCGTTGGGTGCTGCGGTGTTCCGGTCCAAAGCCGTGATCGACCGGGGCTTCACGGACATGGACGAGGGCGACATCGAAGCGCTCCTGACCGCAGCCGCGGCGATCCGGGAAACCGTGCACGCCGACGAATGGGCCACCGATTACTGGAGCGCCGGCGGGCAAACCACCTTCGACCTCGCCACCGCAGCCACAGGAGGAACCGGCGCCGGACTCACCCTCGAAGCCCGCATCACAGCCCTCGCCGCCCGGCTCCGTGGCCTGCCCACCAAAACAACGACGATCACCGAAGCCGGTGTCGGTGCCGGTGCCGGTGCGGCGGGAACGGCCGTGCCGGAGGAAGCCGCTGCCGCGCTCGGGAACACGGCCACTAAATCCACGTCCATGCTCGGATCCGCAACGGCCGCCGAGTGGGCGAAGAACCTCGACGCCGGTATCGCACGCGTCCAGGAATTCCTGACCACCGTAGGTAGAACCATCAAGGACTACACCAACCCCGCCCCAGCAACGGCAGGCGTCCCCACAGGAACAAGAGCACCAGGGGCTGCCTCTGCCGGTACTGGTCGGCCTGGTCCGGCCACCCGCTGGCTCAACGAACACAACACCAACCCCACACCGGACCCAACCCCGGCGACCCGGACACCGTCCCAAGGCCGCTGGAGCGACGACATCGACAACCAGGCCAGGAACACCCCCGCCCCCGAAACCGGACCCAACCCCGACCCACCGACAGAGCCCGCCTGAACCAACGCTTCAACCCCACCACCACTGACCCCGTCGGCGTCCCGCACACCCACCCGGAACCACCCGGCGGCTCAAACCCCCACGCAGACACATCCGATGCCCCGGAAACCCCTGAATCGCCCGCACCAGCAGCAGAACACGCCCCACCGGCGGCCTCTCCAGCAAAGCCGTCCGGCCCACCCGGCACCTACGACCAACGCCTCGGCGACCACACCCTCCCCGGCCGCCACCCCGACCTCCAACCCACCATCGGCGACACCGACGGCGGCCCCGGCACCTGGCAGGAACCACCTGGACGAAGCCCTAACGGTGCGCCGGACCAGACGTTCGCAACCGGGGTCACAGCCACCGGCCCCAAAGGCAACGCTTTGGAATACGTCACGGACTACATCACCGCCGCCGGCGAAAAGAAATCGATCGCCTTCGACGGCCACCTGTGGCGAGGACGCCCACCCATCCAGATCTTCCAAGAAATCAAAGGCAACTACGATCTGATCCACAAAGGGATCTTCAATGGACAGTACCTCCGCAACCTAGCGCCCCAAGCGGCGTTGAAGTACTGGGTCGAGACGGCCCGCAAGCAGCTAGCAATGTTGGAAGCAAAAGCACCGGGCAGCCAACTCGAATGGGTCTTCACCCACAATCCTGAATTCGCTGAGATGCTGGACAAAGCACTGCGCAAATCGATGGCGAAGGAGAAGTCCACCGTCTCAATTGTTGTTAAGTACGTACCACTTGAAGCCTAGACCAAACCCAACTACCAGGAGCCGGTGTGCCTGAACAAGCCGCGAAGTCCTACTTCGACCCCAAACTCGATGACATTGACCTAGATTTCCTGCTGGGCGGACGGCCCGCGCGCCCTGCAGAAATTGCCGGGAGGATGCTGTCGACCTTGAGCGCCTTGGAGCACCTGGATGCCAGGCCAATCGAGTGGGTTGACGTTTTGTACCCCGGACGCAGTGCGGCGACGAAAGAAGCAATACCTCGCTCCGTTCACGAAATGGAATTAAGGGTCGGAGACGGCGCCCGCAAGGATGATGCGGGCAACTTCTACCCTAGTTGGGGTTACTACCTCTCGGTGCTCGGCTTCCTTGCAGGGTCGGACAGAAGCCTCTGCCCATTCAGCTTCTCTGTCTCAGACGGAGAGGACCAACCCGGATCGAGGAACTCGTTCGAATTGGAGTTGAATGAAGCCCTGGTTTCCGGACGAGAAGCAATAACCGAATGCGTCGCATCCCTTGTCGACATTTGGAGTCCCATCCGTGGAGGCGTTTTCGGATACGAAGTTACTAAGCAGAGCGAAAACCACCCCCTCTGGTATCCGCCGGTGGGAGTTTTGACGTACATGGCTAACGGCTCCGGATACACTCTTCCGCCCAGCCCCCTCGTGGACCTACGTCCACTTCAAAACGGAACACTCGCGGTCCTCAAGGATTGGACGCTCGACGCAGTCCTCGCGTACCAACGCGAATTCAGGGCAGTCAATGCAGGAGCCCGGAAGGCTCCAAACTGACTCCCAAGGGAGATCGCCACCAGGCTTCGCTCTGCACTGCATCTCGTGGACTCCATGGTTTCATGTACAAACTGCAGAAGACGCTGCTGATGGGGACGCCAAGACGCCCTGACCAGAAGTCCTGCGGGCGGTGTATGGCGCTGTAGAGAAAGGTGCAGAGTGACAGTGAAACTCAACAAGAAGGCCTTCGACCACGCCAAGAAGCTGATCCGCGATGGCAAGGTTGCCAAGGACGAGCGCGATGACTGGAGTGAACACGCTCCCTCAACCAGGGAAGAGAACGCGTTCCTGGAAAAACACGACTTCGCTGAGTACGGCAAGTGGTATCTCGGCGTCGATGACGAGCATCCGGACGACCAAAAAGGCCACTACAAGTTCCCCATCGGCGACTTCAGGAAAGTCCACCGCTGCGGGGTGATCTCGGCCGAAAGCCGCGCCGGGCAATACGACCACGACGACATCCGGGACGCCCTGGGCAAACTCCTGGACCTGATCGACAAGGAGTAAACCGAAGGCGTCCCGTCGCGCTACGGAGCCTTAGTGTCCGCGAACAACCGGCGCAACGTGAAGAAGCACCCGAGCGCTCCAAACAGCAGTGCGAGCAGGAAGTCCTTCATGTAATTGCTGACGAAGTCCGGGTTATAGGCGAAGTTGTCGGCCATGAGGGCCCACGGCTCGGAATCGAACACCATGGACATGGGTTCGCGGCCGAGGAACTGGACGGCGTCCAGCCAGACTCCGCCAAGGAATGACAGCAGGGCCGTGACCACGGTAATGCCTGCCACGATCCAGACGCCCTTCCGGCTCAAGGCCCCTGCGCCTGTGACGTAGAACTTGGCCGCCATGAACGCTGCCGCGAAGGTGACGAGGGAGGACATCCAGCCGAGGCTCCAGATGACCATCCAGAGGATGACGCCGATAGGCAGCGCGGCCAGGGCGAAGATGGTTCCGCGGCCTACGTCCTCGCGTGGCGTCGCGGGAACGTAGGAGGCGTGGCCTGCCTGGGCCTTGGCAGCTTCAGGATGCCAGTCGGGAACGCCCGGTCCGGCCCCTTCGGGAACCCGAACCCCGTATTGCGGCTCGGGTGCGTTGTTGTTGCCAGCGGTTTGGGGCGCGCTGGAGTGAGTGTTTTCGGACATGGGTCCCCCGTGGGAAGAATGCGAATGGTGGACAAATATTCGCACGACGGCGGGCTCGCGACGCAATGCGACACGAGCCCGTCCAGGGAACTGCCGCGAAGCTAAGCCAGCAGCCGCCCCCACTTGGGGTCCAGCAAGGGTGCGCCCGCCAGCTTCAGGGCATGCCAGAGGGTGACCGCCACGGAATCGAGAACGGGTACTCCGGTGCGGGCCTCCACCTCCGCCGTGATGTTGGCTCCGTACAGGTTGGTGCAGAGGTAAACCAGGGCATCGGGCTGGGCTGCAGCGAGTTCGAGCGAGCCCGGCAGCATCTCCGAGTCGGTCACCCGGGCAAAGGACTCGTTGTCGCTGAGGTCCAGGTGCCGGTGGTCGATGGTCTTGATTCCCTCACGGGCGTATGAAGCGATCACTGCGTCATTAACGTCCGAGGTGTAGGGCGTGAACAGCCCGATCCGTTCCGTCCCGAACTCTTCAAACGCGGACATGTAGGCAAGCGTTGAGGTGGTGGCGGGGATACCGGTGGCTTCGGTGATCTCCCGGACCATCGCATGGTCGTGGGCTGATCCCAGCCAGGATCCAGAGGTCCCGTTCCATGCGATGACGTCCACGTTGGCGGTGGCCAGGAGTTCGGCGGCGGCACGCATAACGGTTGAGTTGAACTGCTTGTCCGAGGAGTCATCCAGGGCGATCCGCGTGACCGGGATGCGCGTGGAGTGGATGGTGACGTCTCGCCGGTCCCCCAGGATCCGGTAGGTCTGCGGCTCAAGGCAAGTGTTGGAGGACGGCACGATCATGCCGATGCGAGTCGGCCGGTCGATAGTAGGCATCAAGAACTCCTATGCAATAGCAGGAACAGGGACTGACTGGTGCTCGGTGAAGCCGTTCCGGCGAACGAAGCGGCCCACGGGCCCCGGATCGTGGAAGCCATCGGCGTCGAGGACCACCCGCCCGGCGGAAACCACGACGGCGGGCCAGCCGTTCAGCGTCTTCCCCTCGAAAGGCGAGAAGTCAGTCCCCATGTGCAACGCACCGCCGTCGACTGTTTGTTGCGTGGCGGGATCGAAAACAACAAGATCCGCGTCGAAGCCCTCCGCGACCGCACCCTTGAAAGGGAGCGCGTTGATCCGGGCAGGGCCGGCGGAGAAGACCTCAACAAAGTGCTCCACCGAACCACCGGACTCTGTCACCAGGGCTGTAAAGGCGACGGGCATCCGGGTCTCGACGCCGGGCAGGCCGTGGGGCATGAAACGAACGTCGTCGGTGCGCTCGCGCTTCTGCGAGAGGTCGTAGCAGGAATGGTCCGAGGACACCGTGTGGATGGCACCGGCCGCGAGGCGTTCCTTCAGGGCCGCTACGGTTTCGGCGCTCCGCATAGGCGGGCAGCAGGCGTACCACTCCGGGAAGGTGGAGCCATAGACGGTGTCATCAAGGGTGAGGTAGTGCGGACACGTCTCTGAGTAGGCTTCCAGGCCGCGCTCGCGGGCTTCGGTGACCAGGTCAACGGCACCGGGGGTGGACTGGTGCACGAAATACACGGGTGCCCCGGTGTATTCGGCCATGGCGAGCGTCTCCTTCACGGAGATCTCCTCGGCGAGCTCGGGCCGGGTACGGTGCAGGTGGTCGATCCCGATCAGGCCGTCCGCCGCATGCTCTTCGGTACAGTCGGTGATGATGGCATCGTGCTCGGCGTGGATGTAGGTGAGCCCGTCCAGCCGGACCATTTCCCGCATGACCTTCAGGATGGTGTCGTTATCAGCCATGGTGGAGCCGCGGTTGGTGGTGTACATCTTCACGGAGCGCACACCCTCGGCAGCCAGTTGCTCCAGTTGCCAGGGCACCGTCTCGTCCCACGAGATCACGGAGCCGTGCAGGGCAACATCGCAGCGGGATTCTTCGGCGAGGCGCTTCTTGTTGAGGACGGCATCGAGTGGGGTTTCCTGCGCATCGCGGGGGATGCCGAAGTCGATGATCGTGGTGGTTCCGCCCCACAGCGCGGCGGTGGAGGTGATGGCGTAATCGTCCAGGGTGCGGAACCGCCCGGTCACCTGGGCAACGTGGCAGTGTCCGTCCACGCCGCCGGGGATGACCAGCTTGCCTGCTGCATCGACGGTCCGGACAGCTGCGGGTACGGGCTCGGTGGCGTCGAGCAGGCCGGTGACCTTGCCGCCGTCGACGATTACATGGGCGGCCTGCCGCCCGAAACTGTTCACCACCGTGCCATTGGCGATCACGAGGTCTGGGAGTTGGGACATCGTCGTCCTCCTTTGTGTTGGGCTAGTTCGCGACGGCGGAAAGCTGGGCCGACTGAGCAGCGGCCAGGGCGGCGTCGAGGTTTGGGGAGAGGCCGCGCCTGGCCTTGACGGGCGGGGCCGCGAACGAACCGCCGCGGTGGGCGCCGGACTGCAGGGAAACCACGGCCTCGGCCATGCGGATACCGGCGGAAATGCCGTCCACCACAGGGACCGGGATCTGGCCGTCGAGCTCGCGGGCCAGTCCGGCGAGCGGCGCACCGGCCAGGATCACGACGTCGGCACCGTCCTCCGCGACGGCCTGCCGGCTCAGTGCCAGGAGGGTTTCCTTGAAATCGGCCTGCACGGAGCCGATTGAGTTGAGGGATTGGTTGATGGAACGGATGGAAGCGAGCCGGCTACTGAAGCCGAAGAGTTCCACGCAGTCGCGGTACCAGGCCTGGATGCGATCCGAGATGGCGATGATGGAGAAACGCTGGCCCTGCAACGCAGCGGCGCAGAGTGCAGCCTCGGTGATGCCGATGACCGGCACGTCAACCAACTCCTTGAGGGCGGGCATGCCCGGGTCGCCGAACGCGGCCACGACGACGCCGTCCACAGCGGAAGCTGCAGCTGCGTCCGCGGCTGGAGTGCCGCCGTCGTGCGCTGTTTCCTGAACCGAAGCGTATTCCGCGATCAGCTCGGCCACCGCGCCCGCCGCAATAAGCGACTCGAAGCGGGTCTCGATGTATTCCATGCCGTGCCCGGCGGTCCGGACGATCAGTTCAGTGCTTGCGCTCGCGGAGCGAAGTGCCTCAGCCTCGATGAGGGCTGTGACGTCATCGCTGATGTTGGGGTTGATGACCAGGAGTTTCATGGCTTCTTCCGTGCGTTTCTGGGTTGGGGCTCGGTGGCGCTGTAGTCCTCCGGGAACTGCCCGCGGTACTTGCCAATGTGCGACGCCGATTGGGCGGCTGCGCGGTCGTCGTCGCCGCTGGCGATGGCCGCGTAGAGTTCGCGGTGTTCGCGGATCAGTTCCGGCAGGTCGCTGACGTGGCGGAACAGCCAGTGCATGCGGCCCTGGAGGGGTTCGAGCGCGGAGCGGAGAAAGTCGTTGTTGGCGATGCGGGTGATGGCATCGTGGAACTCGCTGTTGGCGCGGTGGGCCTCCAGGATGGATCCCTTGGCCAGGAAGTGTTCGGCCTGGTCCAGGAGTCCGGCGAGGTGCTGGAGGTCTTCAGTGGTGGCGCGCTTCGCGGCAAGGCGGCAGGCCAGGACTTCGAGGGATTGCCGGACGTCGAACAGGTCCTCCACGTCCTTGGGGCTGAGGCCGCTGACCTCCGAGCCGCGACCGGAGCGGTCCCGGATGAGTCCTTCCTGCCGGAGCATCCGGAGGGCTTCGCGGATGGGGAGCCGGGAGACGTTGAACTCGGCGGCGAGGTCCCGCTCCACCAGCCGGGTGCCGGGCGCATAGTGGCCTTCGAAAATCCGGGTACGGAGCGTGTCACGCACGGACTCCCGGAGGGGGCGGTCCGTGGTGTTCGTGTCTTCTGCGGTCAGCATGTCAGCTCCATTTCCGTGATGTGTAAGGCGTGCGCCCGGCCCGGCGGTGTCCGGCCTTGGGTGGTTCAGGACCCGCGGCCGGCCCGGCGAGTGCGAGTCAGACCGGGAGTCGCTTGTTGTAATCCAGCGCCAGGACGGAGATGCCCATGACCACTGCCGATCCAACGAAGTACAGCAGTGCCCAGATGTAGGAGCCAGTGGCCCCGACAATCAGGCCTACCACAATCGGGGTAATGAACCCGGCAATGTTGCCGCTGAAATTCATGGCCCCGCCCAGGACGCCGGCGTTGGTGCGGCCACCCAGGATGGACGGGATGGACCAGAAGAGGCCAACCCAGCGGAGGAAGAACAGCACTGCCGAGAGGAGCACGACGGCGGTGATCGGGTCCGGGACGACGGTAACGCCGACGAGTCCGCCCACAACCACCAGGCTGGAGATGCCCAGCAGGGTCCGCATGACCTTGTTCGCCGATGCGCCGGTTGCGCGCCACTTGTCTGCGATGGCGCCTCCGAGGATTTCACCGACGAATCCGGCACCGAAGATCACGAACGTGGACCAGCCGATGGTCTTCAGGTCGAAGCCCTTGGCTTGGGCCAGGTAGAGCGGACCCCAGGTGAGCAGGCCGTAGAACACGCCGTTGAAGCCAAGCCAACCGAAGCACATGGCCCAGAAGGAACGGAATTTCAGGTAGGGGAGGAGCGCGCGCTTGCCACGGGCACCTTCGCGGGCTGCTTCGGCGTCTTCCTCAGCGTGGGAGCTTTCGATGTAGCTGGCCTCGGCGTCATTGACGCCCTTGTGCTGGCGCGGGTTGTCCCGGATGTACCACCAGACGGCCAGGCCCATGAGGACGGTGGCTGCGCCGGCGATGATGAAGGACATCCGCCAGCTGCCCGTGGAAGCGATCAGCCAGGTGATGAGGATGCCGCCCAAGCCGGCCCCGAGGGGAGCTCCGGCGTCGAGGATGGTGGCACCGCGGCCGCGTTCCTTCCGGTGCATCCAGATGGCGTTGAGCTTGCCGCCGGCAGGCATGACGCCCGCCTCGGTGACGCCGATGCCCAAGCGCGCAATGAACATGCTCAGGAATCCACCGGCAAAACCGGAGGCCGCGGTGGCCGCGCCCCAGCCGATGCAGGAAGCCGTGACCACCTTGCGGGGACCGAACTTGTCGATCAGCCAGCCGACGGGGATCTGCATGAGGGCGTAGGTCCAGAAGAAGGCCGAGAGGAGCAGGCCCACCAGTTCGGGGGCCAGGTTGAATTCTTTTTGGATGATGGGAAGGGCTACGGAGATGGAGCCGCGGTCGATGTAATTGACCGCCACCAGGACCAACAAGAGGATGAAGAGCTTCCAGCGGACGTTGGTGCGTCGCTGCACGCCGTCCTTGCCTGGTTTCTGGTCGCTGTCCTGGGTTGCCAGTTGCGTGTTTTCGAGAGACACAGCTTCTCCTTCAGTAGGAGTCAACGGGATGGGAATGTCTTGGGGCTTTTGGGGCTTTTTGGGGGGATGAGCCGGGCGGGATACCGCTGCAGCCTGACCCGTGCCGGCGGCAACTGTTGCGGTTCCTGCCCGTTGATGGAACAGGGCCGCATCCGGTGTTGGATCTTTTGGGATCCCGTTTTGGGATCCCAAAATCAAAGTTAGATGTGACGGGCAGCACTGTCAAGGCTTTTGGTATACAAGTGTTGCTGACGGATTGTGACTGAGGGGACCGAGTATGGTCGCTCCCGCCCCCTTGTTTAGCGGATTTCACTCATGACATGCGAAAACCCGGGGAGGCGCCGGGTTTTCGGGAGTCTAGCTGTGCGGGTGCGGGCCGGAGTTCTGGGATACCGCTAGCCCGGAGAGGTCCCGCAACCGCCGGACCGTATGTCAGGATTCCCGCCAGCTTGGACTTGTTGTACGGCCACCCCGCTCACGAAGGTACTGCCTTTATCCATCAGACCTTTGCCATGTCATTTTCCGAAGTCATCCGCACAGCCACTGCGCGCCGGTATCAGATCCCTGGCCGGACACCGGCGTGACGGCTCGATAGAAGCCCGCTTCAATTCTCAGATTTCCCAACATATGCTCGGATCGAACCTGCCCAAGATGCGTATACCCGGTAAGTGCGTGTCCAGCCCGTAGTTTGGAGAGGGTGGTTGCCTGTTCGAGCCAGGCCAGGTCCGGGAGGCCCACCGCACTACGGGAGCGATCGGGGACTCCGCCCAACTCTGACTGCCGGATAAGGATCCGCTTACGGGCAGGTCAAGGAGCGAAGAACCACAGCCATCACAGCCCCTATCGTGAAGGTGGAAGGTAGAAGGGCATGCAAGATGCGGGGGGGGGGTGTAATGGATGAGTATGGGCAGGCGAGACTCCCAGCAGTTCATACGGGAACTGATCGCTGATCACCCGCATCTCCGACAGATCTATCGGCAGCTTCTGGAGGACAACTATGGGGATCTCCTGCCTCATTTACTGATGGCCGAAGTATGCACATGGGCTGTGGCAGAGCAAGAATCCAATCCAGTTCGTGTTCTGCAACTTCTGTCGTGGCTAGAGGCTCACTTTGCATGCGAAGGGCGTGTAAAGGACGACGTTGACAACGTCATAGCCGTCTCATTCATTGAGCATCTGCCCTTGCCATCAGAGCGACCAGATGCTGATGTTGTTCTTCTTCTTGGCCCAAGCATGAAGACACAGTACGAACAGTTTTTCCCGTCGATTACGGACTCGCGGGCGAACGTCCAGAGAGAAGAAGCTCGTGAACGAAACCCTTCTGGTCCAGCTGTGACAGTCACTGACCTTTCGTTTCTTCATCCAGATCTACAAAAGGGAGCACTGCGTGATCCGAACGGCGAAGTAAGTTGGCCAGCAGCCCAAGCACCGGCCGTGATCGAAGCGCTTACAGGCTCAGGTCGCTTGGTGCTTGGGTTGGATGTCAGGGACTACCAAAGTGACGGCACGTTCATTGAGGAGCCCTTGTGGTCTTACAAGGGCTCAGATGTGCAAGAAGCTCATGTACGTGCCATAACAGCTATTGGACACGGCGACCTTCCCGGCGAGTGGGTCCTGATCACTTGGTAGCCTCGTGTCGCTAGATTCTTGCTTTCCGTCCCATCGCAGCCCGGTAAAGGGTCGGTTACCGGGCGTTTGATTCGCGAGAGACGAAGTGAGACGGACCCATCAAGCCTGAGACAGTTAGACGCTGGGAATGAGGTCAATGCGCAGCTCGTCTGGCGCACTATCACCAAGGCCGTCGGCTGCAACCGTCACAATGAGCTCATTCCAACCGCGGTGAGCGGGGATTTCGACGTCACTGTCGGCGTCGCCAACTGTGATTCTGCCGTTGGCTACACTTAGCCTTCCTCGGAATACTTCGCTTCTGTCCACGTTGGGAAGCTCCGCTTCGGTTAGAAGCCGAATTGTCACTTGGCTTTCGGCCCAGTCGAATTCGCCCTCGAACGAGTCGATGTCCTGGGCATGACGGACCAACGCAATAATGCCGTGTTCGTTGGACGAGACAGCCTTAGCGGGTTCCACTTCCGGAATTTTGCCCCCTGAGTCAGCATCGGCAATGATCACAATTCCCCAGTGAAATGACCGCCGGATGGAAGTAGTCAAGAGTGGCTGCATAGCCAGAATGCTACCGCCACATTGATCGAGTCCGCCGATGATTGCAGTTGGCTCACTCCGGGCGCGCCGGCTGTCTAAAAGGCAGAGGTCGTGCCCACTCAAGGATCCTTTATCGGGCGGGAGTTCGTCGAGCGACTTCCTGTGTCGTTTTTGAAGAAAACGGAGGTGGCCTCTTCTGTTGCCGAGAACCGCACCGAAATGGCCCCTGGCGGAGGAACTTTCCAGATATCGCAGGTGCTCAACAATTCGGAGGCTTCGGCATCAGAAAGCAGCGTCATTTCGCCGTAAGGTTCTTGGCAGTAGTAGAGCTCAACAAGTCCCATGGTGAGGAGTTCAGAGACGACTTTCTTTGCCACCTCGACTAGAGATTCTTCACTGGCAGACGGGTAGAGTGCTCGGAGTTCCCAGGGCGATTCCCATAATCCTCCGTAGTCCTCGACTGCCTGCCACAAAAGGATGCGCTGGCTTGCAGAAAGGTCCGGAACTGTCATAACTGGATCATACGGACGTCCCCCTAGAAGCGTCCGTAAGCCGATCCTTCACCGTACTGATGATCGCCGCGGCGCTCCCAGCTTTTGCTCATAACTTCCACGTGGCGTGAGATTGCGGCGGGCCGCAGGGGCCTTTTACTGGTGGGGGATCCCATGGGATCGGGTCCAGGACCTTTTCAACCACTACCTCTTGGGATGCTTTCTTATATACAAACAACCGCACGGCACGGACTCCGATCCACATGAATACGGCATTGTCCTTTGCCACGCTATAACGGTGTCCAGCGGGGTATTCCGTACAGGCGTCCTGGTCAGTTCGGTCCAAACAAGTTACTTCAAACTCAAGTTCGCTGGCATTCGGGAGGGCTGAAAGGTCTAGTTCCAGAGTGCTGAAGCGCATTGCGGAGTCGCACGATGCAGCCCCACAGCCGCTCATCAGAGAGCCGACAAGTATCAGAGCACTAAGTACATGACTTATCCCCCTGGTCATGCTTCACCATAACCGAACCAGTCCTGCTCCTCCTGGCTCGGCCAGTTCCTGCCTCAGCAGAGTCGGTGTCGGCTAGGGGATCCTCTACCGGGCACCCGCCCTCTATCCAGCCAGCGTTTCGAAAAGGCCTACCGTTAAGCCAAGGGTGTCTAAGCAGCCGAAGGCAAGCATCATTTTGGAAGATCATATGGAGCCCGGCTGGAAGTTCGGCATTGGCGACGAAAGCGCGCGATACTCTGTTCCGCCTGATGATATTCGCCTTCCCCTGGAAGCGGCGGTCACTAAGCTGCGGGAAGCCACTGAGGCATGCAGGGCTGCTGCCCTGGAACTTGGCGCAGAGATCAGGTCTGCAAGTCAGGCCGGCTATGGAGTGGGCTGGGTTCTGGAAGCAAGCAGTCTCAACAGCGCAGACGTAGAGCGTGTTCTCCGCGGGGAAACGCTTTTCTGATTTATCCGCGGATTATCCTCACGGGGCAACGTGCCCGATAAGGATCCCTCAGCGGACACCTGTTTCGTCATTCGGCTAGGTAATACAGTCCTTTGGTCCAAGCGGAACAGTCTTTGATCCCTCGCGCACTAGCTGAAAGCACCTGGCGTCGCCCGCGAGATCGATTCCGAACTCAAGCACTCGCTCGGAGGACGTCTGGCCGAGATAGAGCGGCCTTGTCACTTTCGAGCCGCTCAACCACAGCATTCCTGAACCTAAATCCCATGTCCCTGTTGAGGTGTAGGAACCGGAAGGGCCAGATTTCCAGTCTGCGTCGCCCAAGGGATCCAGATAGCTAGGAGCGTTTTCGAGCGTGAAGGTTTTGTCCTGCATCAGGGTAAGGCGAGTTTCACTATTGACCCATGTTCCACCGATCTCGGCTGCTGTAGGGGCAGGGAGCGGCTGCTCAGGACTGCAGGCCGTGAGCGAAGCCACGACCACCAACCCTGCGGTCACGCGTCTGAATAAACTCATATCCATCCTTTAGCAGGTCATAACTGGATCATAAAGGCACCGAGTCAAATACTTTCCCCGAGCTGCGCAGCTCCGAGTGCTTCAACCTGCTCGGTGGCCATCCAACGGACGCCCAGCGTCCCTTGGGGGATGGGCTTTCGGGCGGTGTTGGTTCGGTGAATGTACGCCCTTTGGCTGAAGCCGTCTGGTGCACGAGGGTTAGTGTTTGTGCAGGCCAATGTCTTTTTCCGGAGGACCAATGAGTGCGCTGCTTTTCACAGCTGAAGAACTACCCGAGGGATTCTCCTATCCCCGCGGGCTCCTTCGGCTGGTGGAATTGGAACTTTTCGAACTGGAGCCATGGTGGATACTCACCGGCGATCATCTGCGCGCCCTTCAAAAAGGGATGCGTGATCGGTACCCGACTCGGCATTTAGTGCTCTTCGCAAAACGTCAAGACAACGATGACTGCGTCTGCTTCGACATGGATACGGGCAAAGTTTCCTTGGTACACGACTGGGCGTCGCCGGGGTGGGAGGCCAAGGGCGAATTCCAAGACTTCAACAAGTGGCTACACGCCGCCGTCGATGACCTGATCGAATTTTAGAAAGCTGTACCTATATGGATCCCAGAGACGATGTCACAACCCGTGCGATTGGTCTCACGAAGTTGAGCAAAGCCGTATCGCGGGCGCTTCGACACGAGCCATGGCTGTTCGAACTTGAACTTGACGAGCACGGCTGGACCTCCGCGGACAACTTACTGGAGGCGCTGCGCAAGGAAGTTCCGGACTGGTCTGACCTAACCGCGGCTGACCTGCAGCTAATGATCGATTCTGCGGCAAAACCGCGTCACGAGATACAGGGTGACCGGATTCGTGCTTTCTATGGGCACAGCACGCCGGGCGCAATTGCCTTGGCTGCGGCCACGCCTCCAGCCGAACTTTTTCATGGCACGCCACCTGAAAGTATCGGGGCGATCTTCAGTGGTGGCCTCCAACCGATGAGCAGACAGTATGTTCACATGTCGGTAGACGCCGAAACCGCAGTGCGAGTCGGAAGCCGTAAAAGTAAGCATCCAGTGATTCTGATCATCGATACGGTCGCCGCTCTAGCCTCGGACATTGCTTTCTACCACGGAAGCGGTTCGGTGTGGCTTGCCAAAGACATTCCTGCTGAGTTCATCCGCATTGATCGGGCTGGCTGAGTGGCTCTCTACCCAAGTCCAGGACTGTCTACCAACCGAGCATGACAGCTGCGCCACGTTTCTTCCGTGCTTTCTTGACTACGCAACCATCGTCCGGTGAAGGATCCCCTAGCGGGACGCTGGGCACCATTGGGAACTGCTGCGTATCACAATCTCGTTGTTACGCCGGCGCTGTTCTCTTCGTCGCAACCTGTAAGTGATAGGACATAGCCGTAGAGATAGTCGGCCTCGACGTCGTCGAAGGAACTCGTGTACGCGAGCGTGTACATTATCTGGCCAGAGCCGGTGTTGGCGACGTTTTCCTCACGTGCGGCATCGCGCACCCATGATCCGGATGTGTCGCCTACCGGCTGCAGGTTTGCCTCGCCAGTCACGGGCACGAGGCCTTCGCGTGCCCGGGTCTGACGACAGCGCACGCTGTAAAGCTCGGCTACTTTCCCTGATACCCGATGCGAAGGTTGGTCCACCGCATCGCCGTACGAATCGAACTGCCAGTCAATCACCAGCCGGTCACCGAACAATCGACAAACCCAATCCCGGTCGGCCGGATACATTGTCCAATCCACCGTGTCACCCACTCTGACTAGCAGGTGATCTTCCGCAACTTGCCAGTCCGCAAGCCATACAAGCATGCGACCATCGTCGCATGCCTTGATGAGGCTCTTCGTCCCCGGTGAGGGATTCGCTTACCGGCGAACTTAGCAGTTCGTTCTCAGAGCTTCCGCCCAGCGAGTCGGCGGAAATGTG
This sequence comes from Paenarthrobacter sp. NPDC090522, assembly GCF_044769225.1. Classification (NCBI taxonomy): domain Bacteria; kingdom Bacillati; phylum Actinomycetota; class Actinomycetes; order Micrococcales; family Micrococcaceae; genus Paenarthrobacter; species Paenarthrobacter sp. NPDC090522. Next base: position 28,123 of record NZ_JBIVXL010000030.1, read on the forward strand.
GCCACGACTGCTGAGTAGGACATCGTCTTTTGCGCGCGAAGTCATTGGACCAGTGGGCGAACTTAAATACATTTGAGCCATGACATTGCCCTTTGTCGGAGATGACATAGTCCATCTCGATTCCGGTACCTTTATGTGGGTCCAGTTGACGCATTTCCTCATTGGCCCGGCCCAGAACGACCAAGCCATTCTGGAGCGCTTAATCGAAAGCCCCGGCTACCAGCACGACTACGCTTCCCCTTTTCCTTCCAGGGGCGGCAGTGAGCTCCGTGCACGGGGAATTCACGGGCGGTGGAGGATTGATGCCATCCACCCGGACCTATTCGAGCCATCGACCGCCGAAGCGGCCAAAGCCGAGATCAAAGTCTGGGCCAACGACCAAGACTGGACGGATCCGGAATACTCCCAGCCAGCCGATGCCATTCAACGGCTGGAAACCATCTACCCCGTCTTGGACTCAGGCCGTGTGCTGAAGCTGTGCAATCCCCCACGGGAAGCCGAACATGACTACGGCTTCGTCACCGGAAACGGTGGCTTCCACGAGTTCATCGTGATTGATCGGACTCTCCACACGCTTCACGTGATAGTCGCTTCCGATGACTGAATTACGCCGCCCAGATGTCATCGTTCGCTGAGCCGAACTTGGATTCGACGATACAACGCAGCACGCTGAAGGATCCTTTACCGGACGTTCCAGTTCAAGGAAGTAAGCGGTCTATTGGCCGGCACCTGCAACGCGGTTTCGCGCCTGTGCGAGCAGCTCGTTGTAATTTGCTTCGAAGGGCGCTAAGAGAACTGACTCAAGGTCAGCTTGCATGTCCCATAGGACGCGCTGCTCCGCCTGATGAGTAACACCGGCGGCGGGGCTCCTGTCATTCAAACGGCATAGCCAATCGAACAACACCAGTGCCTGGTCTTCGTTGAGTTCAATCCTCACCGGCTCAGACATGTCCTCGTCTCCTTTTCCGTCCCGGGGCGGTCTGTTTATCGCTGCGGGACCTGCCCATCGAGCGGGCCAACGCCCGGTGAGCGATCCTTACGGACTCAAAATGTATCGGCGTTCCGGCCGATCCGCCGAGTTGCGCACCTTTACGTCGGCCGTTGGCATCCAGCCGGCACTTTCGTAGGTGGCGATCGCTCTCTGGTTGTCGGCGATAACCCAAAGCTCCAAGGGCGTCTGTGCCTTCACCGAGTGGTCTCGAAGGTGGTCAAGAAGTTGGCGCGCGAGGCCGTCGCCCCAGGCTTCTGGGTCAACGGCGAGGTAGAGCACTTCCAAGAAGTTCGCATGGGGGACGACCAAAGAGAATGCCATTGCGCGTTCACCGCTACGCAACATCAGCAAATATGCACCGTCCAAAGCAAGCGCTGATTCAATACCTGGCAGCTTGTCCTCCAGCGGTGGAATGACAGGCAGCTGATCCCGCCGAGCGGTGGCCCGAGCCCAGATTCCGGCCGCTTCCCGTGCGGGCGCGCTTCCCTGTTCCACACGAACATTCGAAAGTGGTGATGAGGTCATCCGTCGATCCTGCCACGATATTCCAGCAGGCATTCCGTCAGCGGGCGGCAGTGACGACATAGCGCCCGTAGGCCGGTCCCTTGCCGGGACAACTCGGCTTTGATCTGCAGCGTTACGGTGCAGGAGTTTGGGGTGTCCCGTGTGACCCGCCCGCAAAATGCCCGGTGAAGGTACGCCAAACGCTACACACCGAGTCGGCCAGGTCCCGTCGGGTTTGACAGCATCCAGTGAAGGTAACAGTCCCCTCGGGTTGGAGGTGCGAAGTGCGAGGCACCCCCCCGCCCGGGCATCGTCTGGACAAGTTTCGCCAGGGCGACAGTAACCGCGTGATGTTTCCAAGGCGAGTCTGGCCGTGGGCGTCAGCGAAAACGCAGAAGCCCGGCACCCTCCCATGGAGGATGCCGGGTTTCGCGAGGAAGGACCGCAACGACAGGGAGGCGTTGCGGGACGTCCTAGCGGATGGGGTCCTCGTCCAGGTCGCGGTCTGCGCGGCCGTTGCGGGCTGCGGCTTCCTTGAGCAGGTCACGGATCTCGGCCAGGAGGGCGGTATCGGCGGGGATGGGCTCTTCTTCGGGTTCCTCGGTGGAGAGGCGGTCCTTGACCATGGCGTTGATCTTGTTCATGGGCGCCACGAAGATGAAGTAGACCACGGCGGCGGTGATGATGAAGGTGACCAAGGCGGTGACCACGGCGCCGAAGTTCACGAACGTGGCCTCGTTGTCGGCCCAGATCCGGAAGCCCAGGCCATCGGCGTTTACGCCGCCCGCTGCAGCGATCACGGGGTTGATGATGTTGTTGGTGAAGGCGGTAACCAGTGCGGTGAAGGCACTGCCGATGACGACGGCGATGGCCAGTTCGATCACGTTGCCGCGGAGTATGAAGTCCTTGAATCCCTTAAACATGGAATGTCCTCTGATCGGTACGGTGCGTATGGCTCAAGCAGAGATCAAACTACCACTCGCAGGTATCAATGGGGCGATGCTGGTTGATCGAAAACCACGTAGTCCCGCCGCCGCGCGTCCAAAAACATGAGTACCGACTACTCGTGCGCCGAGGGATAGTAAGCAACTTTACTAATCATGGCGGGACCGCACGCATGACGATCCGGCCATACCCCTCGTGGGAATGGCGGGTGGCATGCATTGGGCACCTGCCGGGAGTCCGGGCGTCGTTATCCCAGAGGCGGCGCCCGGTACTTCCTACTATCGCTGCCGCCACACCCGGCGGTCTCCGCCCCGGTCCAGCGGCCGGGGGGAGCGGACAGCGGGCGACGTCGGCACCCTGGTGGGTGCCGACGTCGTGGTTGCGCCGCGGTTGGCGCAGCACGCCTGTGCTAAATACGTCAGGCTGTGGCCGCCTCCAGGGCAGGTTCCTTCGCTGCGGTTGCCTTTCCACGATTAACCATGAGTGCCAGCAAGTCGAAGACGACTGTTGCGGCGGCCACGCTCGTGATATCGGCGTGGTCGTAGGCGGGAGCCACTTCCACCACGTCCGCACCCACGATGTTGATGCCGTTCAGGCCGCGGAGCAGGGCAAGCAGTTCGCGGGAATGCAGTCCGCCCATTTCCGGCGTTCCGGTTCCAGGGGCGTAAGAGGGGTCCAGGACATCGATGTCGATGGAGACGTAGACGGGCGTGTCTCCCAGCCGCTGCTTGACCCGTTCGATCGCCGCCGGGACGCCGATGACGTCAAGGTCGGAACAGCGGATGATCTGGAATCCGAAGTCATGGTCCCGGAGGAAGTCGTTGCGGTCGTACACAGGCCCGCGGATGCCCACGTGCATTGACTTGTCCTCAACAAGCAGGCCCTCCTCGAAGGCCCGGCGGAAGATCGTCCCGTGTGTAATGGGCTGGTCGAAGTAGGTATCCCAGGTGTCCAGGTGCGCATCGAAATGGAGCAGCGCCACCGGGCCGTGGACCTCGTTGACCGCCTGCAGCATGGGAAGGGCGATGGTGTGGTCGCCGCCGATGGTGATCAGCTTTTTGTCGCGGGCGAGCAGGGGCCTGGCTTGCTCCTTGATCTCCTTGACGGCCCTGCCAATGTCGTAGGGCGTGCAGGCGATGTCGCCGGCGTCCACAACCTGGACTTCGTTGACGGGCTCAACGTCGAGTTCGGGGTGGTAGCCCGGGCGCAGGAGTCGTGAGGCTTCACGGACAGCGGCCGGACCAAAGCGGGCGCCGGGGCGGAAGGAGGTTCCGCCGTCGAACGGAACGCCCACTATGGCGATGTCGTAGTCCGGGACGCGGTCCAGTTGAGGAAGTCGGGCGAACGTGCCCAGTCCGGCGAAGCGGGGAACTTGAGTGGCGTCGACGGGGCCTATTGGCTGGTGGTTGCTCATGACAGGGATCCTTCGTTGATCTTGGGGTCTGATGGTGCAGGAGGCTGCTTTTCGGAGGTGAGCTCGTGCAGTGACTTGTTGGCCGTTTCGGGAGCCAGGAGGAAGGTGGCAACGAGCCCCACAAGGGAGATGATCGCGCCGATGAGCAGCGAGCCGGCTGCTCCGAACGACACGATGGCCAGGGGCATCAGGTAGGTGCTGGCCGCCGAACCAACCCGGCTTATCGCCGTGCCGAAGCCGACGGCCGTAGCACGGATCTCTGTGGGGAACAGCTCGTTGGGATACACCACTTCAAGGAAGCTGGAGGCGCCGGAGGCCAGCGCGAAGATGGCCAAGGCGATGAAGAGTGGGGCTGCCTCCACGTTGGGGATGAAGGCCGGAATCGCCAAGGCAACCACAATGATGCCGAACGTCCACAAGAGCAGCTTTCGGCGTCCGATCTTTTCCACGAGCCAGAGGCCGGGAATGCCGCCGACCACAAACAACATGGTAATCAGGAACGAGCCGCCGTACAGGTTGGCGTCGCCGTGCATGCCAAACGACGTCAGGAGATCCGGGGCAAAGGTGTAAACGGCGAAGAGCGGGATGACCTGCGCAGTCCAGAAGATGGAAACAAAGAGCGTGCGCTTCCAAAACTGGCCCCTGAAGATGTCCAGGAAACTGCCTTGCCTCTGAAGTCCTTCGCTGTCGGAAGTGATGTCGCTGAGGCCGTACTGCGAGCCGTACACCTTCTTGATGACGGCATCGGCCTCGTCCCGGCGGCCGCGGGAGAGAAGCCATCGCGGGGATTCGGGCGTGCCCAAGCGGCACAGAAGCGTGATGATGGCGAAGACCGCCGGGCTGGCAACCATGAAGCGCCAGGCATCCGGACCGGCGTCGCGCAACAAGTAGCCCACTGCGTAGGCTGCGGCGGCACCGATGGCCCAGACCACGAAGGTGGCGCCGAGGAGGCGTCCGCGATGCTTCTTGGGCAGGAATTCGGCGAGCAGGGACGTTGCGATCGGGTAGTCCGCTCCGATGGCCATGCCCAGGAAGAACCTGCACAGGACCACCTGCCAAATATCGGTGGCGAAACCGTTGAGGACAGAGAACAGGGCCAGCGCGATGAGGTCCGCGATGTACATTTTGTGCCGGCCGATCTTGTCGGTCAGCCATCCGAAGACAGCGCCACCGAAGAAGATGCCTACCAGGCTGGCGGCGCCCACCAGGCCAACCTCCGCCGGGGACAGGTCCAGGCCGGGGGCCATGGTAATCAGGGCGATGCCGATGATGGACAGTGCATAGCCGTCGATGAAAGGTCCGCCGGACGCGAAGAACGTCAACTTTTTGTGGAACCGGGTTAGTGGGGCGTCATCAATGAGGTTGCTGGTTGCGCTCATTGCCAACCCTCTCTCGTGAATGCTCGTCATTGAGCGGTGAAGTTAGTGGTTCCAGTTTTCGTGATGCGCGTCACCGCGTATATTCGTGCATTGTTTACATCTGACGAATCGGTTTAGACGAATGTCTAAGTACCCCGAAAGTACGCAGAACTGGAGCGCATCCCGTGGCCATCACCGTCGCCGAACTCGTCGCCGAACCGCAGCTTGGACTCACCCTCCTGGCGGGTGCCGGAGGGGCGGACAACCGCGTCACCTGGGCCCATACCTCAGACCTGCCGCGGCTCTGGGAATGGGTCACGGGTGGCGAACTCATGATGACCAACGGACTCTCCGTGCCGGCAGACCCGGAGGGCCAAGTGGCGCTCGCCCAGGCCCTGGTGGACGCCGGCGCCAGCGCGTTGGCCATCGGTGAGAAGATGCACGCCCCGCCCCTCACCGCGGAATTCCTTGAGGCATGCGACAGCCTGCCACTCCCGCTGATCAACATCCCGTACCCGCTGCCGTTCATTGCCATAGCAAGGTCCGTAGCGGAATCGTCGCTGCTCGAAGAGTCCCGCAGGCTCCGCCAAACGGCCCGGGTCTACGACCTCCTGCGCACCGCCGGTGCTTCCGAGGACCACTGGCAAAGCCTGGTGCTGCGCTTGGCCACGGAGCTGGACGCCGAGCTCTTCGTGGTGGATCGAAGCTGCCTCCACCCGTGGCATCCGGACGGCCAGGCCCTGCCGAACTTCCTGGTCGACGAATGGTCACCGCATCCGGGCCAGGTTTCCGTCGCGGGCAAGAACTTCCAATGGCACCGGATCCGCGGCAGGCATGTGCTGACCATGGACATTCCCACGCACGCGAATGCGCTCCTGGTGGTGCTGCCCACCAGCGAACCGCACCCCGACGCCGTCGTACTTTTGCATGCCGCAACTGTGCTGGGACTGCAGTTGGCGCGCATCGTGCTCTCGCTGGAGGGGCGACACCGGCTGGCCGGCGAGTTCCTCCTCCAAGCGCTGGACGGCCGCCTGGGGACGGCGGAAATGGAACGGCGGCTGGAGGCTTTCCAGGTGCCTGCCCAAAGTTTCGTGGTCGCCTCGATGTCAGCGGACGACGGCGACAGGCTGGCCAACGTGCACGTCGACCTGTGGCGGCACGAGACTGCGGCGGCCTCCTTGCGCAGGAACGACCGGCTGCACGTGGTGATTGCGTCGGAGGTTGCCGATGAACTCCTGAGGCACTGCGCCCCAGCTGGAACAACCATTGGGGTGAGCTCCGCGGCAGCGGTTGGGGGACTGCAGCAGGCACTCCAGGAGTCGCTCTGGGCGCTGGGTTCGGCGAAAGCAAACAAGCTCGGGTTGGCCCGATACGCGGAAGGGCCAAGCTGGCTGGGGTTGACCGGATTCGAAGAGGGAACAGCATTGGTCCAGCGACTTTTGGGCCCGGTTTTCGACTACGAACAGCGCCAGGACGGCGACCTGATGGTCACCCTGAAGACGTACTTGGACTCGCAGCGTTCCTGGCAGAAAACGGCGTCCGCGCTCTTCACGCACCGGCAAACCATCATCTACCGGATCCGGAAAATCGGTGAGCTGACAGGGCTGGACATGGGTGAAACGTCAACGTTGGCGCAGCTGTGGCTGGCGTTGCAGGTCCACGAGGCGATGCGCGGCTAGCCTCCTGGAAAACACCTGCCTTGCGCTTTTTCGCCGTGACCCGCTATGGTGTGAAGCGTGTCACTGAGGTGGCGCAAACGCTTTTGATCTGCGGCGGGAGAGTCCTGCCGGGTACATCCAGTCAGGCGCCGTAGGAGCAAATCCTCCCCAGGAATCTCTCAGGCCCATGTACCGCCGCGGCGAGGCAACTCTGGAAAGCAGTCCGGGCAACCGGGCTCACCGACGGTGCAAGTGAACTATGTGGAACCACAGTTCACGGAATCTCTCAGGTCCAATACAGAGCGGGGAGGAACCCATATTCACCATGGCGCTCAGCGGGCGCCTGAATCCTGGAGTTCCTCTTGACTGTTCAATCCTCCCCAACCGCATTCGCGGACCGGCACATTGGCGCCCGCCGCCAGGCCGATATTGACACCATGCTCAAGGCCATCGGCTACGACTCCGTCGACGGCCTGGTGGACGTCGCTGTTCCCGATTCCATTCGCCAGTCCTCACCGCTCACGCTGCAGAAGGCACTGAGCGAGGTTGAGGTCCTGGCCGAACTCCGCAAGCTGGCGTCCAAGAACAAGACCGCAGTGCAGATGATCGGCCAGGGCTACTACGACACCGTGACGCCGCCGGTGATCCGCCGCAACATCCTCGAATCCCCCGCTTGGTACACGGCCTACACGCCGTACCAGCCGGAAATTTCGCAGGGTCGCCTTGAGGCGCTTCTGAACTTCCAGACCATGGTGCAGGACCTGACCGGCCTGCCGATCGCCAACGCTTCGCTGTTGGACGAAGCCACCGCTGTGGCCGAGGCTGTGCTGCTGATGCGCCGGGCGAACAAGGACAAGTCCGCGAAGGATGGTGCGACCGTCCTGGATGCCGACCTCCTGCCGCAGACCATCGCGATCGTGAAGGGCCGCGCAGAGGCGTTGGGCTTCGAGGTTCTTGTTGCGGACCTCTCCGACGGCCTGCCCGACGGCGACATCAACGGTATCGTCCTGCAGCAGCCCGGCGTCTCGGGCCGGGTCTTCAACCACGCTCCGGTGATTGCTGCTGCCAAGGAACGCGGTGCCCTGGTCACCGTCGCGTCCGATCTGCTGGCGCTCACCCTGATCACGCCCCCGGGCGAACAAGGTGCCGATATCGCCGTCGGAACCGCCCAGCGCTTTGGCGTGCCGCTGTTCTTCGGTGGCCCGCACGCCGCGTACATGGCTGTCCGCAATGGCATGGAGCGTACGCTTCCGGGCCGCATCGTGGGTGTGTCCAAGGACAACGCCGGCGTGCCTGCCTACCGCCTCGCTTTGCAGACCCGCGAGCAGCACATCCGCCGCGAGAAGGCCACGTCCAACATCTGCACGGCCCAGGCGTTGCTCGCCATTGTCGCCTCGATGTATGCGGTCTACCACGGTCCCGAAGGGCTCAAGGCGATCGCCGAAACCGTCCACGGCCACGCCCGTGTCCTGGCTACCGCGCTGGAGAAGGCCGGGCGCGAACTCGTGGCCGGCGCCTTCTTCGACACCCTCACGGTCCGCGTCCCCGGCAAGGCCGCCAAGGTGATCGGCGCCGCCGAAGCACGCGGCATCAACCTCCGCTTCATCGATGAGGACACCGTGGGTGTCTCCGTTGATGAAACCACGACGCCGGAGGTCCTGTCCGCGGTGGCCGTCGCCTTTGGTGCCGGTCCGGTAGGGGACGCAGCAGGGTTCGAGCTGCCTTCAGATGTTGTCCGGACCTCGGATTTCCTTCAGCACCCGGTGTTCAACACGCACCGTTCCGAGACGCAGCTGTTGCGCTATATCCGCAAGCTGTCCGATCGGGACCTCGCCCTGGACCGCACCATGATCCCGTTGGGTTCGTGCACCATGAAGCTGAACGCGACGGCCGAGATGGAGGCCATTTCCTGGCCGGAGTTCGCCTCCATCCACCCGTTCGCTCCGGATTCCCAGACCGCCGGCTGGCGCGAGCTGATTGCCGGGTTGGAAGCTGATCTGACGGAGATCACGGGCTACGACCAGGTCTCCATCCAGCCCAACGCCGGTTCCCAGGGTGAGCTGGCCGGCCTGCTCGCGATCCGCGGCTACCACCACTCCCGCGGTGACCAGCAGCGCAATGTCTGCCTGATCCCGGCTTCGGCTCACGGCACGAACGCTGCTTCGGCTGTGCTGGCTGGCATGAAGGTGGTGGTTGTGGCCACGGCTTCTGATGGCACCATCGACCACGATGACCTCAAGGCCAAGATCGAGGCCAACCGCGAGGTGCTTTCGTGCATCATGATCACGTACCCGTCCACGCACGGTGTGTACGACGCCGACGTCGTTGAGGTGTGCGATGCCGTGCATGAGGCCGGTGGCCAGGTGTACGTGGATGGGGCGAACCTCAACGCGCTCGTTGGCCTGGCCCAGCCGGGTAAGTTCGGCGGGGACGTGTCCCACCTGAACCTGCACAAGACCTTCTGCATCCCGCACGGCGGCGGCGGACCCGGCGTCGGCCCGGTCGCAGCGAAGGCACACCTGGCGCCGTTCATGCCTGGCGACGCCAACAACGCATCTTCTTCGGAGGGTGGCGTGGCGATTTCGGCTTCCCGTTTCGGTTCGGCCGGTGTCCTGCCGATCTCCTGGGCTTACGTGAAGCTCATGGGCGGCGAAGGACTGACCGAGGCCACCAAGTCGGCGCTGCTGGCGGCGAACTACGTCGCTTCCCGCCTGGACGAGCACTTCCCGATTCTCTACACAGGCGAAGGCGGACTCGTGGCGCACGAGTGCATCCTTGACCTCCGCGAGCTCACGGCCCGTACGGGTGTTACGGCTGAGGATGTGGCCAAGCGCCTCATCGACTTCGGCTTCCACGCTCCGACGCTGGCGTTCCCGGTGGCCGGGACCTTGATGGTGGAGCCGACGGAGTCCGAGGACCTCGCCGAGATCGACCGCTTCATCGAGGCCATGATCACCATCCGGGCCGAGATCGAACAGGTTGCCGCCGGTGACTTCTCCGTGGAGAACTCCCCGCTTCGCAACGCACCCCACACGGCAGCCGCCGTCGTAAGTTCCTCCTGGGAGCGTGACTACACGCGAGAGCAGGCCGCCTTCCCCGTGCCGAACCTCAAGCAGGACAAGTACTTCCCGCCCGTCGGCCGGATCGACGGCGCTGCGGGTGACCGTAATCTGGTGTGCTCCTGCCCTCCCCTCGAAGCGTTCGAGGAAAACACAGCAGAGTTTGAGAACTAAAGGATCCCGACATGTCTGAGAACTACACCGCTCTCTACGAGCAGCACAAAAAGGCCGGCGCTTCCTTCACCGACTTCGGCGGCTGGCAGATGCCCCTCAAGTACGAGTCCGAGCTTGCTGAGCACCACGCCGTGCGCAACGCCGCAGGCCTGTTCGATCTCTCCCACATGGGCGAAGTCTGGGTCACCGGTCCTGACGCCGGCGCCTTCCTGGACTACGCACTGGTGGGCAAGCTGTCCGCGATCGCCGACGGCAAGGCCAAATACTCGCTGATCTGCAACAACGACGGCGGGATCATTGACGACCTCATCACGTACCGACGCGGTCCCGAGAAGTACCTCGTGGTTCCGAACGCGGGTAACGCTGCGGTTGTGGCCGCGGAGTTGCTGAAGCGTGCCGCCGGGTTCGACGTTGTGGTGGAGGACGCCTCCGCTGAGACCTCGCTGATCGCTGTGCAAGGTCCCAACGCCGAAGCCATCCTGCTGACGTTGGTCCCCGTCGAGCAGCACGCAATGGTCACGGAGCTGAAGTACTACGCCGCCGTCGAGGTCACGATCGCCGGTGACGAGCTCCTGCTGGCCCGCACCGGGTACACCGGCGAAGACGGCTTCGAGATCTACGTGCCCAACGAAGACGCACCTGCGTTGTGGGAAGCGCTGCTGGAAGCTGGCGAAGGCCACGGCCTGATCCCCGCCGGCCTCGCAGCCCGCGACTCCCTGCGCCTCGAAGCCGGCATGCCGCTCTACGGCAACGAGCTCTCCCGCCACGTCAACGCCTACGCCGCAGGACTTGGACCCGTGGTTGCCCTGGCCAAGGAAGGCGACTTCGTGGGTAAGGACGCGCTGGCCGCGATCAAGGCAGCTGGTGTCGGCGCCACGATCGGGCAGAAGCTCGTGGGCCTCAAGGGGGCCGGCCGTCGTGCGGCCCGCGGCCACTACTCGGTCCTCAAGGACGGTTCCCTGATCGGCGAAGTGACCTCAGGGCAGCCGAGCCCCACGCTCGGTTACCCGGTAGCGCTGGCGTATGTCGACGTCGAGCATTCCGCCGTGGGCACGATCGTCGACGTCGACCTCCGCGGAAAAGCCGAGCCGTTCGAAGTTGTGCCGCTGCCGTTCTACAAGCGTTCCAAGTAGCCCGGCGACGCCGTGGGTCACCTGGCCCGTCGGGTCCGGCGTCCTCTGCGGGCTCGGTCGCAGTTGCACCCGCTGAGCGGATGCGATGCTCGCTTAGACGCCCGCTGCCGGACCCCGGACCCGAAGAACCGTACCGGGCATGAAGAGATCAAATACGACGATAGGAATTGATATGAGCAAAGTAGTTGCCGGGCTGAAGTACTCGGCTGAGCATGAGTGGGTTGCTGCCGATGAGGGTGGGCCTGTGGGGATTGGGATCTCCGCGGTGGCCGCCGATGCACTGGGCGACATTGTGTATGTGGACCTGCCCGAGGTCGGCTCCACGGTGACCGCGGGGGAGACTTGCGGCGAGGTCGAGTCCACCAAGTCCGTGTCCGACCTGTACTCGCCCGTGACCGGTGAAGTGACCGAGATCAACGACGCCGTGGTCGACGATCCCGCACTCATCAACAACGACCCCTACGGTGCCGGCTGGCTCTTCAAGGTTGCCGCCACTGAAGAAGGCCCGCTCATGACGGCCGAGGAATACGCCGCAGCCAACGGAGGTGAACTGTGAACCCGGTATCCGTGACTGAATTCGAGCAGGTCGTCTCGCCGTCGTTGGACGCCCAGCTCTCCGAGCTGGACCCCGAGATCGCGGCAAAGATCGACGACGAACTCGGCCGCCAGCGCGGTGGCCTGGAAATGATCGCCTCCGAGAACCACACCGCGGTTGCCGTGATGCAGGCGCAGGGCTCGGTGCTGACCAACAAGTACGCCGAGGGCTACCCGGGCAAGCGATACTACGGCGGCTGCGAGCACGTTGACGTGATCGAGCAGCTCGCGATCGACCGCATCAAGTCCTTGTTCGGTGCCGAGTACGCGAATGTGCAGCCGCACTCCGGTGCCCAGGCCAACGCCTCCGTGATGCACGCGCTGATCAAGCCGGGCGACACCATCATGGGCCTGAACCTGGCCCACGGCGGCCACCTCACGCACGGCATGCGGATCAACTTCTCCGGCAAGCTCTACAACGTGGTCCCCTACGGCGTTCGCGAGGACACCCACACCGTGGACATGGCGGAGGTGGAGCGCCTGGCGCAGGAGCACAAGCCCGCACTCATCGTTGCCGGCTGGTCCGCTTACGCGCGGCAGTTGGACTTCGCCGAGTTCCGCCGGATCGCCGATTCTGTTGGGGCTTACTTGATGGTGGACATGGCGCACTTCGCCGGGCTCGTTGCCGCGGGGCTGCACCCCTCGCCCGTCCCGCACGCCCACGTCACCACCTCCACTACCCACAAAACCCTGGCCGGTCCGCGTGGCGGCATCATCCTCTCCAACGACGCCGACATCGCCAAGAAGATCAACTCCGCGGTCTTCCCCGGCCAACAGGGTGGCCCGCTGGAGCACGTGATCGCGGGCAAGGCCGTGGCATTCAAGATCGCCGCCTCCGAAGAGTTCCGTGAGCGCCAGTCCCGCGTCCTGGCAGGTGCCCGCATCCTCGCCGAGCGCCTGGTTCAGCCCGACGTAGCAGCGGCAGGTATCTCCGTGGTCAGCGGCGGCACCGATGTGCACCTGGTCCTCGTGGACCTGCGCAACTGCGAACTCGACGGCCAGCAAGCCGAAGACCGCCTCGCCGCGATCGACATCACCGTCAACCGCAACGCCGTCCCCTTCGACCCGCGCCCGCCCATGGTCACCTCCGGCCTGCGCATCGGCACGCCTGCGTTGGCTACGCGCGGATTCGGTGAAGCAGCCTTCCGCGAGGTTGCGGACATCATCGCCGAAGCCTTGATCGCCGACGCCGATGCGGACCTCTCGGGGCTCCGTCACCGCGTCGAGATACTAGCCTCTACCCATCCCCTTTACCCTGGCGTAGCTGGCCTTAACTAGGTTGTAGGTTGCGTTCGCCCGGCGAGCCTGAGGTCCTCTGCGGGCTCGGTCGCAAAGGCACCCGCTGAGCGGATGCGATGCTCCCTTGGACGCCCGCTGCCGGACCCCAGGCCCGCAGGGGCCGACGTCCTCCGCAGTGGGGGCCCGTTGAGGCAGTTATCCTCCGCGTGCTCGGTCGCAAAGGCACCCGCTGGGCGGATGCGATTCTCCCTTGGACGCACGCTTCCGGATACCCGCCACAAAGGGGCCAGCCTCGGGACGCCGGCCTCCAAGGAGCCAGCGTCCGGGTGCCAACCCCGTAGGAGCTGGCATCGGGGTGGCCGGTGTTCGGGGCGGACTCGCGGATTCGATTCTTGGGGTAATGGGTCTACCTGCCGAGGTGGTCCTTGGGCGCAGGGTTGGGTTGGATGTGGGTTCGCTCTCCGGTTCGTGGGTCTGTTTGTTGGGGGGTCCACCTACCGGGGGTGTGCCAGGGGCGCGGGGTTGGTTCGAGTCTGGACCCGTTCTCCGATTCGGGGGCTTGCTGCGGGGTGTGCCGTGCGCACGGCATGTTCTGCAGCGGAGCCCCGAAACGGAGGTGACCCACGAGTGGCCCCTTTGGGAGCGGGGTCCGGCAGCGGCCGTCTAAGGGAGCTTCGCGTCCGCCCAGCGGGCGCTTAAGCGACCGAGGCCGCAGAGGACCCCGCTCCCGACGGGCCGTTGGTGAGGCTGGTGGTCGCCCGACGGGCCGTTGGTGAGGCTGGTGGTCGCCCGACGGGCCGTTGGTGAGGCTGGTGGTCGCCCGAGTGGCTGCTGGTGAGGCTGGTGGTCGCCCGAGTGGCTGCTGGTGAGGCTGGTGGTCGCCCGAGTGGCTGCTGGTGAGGCCGTCGCCCGAGCGGCCGCTTGAGTGGCGGGCCGTTGCCTGGGGCCGCAGTGCACTCGCTGCATATTGATCTACCCGGGTGGGGCATTCGCTGGGAACGGATGCCCCACGTCATTACCGGGTTTGGAGGTTCGCACTGGGACCTCCACGGGGGCTGGGCCGCCTTGGCTCGGGATTTGGCCCGGCCCCCACATTCTTGTTTTGCCTCGCATCTTGTTTGTCCTTCAACCCCGAAAGGGATCCCGGCCATGGCTGTTGGTGTTTTCGATTTGTTCTCTGTGGGTATTGGTCCGTCGAGTTCGCATACGGTGGGTCCGATGCGTGCTGG
>NZ_JBIVXL010000031.1:0-29751 GCF_044769225.1 Paenarthrobacter sp. NPDC090522
CCGCGGGCCGGGGCGGGCGGGGGGGGGTGGTGTGTTGTTTCCGGCACGCCGGTGGGCGCCGCCCCCCCCCCCGGGGGGGGGGGGGCGCCCGCCCCCCCCCCCCCCCCCCCCCCACAACTGCGACCTAGTTGGGCTGGGGGGCTGGGACCGGGGCCCTGAGCGTCTCCAGGATCCGGCGGGCCAGGGCGTCGTTTTCGCGGAACGGTGCGGCGTTGGTGTTGGGACGGGCAAACGCACCCGCACCCCATCCGGACGTCCACGGACCCACAGCGAACAACCCCTTCTGAGGTGTTCCAACAGGGGAAAGGACCTCGTGATTCCCGGAGACCAGGAGTTTTCCGGTGGAATGCGGGCCGTCTGAGGTGAGCAGCCGCTGTTCGGTGCCCAGTCCGGCGTCGTGCAGGTCCAGCAAGGCGGGATTCGCGGAACGTTCCACGGACGCGGCAGGCAAGCGGGCCTCGATGTAGGCAGAGGCGTCAACCACCACCGGCGACTGGAAGGAGCCCGCCACAAAGCGGCCCGTGGCATCGTCGGCACGGACCCACATGCCCGGGCCCAGGAACTTGAGGAAGCCGGCGCGGTGCAGCGCGAGCATTTCGCGGAGGCGGTGGGCGGGTGGCCCCGAGTCCACGAAGCTGAAGAAGCCGTGCCACCAACCGTGGATGGCCTGCTGCGAGCGGGCGTTGAGCCGTTCCTGCGGCACCAGCCGGCCCAGGTCCATGTACACGAACAGCAACGCCATGAAGAGCGCCAGGGTCTCTGAGTGGTCGTCGCTGGTGCGGAGGTCAAGGTCGCGCTGGATGTAGGCGGCCACCGAGCGCTGCACTGCCTCGTGGGAGTCGAACGCGCAACCGCTCAGAGGGTGGTCCACTGCCTCCAGGTCCAGCCGGAGCGCACGATCGGGCACGGCGAACGCCGCGAGTTCCTCCCGCTCGGAGCTGTACCAGTCCAAGGCGTCGAAACGTGCCTCAAAGCTCGCCCACGTGCCCAGGACCCGCTCCGGGTAGCCGGTGAACAACTCGCGGTAATACGCGTACCCGGCGTCCTTGGCGATCAGCGGCCAGAGGTGGGCGCGGAAGTCGAGTTCCTGGTGCTCTGCCAGCAGGGCATCGATCGCGTCGGCGGTGAAGTATCGCGGCCGTTCCACGGGAGTGCGCAGCGCGGAGGAGATCTTGGAATGGAACGGAACGCCGCGCCGGGAGCCCGCCCAAAGCCGGGGTTCGGCGCCGGAAGGCATATAGTCGAGTCCGCCGTCGGGCCGTTCTTCGAAGCGGCCGCCACGGCCCTCGAACAGCAGCACCATCAGGTCCACGAACGCCAGGCCCATCCCGGAGACGATCACATCCTGCCCCGCAGCGATGGGGGAGTAGTCCACGTCCGTGGTGTACGACGGCGGCGCATGGAACCCGCCGTTCTCGGCGGCAAACGCGCTCAGCCGCGCCGACTCGGGCTCCGCCTGCGAATCGGTGTGGCCCAGGGCGTAAACCACGACGTCGGCAGCCACCTCGGCGCCGGAGGCCAGCCGCACGCGGTGCGCACCGGCGTCGTGGTCGCCTCCGGAGGACGCGCCTCCGGAGGACGCGCCACGGGAGGAAGGTGAAACGCCGGTGGCCGTGTCGCGATGCACCGTGAATGTCACGTCCGGTCCGAGTGAACTGACGGCACGGCGGAAGAACCACTCAAGGTATTTGCTCTGCAGCTGCCGGGTGGGAAACGAAGCCGGCGTCAGGGCCCGGAGTTGGTCCAGGATGTGCGGTTCAAACAGCGGGACGTCGGTGATGCTGCCATCGAGCACGCCGGCGGCCCAGGTTGCCAGGGCGGGACCGTCCAAGGCCGGGCCATCGCAGGCCACCGAGGCATCCGTGAACATTGTGACGTCCGCGGCGGTGGAGTTCATGAGCAGGCCGGGACCTTGGTCGTAACGCCAGATCCGGCCGGAACCTGGCTGGTGCGGCTCCACGACGTGGATCTGCAGGGGACCGTCGAAGAGTGCGGGGCGGCTTGCGGCCAGCCGTTCCAGGACACCGGCCGTGCGCGGACCGCCGCCAATGAAGACGATTGCGGGAACTCGTGACGGCATGGGACATCTCCTGTACTGCGGGGGTTGGTATGCCCAATGTAGGGAGCCCCCGCCACCCCGGTCGAGGCACTGGTAACCGCCGTTCACGACGCGTCATTGCGCGTTAAATGACGAAAAACAAATGACGCATATGGCGTTGTGTGAATTGCATTTATGACGTCGGAAGAAGCCTTTTGAAGCCGCAAGAAGGCTCGTGAAGAAGTGCAAATTCCCGCCTTGCTGGCCGTTCCGGGCACCCCTAGATTTGCAGAAATCCGATAGACAACCCCCAACCGAAATGAGGTGGCGCATGAGTGCAATCGCACCGCCTGCCACGGCGGAATCCGCACCGCCCACCGCCGACTACTCCGACTACAAACTGGTTCCCGCGAAGCATCCGTGGCGCTGGGTGGGCACGGTCATCGTGGCCATCGGCGTGGCGGCCATCGTATGGTCCCTGGTGACCAACCCGCGCTGGGAGTGGGGCGTGGTGGCGCAATGGTTCACTGCGCAGTCCGTGGTGGCCGGTTTGGTGGAGACGCTGAAGCTGACCGCGATCTCCGGCGTCCTCGGCTTTGTCCTCGGATTCATCCTGGCCCTCATGCGCCTCTCGGCATCGCCGCTGCTGGTCTCGGTGTCCTGGACCTTCTCCTGGATCTTCCGTTCCACCCCGCTGCTGGTCCAGCTGCTCCTCTGGTACAACCTCGGCTACCTCTACGAGAAGATCAGCCTGGGGATCCCGTTCACGGACGTCAGGTTCTTCGAGGCTCAGACCACCACCCTCATCAGCCAGTTCGCTGCCGCCGTCCTGGGCCTTACCCTGAACCAGGCCGCGTACTCCGCGGAAATCATCCGTGGCGGCATCCTTTCCGTGGACCAAGGCCAGCTTGAAGCGGCTGCGGCCTTGGGTATCCCGGCGTGGAAGCGCTCAACCAGGATCGTGCTGCCGCAGGCCATGCGGGCCATCCTGCCCAACGCCTTCAACGAGATCATCGGCCTGGTCAAGGGCACCTCGATTGTGTACGTCCTGGCCTACTCCGAGCTGTTCTACACGGTGCAGGTCATCTACAACCGGACCCAGCAGGTGCTCCCGCTCCTCCTGGTGGCC
This sequence comes from Paenarthrobacter sp. NPDC090522, assembly GCF_044769225.1. Taxonomy (NCBI): domain Bacteria; kingdom Bacillati; phylum Actinomycetota; class Actinomycetes; order Micrococcales; family Micrococcaceae; genus Paenarthrobacter; species Paenarthrobacter sp. NPDC090522. Next base: position 3,168 of record NZ_JBIVXL010000031.1, read on the forward strand.
ACGCTCTGGTACGTCGTGATCACCTCGGTGCTGAGCGTCTTCCAGTACTACATTGAACGCCACTTCTCCAAGGGTGCCCTCCGCACGCTCCCGCTCACTCCGTTGCAAAAAGCCCGCAAGTTCTTCGCCGCCCACGCCCCCGTCAACTCCGGGAAGGAACCACGATGACCACCGTCTTCTCCTCCTCCGAAGCGGCCGCGGCCGCCCACCTCGAAGAAGCCCACCTCGCGTCGGGTGGTTCCGGAGCGCCGGCCCCGGAACCGCAGGAACGCACGACGTCGGAACAGCCTTCCGCGGCCACCCCGGCTGCCGCTGTGGCCACCAAAGGCCAGGTGGACATCACCAATGTCCGCAAGTCTTTCGGCACCACGGAGGTCCTCAAAGGTGTCTCGCTGTCCGTCCCGCCAGGTGGCGTGGCCGTGATCGTTGGACCGTCCGGCTCGGGCAAGTCCACGCTCCTGCGCACCATCAACCACCTGGAAAAGGTGGACGGCGGCTTCATCACCATCGACGGCGAACTGGTGGGCTACCAGGTCCGCGGGAACAAGCTCCACGAATTGCGTGAGAAGGACATCCTCAAGCAGCGCACGCACATTGGGATGGTGTTCCAGAACTTCAACTTGTTCCCACACCTCACGGCCTTGGAGAACGTCACGGAGGCGCCCATCGTGGCCCAAGGGCGTTCCAAGGCAGAGGCCCGCAAGCGCGGCCTGGAACTGCTGGACCGCGTGGGCCTGAAGGACCGGGCCGATGCCTACCCCCGCCAGCTGTCCGGCGGCCAGCAGCAACGGGTCGCCATTGCCCGTGCGCTGGCACTGGACCCCAAGATCCTGCTCTTTGACGAGCCCACCTCCGCCTTGGACCCGGAACTCGTCAACGAAGTCCTGGACGTCATCCGCGAACTCGCAAAATCCGGTACCACGCTGATCATCGTCACCCACGAGATGGGCTTTGCCCGGGACGTGGCAGACACCGTGGTGTTCATGGACCAAGGCCAGATTGTGGAGTCCGGCACACCCCAGGACATCTTCAGCAATCCCCGCGAGGAACGCACCCGCAGCTTCTTCTCCAAAGTCATCGAACCAGCCTTTAACATCTAGGAATCCCCATGCTTCGCATCACCGGCGCCACCCGTAAAACCAAACTCCTGGCACTCGCGGTGCTTCCCGCCGTCGTCCTTCCTGCGCTCGCCGGATGCTCCGATCCTGGCGCGTCAGCGGCAAAACCCGAGTCGGAAGCCGCCAGGAACGGCGTTGTCTACAACACTTCCGTGGACCAGAACCGCATCCGCGTGGAGAAGGACGCAGCCGCCACCGCCAAGGTTCCGGCAGCCATCTCCAAGGACGGCAAACTGACCGTCGCCACCACGGCCGGCGCCATCCCGCTGTCCTTCCACGCCACGGATGACAAGACCCCCATCGGCGTGGAGGTGGACATCGCACAGCTCGTCGCGGACAAGCTGGGACTCGAGTTGGACCTGCAGGTGACCTCCTGGGAGAACTGGCCGCTCAAGACCCAGTCCGGGGACTTCGAGGCAGTATTCTCCAACGTGGGCATCAACGCGGCCCGCGTCAAGCTGTTCGATTTCTCCACGTACCGTGCGGCCTTCATGGGCTTCGAAGCCAAGAAGAGCTCCACCTATGACATCAAGGGCTCGGACGACATTTCCGGCCTGAAGATTTCCGTGGGCTCGGGCACCAACCAGGAGAAGATCCTCCTGGCGTGGAACAAGGAGCTGGAAGCGAAGGGCAAGGCCCCGGCCACCCTGCAGTACTACTCCTCCGATGCCGACACCATCCTGGCGCTCTCCTCCGGCCGGACGGACCTGAACCTGGCTCCCTACCCGTCCGTGACCTACCGCGAAAACACCCGCGACGACCTCAAAGTGGTTGGCAAGGTCAACGCGGGCTGGCCCTCCGAGACCCTCGTCGCCGCCACCACGCTGAAGGGCAACGGCCTGGCCCCGGCCATCACCGACGCCCTGAACTCCACCATCAAGGACGGCTCCTACGCCAAGGTCCTTGAGCGCTGGGGCCTCTCCGAGGAAGCCGTGCCGGAATCGAAGACCGTCACGGAAGCAACGTTTGGAACCGGCAAATGAAGTTCCAGGTCCTGGACATCATCCCCCACCTGAAGAATCCGGTGACGGGGGAGATCGTTTCCACCGCTGACCGGCTCAACCAAGTGGTGGAGACGGCACGCCGAGCGGAGGAACTCGGCTTCGACAGCTTCTCCGTGGGGGAACGCCATGCGGGCGAGTTCGTCTCGTCATCCCCGACGACGGTCCTCGCCGGCATCGCGGCGGTCACCACGCGCATCCGCCTCCAGACCGGTGTCACCGTGCTCTCCGTGCTGGATCCGGTGCGGGTAGCCGAGGACTATGCCACGATCGACCAGCTCAGCCGTGGCCGCTTGGAACTGGTGATCGGCAAAGGCAACGAGGTGCTGCAATACCCGCTGTTCGGGCTCTCGTTGGATGACCAGTGGGAACTCCTCGCGGAAAAGTACGCCCTGCTGCGCGCATTGTGGCGGAAGGAAAGCGTCACCTGGTCCGGCAGGTTCCGGCCCGCGCTGACCGAACCGACCACGACGACGCCCCGCCCCTTCGCGGGGTCGCCGCGGATTTGGCACGGCTCGGCTACAACCCTGACGTCCGCTGCGCTCGCCGCCAAGTGGGGTGATCCGCTGTTCACGGCCAACGCCATCCAGCCGCGGGAGAACTACAAGGTCCTGATCGACCACTACCGCGAAGAATACGAGCGCCACGGACACGATCCCCGCCACCAATATCTTGGCTCGGGCAGCGGGGCCGGCGGGGTGTTCATCGCGGACACCACGCAGGAAGCGAAGCGCCAGTACGGTCCGGTTTACGAAGGATTGACGGCGGGCCGCAACGTGCCAGGCAACAATTCGCCCTTCCGCGACATCGACCATGCCGTGGCCGAAGGACCGGCCTTGGTGGGCAGCCCGGAGCAGGTGATCGACAAGATCCTGAGCTACCACTCGCTGTATGGGCATGATCTCCAATCGATTTCCCTGCCCACCACGCTTCCTTTCGAAAAGCAGCTCGACATCCTGGAGCGCTTCGCCACGGACGTCATCCCGGCCGTTCGTGCCGCAGCTCCCACCACTTTGTGGGAGTCCGGGGATCCGTTCGCCGGCCGACCGGAGTTCGCCGGGGCCACCGAACAGGATGCCGCAGCAACCGTCACCGCAGACCACGCTTTGAACAGGAGCGACACCGCACATGTCTACGCACACTGAAACCGCCCTCGAGGCCTTCGACGCCGAATGGCAGGAGTGGCATGCAGCCCACGAACGCCACCGCGCCCACCAGCACGGCTTCCTCGCCGTCACCCACCTCCACTGGCTGACGGCTGAGCCGACCCGGCTGGAAGGTGCGCCGGGAACCTGGAGCGCGGAGGCCGACGTCGTGCGTGTTGTCCTGGAGCCCGGCGAAAGCCTGCTGCAGGACGGGACGGAACTGGGCGGGAGCGTCCAGCTCGGACCCATCGAGGAGCGCGGCGGCATCAACCTGGTGTCCGGCGACACCGTCATTGAGGTGGCCAAGCGCGGCGGCGAATACATTGTCCGTCCCCGCAACCCAGCGAATGCACTGTTGCAGGACTACCAAGGCACACCGGCATACACGCCCAACGCCGCCTTCGCGGTGGCCGGAACGTTCGTGCCGTTCGATGAGCCGCGGTCCACCACGGTGGGCGCCGCAGTCGAAGGTATCCAGCATGTGTACGAGGCTCCGGGTGAGATCCGTTTCAAACTGGCGGGGGAGGAGCTGTCGCTGACCGCGTTCAACGGGTACGCACCCGGTTCGCTGTCCGTGCTCTTCACCGACCAGACCTCCGGCAAGACCACGTACGCCGCCAACCGCTCGCTGTCCGTGGTTCCAGCCGCAGACGGCACCGTGGTCCTCGACTTCAACCGGGCCGTGAACCTGCCGTGCGCCTACACCGACCTCGCCACCTGCCCGCTCCCGCCGGCCGAAAACCGGCTGCCGGTAGCGATTGAAGCAGGCGAAAAGATTCCCTACGAACGTCAGGACCAGAAGTGAGCACCAACAACAACGCCGGATTCCTGGCCATCGAACTTGATGGTGCCGGGTGGGACGGCGGAGCCTTCAACGGCCTCGCCGAAGCCGTCCTCGCAGCCGAGTCCGCCGGATTCCACATCGCCACCTTTGCCGATGCCCCCGACGCCGGGCGGGCCAACGCCCTCCAGCGTGCGGCCTTCGCCGGCCCCGTCACCCGGTCCATCGCCTTGGTTCCCGAGGTGGACACCGTGTACACCGAGCCTTTCCACGTCTCCACGCAGCTCGCCAGCCTGGACTACGTGTCCGGCGGCCGCGCCGGGTGGATCGCTACCGCAGCCGAATCGCCGGAGGCGGCTGCCGCCGTCGGACGTTCTTTCGTGAGCGGCGACGCGCTCGGCCAGGAAGCAGCCGCCTCGATCGAGGTTGGCCGCCGCCTCTGGGACTCCTGGGAAGACGACGCCGTGATCCGGGATGTCGCCACCGGCCGGTACATCGACGTGGACAAGCTGCATTATGTGGACTTCGAAACTCCGGAGGGCTTTGCCGGCACGTCCTACTCCGTGAAGGGGCCGTCGATCATTCCGAGGCCACTGCAGGGGCAGCTTCCCGTGCTGGCCTCCGCGTCGTTGGTGGGCGAAGGATCTGTGCCAGCCGGAGCCGTTGACGCCGTGCTGGTCACGGCGCCCACCCCCGAGCTGCTGGTGGCCGAGGTCCGGGATGTCCGTGCCCGGTTGGGTGCGTCCGTTGCGGTGGTGGCGGAGCTCGACGTCGTCCTAGACTCGCGCGGCGAGCCTGCCGCGCGTCGCGTGGTCCCGGAGGGCGACCATGCGCGTTTTGCCGGCTCGGCTGCGGAGCTCACCGACTATCTCGACGCCCTTTTGCAGGAGGCCGACGGCGTCCGGCTGCACCCCGGTGACCTGGCGCTGGAACTCGATGAGCTGTCCAGGCTGGTCCTGCCTGAGCTGCGCCGCCGCGGATCGTTGCGGCCGCCGGTCCAGGACGCCACGTTCCGCGGGCTCCTCGGCCTGGAACATGCCGACAACCGCTACTCGACTGCCGGAAAGTAAAGGTAACCCCATGACACGCGACATTTTCCAGCCGAGCGGGCAGATCCAGTTCGGCATCTTCTTCCAGGGCGTCAATTCCGGAACCATCTGGAAGGCAGCGGAATCGGGCTCGCAGACGGACTTCGAGTCCTTCCGCAGGATTGTCCAGACCGCAGAACGCGGCAAGTTCGCGGCGTTCTTCCTGGGGGAGGGCCTTCGTCTCCGCGAACACTTGGGACGTCCGCACGCCCTTGACGTGGTGGGCCGTCCGGACGCGCAGACCATGCTCGCAGCGCTGGCCTCGGTCACCAAGAACATCGGCCTGGTGGCGACGCAGAACACCACCTACAACGACCCCGCGGACCTGGCCCACCGGCTCGCCTCGCTGGACCTCATCTCCGGTGGCCGCGCCGCGTGGAACATCGTCACCACGGACAACGCCTGGACCGGTGCCAACTTCCGCCGCGGAGGCTACCTCGACCATGCGGACCGCTACAAGCACGCGGAGGCTTTCGTGGAGACAGCAAAGCGCATCTGGGATTCGTGGGAAACGGCCTCCGGACCCGCCCGCCGGGTGCTGCACGAGGGCCAGCACTACACCGTGGACGTCACGCCGCGCTTGCCTCGCAGCGCCCAGTACCGTCCTGTGCTCTTCCAGGCCGGCGATTCACCGGAAGGCCGCGACTTCGCAGCCCGCCAGTCGGACGTCATCTTCTCCGCCCACCCCAAGTTCGACGACGCAGTGGAGTTCCGCCGCGACATCGTGGCCCGTTCTGTCGCTGCCGGACGTGGAGCCAACGCAGTGCAGATCATGCCGGCCAGCGAGTTCATCCTCGCTGCCACTGACCAGGAAGCCCAGGAAAAGAAGGCCTGGGTCCGGAGCCTGCAGATCGGTCCGCAGCAGGCCATTGCCTATCTGGAACAATTCTGGGGTCGTGAGCTCTCCTCGTATGATCCGAATGGTCCCCTGCCGGAGATCGACCCCGTAGTGGAAGAGACCTCCGAGACGCGCGGCAGCGGCTTCCACGGAGCCAAGGCCCGCCAGCTTGCCGACCAGTGGCGCGCGGAGGCCAAGGACAAGGGCTTGTCCATCCGGGAATTCGTCACCTCCAAGACTGCGCGGATCGACGCCACCTTCACCGGTTCCTACAACGCCGTGGCCGACCACCTCGCGGAATACGCACGCGTTGGAGCCGTGGATGGCTTCAACATCTCACCGTGGCTCATCCCCACGGGCCTGGATGACATTGTGAACCACCTGGTTCCCGAGCTCCAGGAACGCGGCGTGTACCCCACCGAGTACCGTGGCACCACGCTCCGCGAGAACCTGGGGTTGGAAACGCCCGTGCGTTCGAGTGAGTACCTGAGCGTCTGATGGTGCGCACGTGGATGGATTTTGCTGGATCATTCCTTCGCCGCGTCCGTTTCTTTGCGGAATCACGGGGGTTCGGGGCGGAGGGTCCGCGAACGATGCAGCAGAATCCTGAGGCGTTCGACGGCGGGCCGGAGACTGTCCGTCTCCAGCTCGCCGTGTGGAACCAACCGATCTAGCTAGAGGAGTTCGCGGAACACGTTCCAGCCGGTGCCCACGGGGCCATAGGGTCCCCAGAGGACCCCGGTGGACGCTCCCGTGGAGTACGTCACCAGGTCGCCGTTCCCGTTAACTGCGAAGAGATTGTTGTAGCGCTGGTGGCCGAAACTTCCAAGGCCCTTGATATCGGTGAACGTGCCCCAGCCGCCGCTGACCACCGCGGAGGATTCCCAGCCGCCCGTACCGTCGGCCCGGTAGATGGAGATGTACCCGTCGCGGTCCCGTGCGAAGACTTCCACGGGACCGTCGCCGTTCATGTCACCACCGGTGATGATCTTGTCCATGACCTGCCAGCCCTGGCCGACCTTGGACCTGGGCAGCCAGCCGCCATCGCCGTCGCCCGGGTAAAGGTAGAGGTCCCCGGCTGCATCCCTGGCCAGGACATCGTTGAAACCGTCTCCGTCGAAGTCGCCCGGGCCCACGATCGAGTCGAAGATATTCCAGCCCTGGCCCACTTGTTGGCGCTCCTGCCAGCCGCCGTCCCCGTCACCGGGATACAGGAAAAGAGTGCCGGTGGCGTCCGTGGCCAGGAGATCGTTGTAGCCGTCGCCGTCGAAGTCGCCCGGCGAGAACACGATGCCCATGGCGTCCCACCCTTGGCCCACCTGACGGGGTTCGTCCCATTCGCCGAAGTACGTGGGGCACGCGCCCTCGCAGCTGCCGGGGATGTACGTGTACGTCCGTGGATAGAGAATGAGCCTGCCGTCCTGCGTCCTTCCGAGCGGCTCGAAGTTTCCGCGGTCCGTCCAGCCCATGGCACGGGACGAGGCTTTGACCGGTGCACTGTCCGGGCTGACGCGCGTTTCGTCCGGGCAATTCGGTTCAGCGGGCGTGGAGGGGCGGACCTTGAGCGATATCCTGTGGCCGAGGTCCGCCGGAACAAGCTTCAGGACTTCGCCCTGGCGTTCGGGCGGCAAAGCCACTCCATCCTGCAACCATTCCAGTGTGTAGCCGTTGGGCGTGGTGCCTGTGGGGTTCTTGCAGCCGGAGTAGTCGTAGTCGTACTGCTTGCGGAGCTCGGCGCCAACATAGGGCACGCCGTCGATGATGGCCGTGGGACCCACGGCCGGCGTCGTCACGGCCGGATTTGCCACTGCGGGATTTGCCACAGCCGACGGGGCCATAGCCACAAATGATGCCCCTGCCACCATCGCCGTTGCTGCGTAGATCGCCTTGCGCACTCCAAAAATCCCCATTGTTTCCCCCCGGAAGCCAGCATCGATAGTGCGTGGGTCTTTGCTGAGCGTACCGCAGAAACCTGCCCGGGTCAGCCGGCCGAACGCGCCACCATGAACACATCAACAGGGTCCTCTGACTCCAACTCGAAGCCCACGCGCTCGTAGAGACGACGGGCCGGGCTGCCCTGCAGGACGTTGAGCCGGAAAGGCCTGTGGTCCGCAAAGTCGAGCATGACTTTGCGGAGGACGGCACCGCCCAGGCCTTGCCCCTGATGGACAGGGGAGAGGTAGAAGTGCTCGATCCACACGTCGCCCGCCTCCGGCCGAATGGCAATGACGCCGGCATCCACACCCTGGACGTGGACCACGTAGGTGTGTTCGGGCAGGAACGCTTTCAGGAAGCGCTCGCGGACACGGACCGGGTCGAAGCGCCCCAAACGTTCAAGATCGGGCCGCATCACTACGGCACGTAGTTCCGCGATCCAGGACGCATCGCTGCTGTTGGACGGACGGAGGGTGAACTCGGGAGGCACACGTCCAGCCTAGGCCCTGAAGGCTCAGCCCGTTTCCTCGACAGAGGCTGGTGCCGGGTCTCGCTGTGTGGCAACCCAACTGGCGAGCATCTTGAGGGCATCCTCGGAAGGTGTTCCCGGGTCCGCGGTGTACACGTTGATCCGCAGGCCCGGATCGGCGGCCAGCTCAAGCGCCTCGAAGCTCAGGTCCAGCTCTCCCACAACCGGATGGTGCAGGCGCTTGCGCCCGGTCCGGTGGTACTTCACATCATGCCGGGCCCATCTGGTCCGGAATTCCTCGCTGCGGGTCGAGAGCTCGCCAATGAGGTCAGTCAGGTCCTTGTCGTAGGGGTTCTTACCGGCCGTGGAGCGCAACACGGCCACGATGTCGTCCGCGCTGCGCTCCCAATCCGCGAAGAATTGCCTGGCCTTCGGGTTCAGGAACGTGAAGCGGGCGCTGTTAGGCGGTTTGGTTTCCTCCGCCATCAGGTCCATGTAAAGCGCGGCACCGAGTTCATTGGACGCGAGGACATCGCCGCGGTCGTTACGGACCCATGCGGGCGCCGTCGTAATTGCGTCGACAACGCGCTGCACGCTGGGCCGGACCGTGCGCGGGCTTCGCTTGCGACGCACTCGCGGAGCGGCTCCGGCCGCCCGCGCCAGGTCGAAAAGGTGGGCGGTTTCGGCGTCGTCAAGCTGCAAAGCCCGGCCCAGCGCCTCCAGGACGCTGTCCGAAGCTCCCGAAAGGTTCCCGCGCTCCAGCCGGATGTAATAGTCGATGCTCATCCCGGCGAGCATCGCCACTTCCTCGCGGCGCAGCCCAGCGACGCGGCGGTTCCCGCCATAGGCCGGCAAGCCGGCGGCCTCGGGCGTGATCCGGGCCCGCCGCGAGGTAAGGAACTTCCGCACATCGTCACTGTGAGTCATGCCTGCAACGCTACGCTGCCCCGGTGCACCGAGGGAGGGACTGCCAGTACTTGGGAAGGCAAGGGGGTAATGGCGGGCACTCCCACACTCCTGCCACCGCACCTAGCGTGGACGGCATGACGATCGAACTCACACTCAACAACGGAGTCACCATGCCTGCCCTTGGTTTGGGCGTCTTCCAAAGTGCACCGGAAGATACGACGGCGGCAGTGCAGTCGGCGCTCGCGGCCGGTTACCGGCACATCGACACAGCGGCGGCCTACGGGAACGAACGTGAAGTGGGCGAAGGGCTCCGCGCATCAGGTGTGGGCCGATCCGAGGTCTTCATTGAGACCAAGGTCTGGGTCAGCGACTACGGCTACGAGCAGACGCTCCACGCCTGGGACAAGGCCACGGGCAAGCTCGGCGTGGACTATCTGGACCTGTTCATCCTCCACCAGCCGGCACCGGACCGCTTCGACAAAACGATCGCGGCGTACAAGGCGCTGGAGAAACTGCTCGACGACGGCAAGGTCCGGGCCATCGGCGTCAGCAACTTCATGCCGCATCACCTGAAGGAACTGCTCGTCGCCACGGACATTGTGCCGGCAGTAAACCAGGTTGAACTCCACCCCTATTTCACGCAGCCGGACGTGCAGGCGGCAAATGCCGAGCATGGCATCCTCACCCAGGCGTGGTCTCCTATCGGTGGCATCACGTTTTACCCGGGGTGGGGCGAGGAGCGCAGGAACGTGATGGAGGACCCTGCGATTGTTGCAATAGCGCAGGCGCACGGAAAGACTCCGGCCCAGGTGATGATCCGCTGGCACCTGCAGCAGGGCCGCTCGGCCATCCCCAAGTCCACCAACCCGGACCGGATCGCAGCAAACTCTGATGTTTTCGACTTCGAGCTCGGCGATACGGAGCTGGGTGTCATCGACGCCTTGGACCGCGGGGTCCGCAACGGACCGGACCCGGATGTGGCCCGTCCTGAGCGTTTCGCCATGGTGATCCCCGAAGCCTGACTACCAATTACAACCCGAAAGGTTCCCCATGGAATACCGTTCCCTTGGCCGCACCGGCGTGCAGCTCAGTCCCCTGTGCCTTGGCGCGATGATGTTTGGCCCGTGGGGCAACAACGACGTGGCCGACTCCATCCGCATCATCCACCGTGCCTTGGACTCGGGCATCAACTTCGTGGACACCGCAGATGTCTACTCGGGTGGAGCATCCGAGGAGATCGTGGGCCAAGCCTTGGAAGGGCGCCGTGACGACGTCTTCCTGGCCACGAAATTCTTCATGCCGATGAATGAGGACGATCCGAACCAACGGGGTGGTTCCCGCCGCTGGATCATCCGCGAGGTGGAGAACTCCCTGCGCCGCCTCAACACCGACTACATCGACCTCTACCAGGTCCATCGGCCGAGCCCGGACACTGATGTGGAGGAAACCCTTGGCGCGCTCACGGACCTGGTCCGACAGGGCAAGGTCCGGTACATCGGATCGTCGTCCTATTCGGGCTCCCAGATCGTGGAAGCGCAGTGGGCATCCCGGGAACGCAACCTGGAGCGTTTCGTCACCGAACAACCGCCCTATTCGATCCTGACCCGCGGCATCGAGGAAGACGTGCTCCCGACGGTGCAGCGCCACGGCATGGGTACCTTGACGTACAGCCCGCTCGCCGGTGGATGGCTGTCCGGGCGATGGCGAAAGGACTCAGCTTCGACGCCGACATCCAGTGCACGGCCCAGCGCCCGCTTCGACATGACCAAACCGGCCAACCAACGCAAGCTCGACGTCGTGGAAGAACTCGCCCAGCTTGCAGGGCAGTCCGGGCTCACGCTCATCGAATTGGCGATCGCGTTCGTGATCAACCACCCCGGTGTTACCGCCGCAATCGTTGGCCCGCGCACCATGGAACAGTTGGAGTCCTACCTCTCTGCGGCGGATACCAAACTCACCACCGACGTGCTGGACAGGATCGACCAACTCGTCGCGCCCGGCGTCACCGTGAACCCGGACGACAACAGCTACGGCGCACACGAGCTCACACCGAAAGCCCGGAGGCGGTAGGTACCCGCGGAGGGTCCCCTACGTAGGATTGAACCGACGAAAGGGGCTCACGGATGGTCACGCGCGAAGAAGTTGAAGCCGCATACTCCCGGACGGCTGGCTGGGTGCGGCGCACTCCGTTGGCCGAGGCCGGGGAACATCAAGGCCCCGGCGGGCTCTGGTTCAAGCTCGAGTACATGCAGCACACGGGCTCCTTCAAAGCCCGCGGCGCGTTCAACCGGCTGCTCACGGCGCGGGAGAACGGCGAGTTGGACCCCGAGGTCGGCGTGGTGGTGGCCTCCGGCGGCAACGCGGGCCTGGCCAACGCCTACGCCGCTGCCAAGCTGGGTGTCCCTGCCACGGTGTTCGTACCCCAGTCCGCGCCGGCCAACAAGGTCCACAAGCTCTACGCCGTTGGGGCACGCGTGATCCAAGGCGGAGCCGAGTACGCCGAGGCTTACGCCGCTGCGGTGGCTTTCGCCGGGGAGAAGGGTGCCGTCTACTGCCACGCCTACGACCAGCCGGAGATCGTAGCCGGCGCCGGCGGCGTGGGACTTGAGTTGCTGGACGGACTGCCCGACGTCGACACGATCCTCGTTGCTGTTGGCGGCGGTGGGTTGATGGGCGGCATAGCGGCGGCCACCGAAGGCCGGGCGCAGGTGGTCGGCGTAGAACCGGAGACCGTCCCGACCCTGCATACGGCGCTCACTCAAGGGGAGCCCGTGGACGTGCCGGTTTCGGGCATAGCAGCGGACTCCCTGGGCGCTCGCCGGGTGGGAGAGATCGGCTTTGGCGTCGCGAAACGGACCGGCGTCCAAAGCGTCCTGGTCAGCGACGACGCCATCATCGATGCCCGGCGAAAACTCTGGGAGGGCCACAGGATCCTGGTGGAACACGGTGCCGCTGCAGCGTATGCCGCGCTGCTCACGGGTGCGTACGCCCCGCGCGATGGTGAGACGGTCGCCGTCGTACTTTGTGGCGCGAATACGGATCCCGCGCACATCTGAACCCAACTGAGTCGCATTTGTGCGCGTTTTGACCTCTGAAAACGCGCACAACTGCGACCCAGTTGGGGGAGCGCAACGCAAGAATCCCCGCCGGTTGGTGTCCGGCGGGGATTCGGCGTCGGCAGGTCTGCCTGCCGAGAGCGGTTCCTACTTCTTGGGCAGGCCTGCCGGGTTCAGTTCCGAGGCAGGGATCGCCTCGGAGGAGAGGCCCCAACGGTCCAGGATCTTGCCGTAGTTGCCGTCCTTGATGAGTTTGTTCAGGGCAGTCTGGGCTGCGAGAGCCAGGCCGTTGCCCTTCTTGGTGGTGAAAGCGATCTCTGCCTTCAACGGCCAGCCGCCCTCAAGCGTTCCCACCTGCTTGGTCTTGCCATCCTTGGCGGCCTTGTAGGCTGCGGAGGCGTTCGGTCCGAACGTGAGGTCCGCGCGTCCGGATTGGAGGGCCAGTTGGGAAGCGGAGTCGTCGTCGTAGTACTGGAAGTCAACCGGCTTCAGGCCGTTCTTCTTGTTCTCCTCGTCCCACCGAACCAGGATGGCTTCCTGGTTGGTTCCGGAGCCCACAATGATGCGCTTGCCGGCAACATCCTTGGCTTCCTTGACCTCGCCTATGTCCGAGTCGCTCTTGGCGTAGAAGCCCAGGAGGTCGTTGCGGTAGGTGGCGAAGTCGAACTTTTCCTTGCGGGCCTCGGTGACTGTCACATTGGAAAGGACGGCCTCATACTTCCCGGATTCGACGCCGAGCGGCCAGTCCGCCCAGGCGACCGGAAGGACTTCGACCTGCAAGCCGAGGGTCTCGCCCACGGCGTGGGCGATGTCCACTTCGCTGCCGATGAGGGTTTTGTTGTCGGAGGCGAAGAGGCTCAACGGCGCCGCGCCGCCGGTGGTTACCACCGTGAGCTTGCCGTCGGCCTTGATGGCGTCCGGCACCTGCGCGGCGGCCGCGGAGTCGACCTCGACCTTGATGCGGTTCTGCTCGGGCGTCAGGTTGAATTCTTTGGTGGTTGCGCTGGAAGAAGCGTTCGACGCCGGAGCACTCGCCCCGGTTGCCGCCGTCGCGCCCGGATCCGAGCAGGCCGCGAGGCCCAGAAGAGCAGTGGCGGCCAGCGCCGCGGTGACGCCGGTTTTGGCTGCGAAACGTGCCATGGATACCCCTTGATTGAAGTCTGATGCGTACTTGTGGCTGCAACTATCCGGCAGGGCGTTCAGCGTGGTCAAAGCACGTTGACACGCTGGGATACAGGCGTTCACAGCGGTTAATCGGGCGTCGAACGGGGTCACAATGGGGGCCTTAACTGGCTGCGGCAGGGTCCGCGACGCAACTCACAGAAATAAGCCGGGTACCGCCGTCGTTGTCGATTAAGTGCGACGCCACCCTTCCGGCCGCAACCGTGAAACGTACCGAAAGGCATCCCCGTGACTGTTCCTCTTTCCATCCTGGACCTCGCGACCATCGGAAAGGACCAGACGGTAGCGGAAAGCCTCGCCGGCAGCGTTGCCATGGCACAGAAGGCCGAAGAGCTGGGGTACCGCCGGGTTTGGTACGCGGAGCACCACAACATGTCCGCCATCGCGTCCTCGGCAACGAGCGTCCTGATCGCCCACGTTGCTGCCCACACCACCAGCATCCGGCTGGGTGCGGGCGGCATCATGCTGCCCAACCACTCGCCCCTGACCATTGCCGAGCAGTTCGGCACGCTGGAGACGCTGCACCCAGGACGCATCGATCTTGGTCTGGGCCGTGCTCCCGGCAGCGATCAGAACACCATGCGTGCTCTGCGCCGCGACCACACCTCGTCGGACAGCTTCCCGCAGGATGTCCTCGAGTTGCAGGGATACCTCACCGGTCCCACGCGCATCCAAGGCGTGGAGGCGACGCCCGGGAAGGGCACCAATGTTCCTCTGTACATCCTCGGGTCCTCGCTGTTTGGTGCGCAGCTTGCGGCGCAGTTGGGCCTTCCGTATGCCTTTGCCTCGCACTTCGCACCTGCGGCCCTGCGTGATGCCGTGGCCATCTACCGCCGCGACTTCAAACCATCTGAGCAGTTGTCCGAACCACACGTGATCGCCGGAGTGAACGTCACCGCGGCGGACAGCAACGCCGAAGCACAGGCGATCTTCCAAGCTGTGAAGCGCGCCCGTGTCTCCCTTTTCTTTGGCGGCGGCCGGCAGTTCACCGACGATGAGGCGGACCTCATCCTGGACTCGCCACAGGGCCAGCACATTGCCCAAATGGTCAAGTATTCCGCCGTGGGCACCCCCGAGGTTGTGGGCGAGTACCTCGAAGAGTTCGCCAAGCATGCAGACGCGGATGAGCTCATCGTGGCGCACCAGAGTACCGGTACCGGGGAACGCCTTCGCTCGGTGGAGTTGGTGGCCCAGGTGGCCGGGCTCGTTCCGGCCTAGGACGCAGCGCCCACGGGCAGGCCGCCGGGGCGGTTACCTGGTGGCCTGCCGACAAAAAAATTCAACGCTTCTGCAATTACGCGGTATACGAGGGAAACATTTCGGGCGGAAACTATACGTATCCGCTACGGAAGGATTCGCCATGCCTACGCCGTTGAACCAAACAGTCGCCGATTCCGCGCTGTTGATGAACTCGCTGCCGCTTGGCCTGCTGCGCTCGTTCGTCCGTCCCCACGAGGACCAGGGGATCACCGAGGAACTCATGGCGGACCTGAAAATCCTCTCAAGGGAGTCGGGACTGCTGGTGGCGTGCAACTACGGCGGCACGCTGCACTCGGCCGAGGGGGTCTCCACCGAAACCCTGCCCCTGGACAGTGCGGCCGTGGCCCTGCGCGCGCTCGCGGCCTTGCCCAACACGCACACTGCCATCATCTCGGGACGTTCGCTGCGGGACCTTGCTGCGGTATCGAGGCTGCCCGCGGAAGTCCACTTGGTGGGTTCGCACGGCGTTGAGTTCGACATGGGGTTTGCCTACAACCTGACCCTCGCCACCGAAACGCTGCTCCAGCAGGTAGCCACGGCCCTGACGGAAGCTGTTGCCTATGAGAAGGGCGTCAGCATCGTGCGCAAACCCGCTGGCGTGGCAGTCCACACGCGGCCCGCGGCACCCGAAGTGGTGGAGCGCGTCATCTTCAAATCCCAGCAGATCGCCATCGAGTTCGGGGTCTATTTCATCGTCGACGGCACCGTGCTGGACCTGACAGTGGACGAGCCCGCGAAAGGCAAGGCGCTTGAGACGCTCCGGCAGCGGCTTGGCGTCAGCGCCGCGCTCTTTGCCGGCGATGCGGCGAGCGACGAGAAGGCACTCGCCACCCTGCGTGGTCCGGACCTGGGCCTGCACGTCGGGCCGGGACAGACGACGGCGGCCTACACGCTTCCGGACCCGGAAGCCTTTGCGCGGGTGCTGGCTTTGCTGTTCGAACTTCGGCGTTCCTGGCTCTTCGGCGAGGACGCCGTGGGGCTGGAACGGCATTCAATGATCGGCAATGGAACCTCCACCGCCCTGCTGACCCCGGATGCGAAAGTCTGCTGGATGAGCCACCCGCTGCCGGATTCGGGGTCGTTGTTCGCCCACATCCTGGGCGGCGATCCGGCGGGGCACTTCAGCATCGAACCCGTTAAGCCCTCGCCGGTGCTGGCCCAGCGCTACGTGGACAACACCATGATCGTGGAAACCCGCTGGGCGGATGTCACGGTGACGGATTACCTCGAGCCTGCTCCGGAAGGCATCACCAGTTTGGTCCGCGTGCTTTCCGGCACCGGCACGGCAAGGGTGGTGTTCGCGCCCCGGCCGGACTACGCCAATGCTCCCTTCAACATGGAGATCCGCGGCCACGAAGTGCATGTGGTGGGAACGTCCGATCCAATCATCCTCATCGCCCCGGGCGTGGACTTCACCATCACCAACGACGCCCGGCATGCCACCGCTACCGCCGAGGTGCCGCTGCAGTACGGCCCCATCGTGCTGAACCTGCGCTGCGGGGATACCGAGTCGTTGCCCGCGGACCTCGCGGGTGAGGCTGAGCGGAGGGCCGCCGTCGGGCAGTCTTCGCGGGACTGGGTCAAGTCACTGCAGCTACCCACCGTCAATACGTCCTTGGTACGGCGTTCGGCGCTGGTCCTGAAGTCGCTGGTCCACGAGCCCACGGGGGCCGTCCTGGCCGCGCCAACCACGTCACTGCCGGAGGGGATCGGTGGCACCCGCAACTGGGACTACCGCTACTGCTGGCTGCGGGACGGGTCCATGACCGTGAACGCGCTGGTGGGGCTCGGGTCCACAGAGGAGGCCGATGGCTTCCTGCGTTGGCTGGGCCGGATCCTGGACAACGCACCTGGGCCGGAATGGCTGCATCCGCTGTATTCGGTGACCGGTGCTCCGCTTTCCACCGAAGCCATCGTGGAGAGCCTGCCGGGTTATGCCGGATCGCGACCCGTCCGGATCGGCAACGCAGCGGACCACCAGGTCCAATTGGACGTCTTCGGTCCCATTGCCGAGCTGATCCATGACCTCGGTGAACGCCGCGGCTACCTCCCGGATGAGCATTGGTTCCTCATGGAGCAGATGGCACACGCCGTTATTGCGCGCTGGCACGAGCCGGACCATGGCATCTGGGAAGCCCGCCGGCCACCCCGGCACCACGTCTACAGCAAGGTGATGTGCTGGGTGACGCTGGACAGGGCGCTCAAAGCGGCTGCTTTGCATGGCCGCACAGCGCACGCCGACTGGTCCTCCACAGCTGACACCATCCGGGAGGAAGTCCTCCGCGAAGGGTGGGACAACTCCGCGGCCTCCTACACGGTTGCCTACGACAGCCCCGACCTTGATGCTGCCGTGCTTCACATTGGCTTGTCCGGGCTCATTGATGTCCAGGACCAGCGCTTCCTGGACACCGTCACAGCGGTTGAGCGCGAGTTGCGTGTTGGTCCCACGGTCTTCCGGTACAGGTACGACGACGGACTGCCGGGCTTGGAAGGCGGCTTCCACATCTGCACCACGTGGTTGATCGAGGCATACCTTGCTGTTGGCCGTTTGGACGATGCGTTGGAACTGTTCAACCAACTGGTGGCCTTGTTTGGGCCCACGGGCCTGTTGCCTGAGGAATACGATCCCGCCACGGAGACCCATCTGGGCAACCATCCGCAGGCCTACTCGCACCTGGGCTTCATCCGCTGCGCCCAACTCCTGGACCACTACCTGGCCCACGCGGACGTCGAATAACCCCAACTGAGTCGCAGTTGTGCGCGTTTTGAGGGCTCATAACGCGCACTATTGCGACCTACTTGGGTCAGGTGAGCAGCAGGGCCACGGCGATCATCGCGGGGACGGCAACAACCGTCGTGATCAACACAGTGTCCTTGGCCACCGTGATTCCCGCCTGGTAGCGGTTGGCCGCGACAAACACGTTTTGTGCGGTTGGCAAGGCAGACGTCACCACCACCGCGAACAGGGCGTGCCCGTCCATGCCCAAGGCAAAGCGGGCAAACAAGTAGGCAATGAACGGGTGCACGAACAGCTTGAACCCGCTGGCCAACAAGGTGTCCAGCCGGCGCCCCGAGGCTTTCTGCAGTGGCCTGGATCCGTTCAGGCTCATGCCGAAGGACATGAGCATGGCCGGAATCGCGGCCCCGCCGATCAAGTGGACCGGCTCCAGGATGAGCTCGGGAACCTGGATCCCCGTTCCGGCCACGATCAACCCCAGTGCCGAGCCCACGATCATCGGATTCTTCACGATCATCAGCAGGAAGCGCAGGGGAGTGGTGCGGTGCGTGCTGGTGCTGGCATCCAGGGCCATGAGGTACATCGGGGTGAAGAAGGCGAGCTGGAAAATCAGGAGTGGAGCCACATAGCTGGCGTCGCCCAGGACGAACACCGCGATGGGGATGCCGAGGTTTGCCGAGTTGGCCAGCGACGAACTCATGGAGGACATGAGGGACTCCGGCAGGCTCCGCTTGAGCCAGAACTTCACGATCAGGAAGAACAGCAGGCCCGTGATCATCGCCCCAACGGCGGTAACCAGCAGGGGCGCCGCAAACACATCATGGAGCTTGGCCTTGCTCAGGGTTTCGAACAACAAAGCCGGGCTCGCCACGAAGAACGTCAGCGAACTCAGCACCGAACGGGCGTTCTCACCGAGCAACCCGCGCCGCCCAACGAACATGCCCACCAGGATGATGGCCCACACCACGAAGAACCCGGAGAGGACGCCGATCATGACGCTGTGCTGGCGGGGAGGAGGTGGGTCACGCCTCCAGCCTAATCAGATTTATTCGACCGGTAAGCGTTTTCGGACCCATGGTCCGTCATCCGGACAGCCCGGAAACGCGCTCGACGGCGGCACTCTGGTGAGTGCCGCCGTCGTACGTTTGCGTGTGGCTGGGTCAGCTGAGGTGCGCCGCGTTGCTCAAGGCGTGCGGCGGGCGCAGCAGGCCCGGGGTGTGTGCCTCGGCGGGGTCGTTGCCAAGCTGCAGGATTTGGTTTTCCTGGCCGACGTGGACCACTTTGGGCTGGTATGACCTGGCCTCTTCGGTGGTCATCTGGGCGTAGGTGATCAGGATGACGAGATCGCCAACATGGACCTGGTGGGCAGCGGCGCCGTTGATGCCGATGACGCCCGAACCGCGCTCGCCGGCGATGGTGTAGGTCTCCAGACGGGCTCCGTTGGTGATGTCCACGATGGACACGAGCTCACCCGGCAGAATGTCGGCAGCGTCCAGGAGGTCCAGGTCAACCGTGACTGAGCCGACGTAGTGGAGGTCGGCGTGGGTCACCGTGGCACGGTGGATCTTGGACTTGAACATTGTGCGGATCATAGTGCCACCAGTTTAGCGCGGGACCCTTCACGGGCGCTGTGACGTAGCAGACGTTCGCTGCCCGGGTGGCGTGAAAGCGGTTACCATCGCTGGGGGCCATCATCTGCCGAACCGAAGGACACGAAGCTTGGACGGAGTACTGAAGGGCTTCTTTGTGGTGGGCATCGTCCTGCTGGTGGGCTACATCCTGGGAAAGACCAACGCGCTGGGACCGCAGGGGAGCAAAGTCCTCTCCACCCTGACGTTCATGGTGGGCTTGCCGAGCCTCATGTTCTCCACCATCGCCTCCCGCCACATCAGTGACGTCCTGAGTCCGACGGGCTTGATCTCGGTGGTCACAGCCTCGGCGGTGATGCTCGTGTTCGCCCTGTCCGGCACCATCTTCCGCTGGGGTGTCCGGCGGACCACCATCGGCGCTTTGGCCACGGGAATCGTGAACTCCACCAACCTCGGCGTCCCGCTGTCCCAATACATCCTGGGAAGCACCACGTTCGTCGTGCCCATCATGTTGTTCCAATTGGCTCTGGTGACTCCCATCGCCCTGACCATCCTGGACCTCACCAACCCGGCCGCTACCAAGGTGTCCGTGTGGCGCGTCCTGTCCACGCCTTTCCGGAATCCCGTCACCGTGGCGGCGATCCTTGGCGTCATCGTGAGCGCGGCCGGCATCCAATTGCCTGACTGGACGCTGGACCCCATGAAGCTCGTGGCACAGCTCGCAGTGCCGCTCATGTTGATCATCTTCGGCATGTCACTCCACGGACTTTCGGCCGGGCAGGGGATCGGAGACCGGGCGCCCACCACGCTTGCTGTGGTGCTGAAGTCAGTAGTCCAGCCCGCCTTGGCCTGGGTGCTGGCGGTCTTCGTGTTCCGGTTGGATTCCTTCAGCACGTTCGTGGTCACGGCCTGTGCCATCCTGCCGACCGGTCAGAACGTGGTGCTCTACGCGCTCCGGTACGGCGTGGGCCAGAAGATCGCCCAATCAACTGCAGTGACCACGTCCATCCTGGCAGTGCCGTTGCTGCTGGGGGCGGCCTGGCTCATGGGCTGAGCTCCGGGGCTGGCCATGGCACCGCGAGGACGCGGGAAACATGCCAAGACCCGCGCAAAGTTCCAGCGCCCCGGCGCGTTTCCCGCGAAACCAGCGAAGCGTCAGTCGTAGCGCGTCAAGCCGGTTCCCGCCGCCACGAGCTGCCTTAGCTTCGCCAGCCCGCCCTGCACTACCCCTGCCGCACGTGCCTGGACAAGGACGTTGCCCAGCGCGGTCGCTTCGACCGGCCCCGCGATCACGGGTTTGCCTGTTGCGTCGGCGGTGAGTTGGCACAGGAGCCTGTTTTGGGAGCCGCCGCCCACCACGTGCACCACGGACGTGGCGCGGCCGGTAAGGCGTTCGGCGTCGGCCAGGGTGCGGGCGTAACCGGCTGCGAGGCTGTCCAGAATGCAACGCACGACGGCGGCAGGCCGGTCCGCGAGCACCTCGCCGTTGTGCCGCACGGCTGCACGGATGCGCTCGGGCATGTTGTCCGGGGCGGTGAAGGCGGGGTCGTCGGCGTTGATGTGCGGGCCCCCGGGAGGGAGTGCCGCGGCTGCGTCAAGCAAGGCCGGGAGTGATTGGTTGAAGCCTTGGGCTGCCCACGTGCGCTGGCATTCGCTGAGCAGCCAGAGGCCTCCGACGTTGCGGAGGTACCGGACAGTTGCGTCCACGCCGCGTTCGTTGGTGAAGTTGGCCGTGCGGCTGTCCTCGCTCAGGACAGGGGTGTCCAGTTCGACGCCAACCAGGGACCAGGTGCCGGAGGAGATGTAGGCGAAATCCCCGCTCGCCGCGGATGCCGGGACTGCGGCAACGGCCGAGGCGGTGTCGTGGGAACCCACGGCCACCACCCGGGTATCGGCAGCGAGTCCCGTTCGTTCGGCCACCGAGGGCAGCAGCGTGCCTACGGTTTCACCGGGTTGGATCAACGGCGGGAAGATGTCCTGCGGGAGGCCGAGCGCGTCCAGGAAATCAACCGCCCAGTCACCGGCCACGGCATCGAAGAGCCCCGTAGTGGAGGCATTGGTTGCCTCCGTGCGGCGCTGGCCCGTGAGGAGGAAGGCGATCAGGTCCGGGATGAGCAGTGCTTGCAAACCGTCCAGGGTCGGTTCGGCAGCGAGCTGATAGATGGTGTTGAACTGCAGGAACTGCAAGCCCGTGGTGGCGTAGAGCTTCTCCGGCGGGATGACGGCGTGGACCCGGGAAACGGTGGAGCGGCTTCGTTCGTCCCTGTAGCTGTAGGGAACCGAGACGAGCTCCCCGGAAGCATCAACCAGCCCATAGTCCACAGCCCAGGTGTCGATGCCGATGCTGGCGATCCGTTCACCGTTCCCGGCGGTCACCGAAGCGGCAGCCGCCAAGCCCTTGAGTACCTCAGCGAAAAGGGCGTCGAAGTCCCAGTGGAGGCCGCCGTCGTACTCCACAACGCCGTTGGGGAACCGGTGCACGGTTTCCAGCGTCGCCCCTGTGGAGGGGGAGACGCGGCCGAGCATGACGCGGCCTGAGGATGCGCCAATGTCGATCGCGGCGAAGACCTGGGGAGCGGGCACCGCCCCGGCGTTGGCCGGGGCGGTGCTGGTTGCTGCGTTTGTCACGGGATGACCTATCGGAGGAACGCTGCTGCGACGCCGGCGTCCACGGGGATGTGGAGGCCGGTGGTGTGGGAGAGTTCGTTGCTGGTGAGCACGGCGGCGGCGTTGGCCACGTGTTCGGGGAGGACTTCGCGCTTGAGGAGGGTGCGCTGGGCGTAGTACTCGCCCAGTTTTTCCTCGTCCACGCCGTAGACCGCCGCACGTTTGGCGCCCCAGCCGCCGGCGAAGATGCCGGAGCCGCGGACCACGCCGTCGGGGTTGATGCCGTTGACGCGGATGCCGTGATCGCCCAGTTCCGCGGCGAGCAAACGGACTTGATGGGCCTGGTCTGCTTTGGTGGCGGAGTAGGCGATGTTGTTGGGCCCGGCGAACACGGAGTTCTTGGAGGAGATGTAGATGATGTCTCCGCCCAGGCCTTGGTCGATCATGACCTTCGCTGCTGCTTTGGAGACCAGGAACGAGCCCTTGGCCATGACGTTGTGCTGCAGGTCCCAGTCCTTCTCGGTGGTTTCGAGCAGCGGCTTGGAGATGGACAGGCCGGCGTTGTTGACCACCAGGTCCAGGCCACCAAAGGCGAGGACAGCTTCCTGGATCGCGGCGGCGATTTGGACTTCGTTGGTCACGTCGGCCTGGACACCGATGGCGACGTCCGCGCCGCCCAGTTCCTCGGCGACGGCTTGGGCGTTCTCAAGGTTCAGGTCGGCAATGACTACGCACGCGCCGTCGGACGCCAAACGGGTGGCGATCGCCTTGCCGATGCCCGACGCCGCACCGGTCACCAGCGCGACGCGGGTCGCGTGGGACTTGGGCTTGGGCATCCGGGCGAGCTTGGCTTCTTCCAGTGCCCAGTATTCGATGCGGAATTTCTCGGATTCCTCGATCGGGGCGTAGGTGGAGATCGCTTCGGCGCCGCGCATCACGTTGATCGCGTTGATATAGAACTCACCGGCCACGCGGGCGGTCTGCTTGTCCTTGCCGTAGGAGAACATGCCCACACCGGGGATGAGCACGATCGCCGGGTCAGCGCCGCGCAACGCCGGGCTGTCTTCTTCAGCGTGCCGGTCGTAGTAGGCCTGGTAGTCCTCACGGTATTCGGCGTGCAGTTCCTTCAACCTGTTGACCGATTCCTCAATGGAAGCATCCGCGGGCAGGTCCAGGATGAGGGGCTTGACCTTGGTGCGGAGGAAGTGGTCCGGGCAGGACGTGCCGAGCGCGCCGAGCCGCGGGTGTGCTTCGGCGGCGAGGAAGTCAAGAACGACGGCGTCATCACTGAAGTGCCCCAGCTGCGGTTTGTCCGTGGAAGCCAGGCCGCGGATCACCGGGGCCAGGGCTGCTGCTTTCGCGCGGCGCTCCGCGTCGGGGAGCGCGGAGTAGCCGGGCAGGGCGGGGCCGAAGGGCTCGGCTTTGCCGTTCTCCTTGATATAGGTCTCAGCGGTATCGATGATCCAGAGGGAGTTCGCTTCGGCTTCTTCGCTGGTGGCGCCCCAGGCGGTGATGCCGTGGCCGCCCAGGATGGTGCCGATGGCCTGCGGGTTGGCTTCCTTGATCGCGGCGATGTCCAGGCCGAGCTGGAATCCGGGGCGGCGCCAGGGAACCCAGACCACCTTGTCGCCGAAGATCTTCGAGGTCAGGGCTTCGCCGTCCACGGCGGTGGCGATCGCGATGCCCGAGTCCGGGTGCAGGTGGTCCACGTGGGCTGCGTCCACGAGGCCGTGCATGGCGGTGTCGATCGAGGGTGCCGCGCCGCCCTTGCCGTGCAGGCAGTAATCGAACGCGGCCACCATGTCGTCTTCACGCTCGACGCCGGGGTAAACGGACTTGAGCGCCTGGAGCCGGTCGAGCCGGAGCACGGCCAGGTTCTCAGCTTTCAGGGTGCCGAGGTCACCGCCGGAGCCCTTCACCCAAAGGAGCTCGACGTCCTCGCCGGTGACCGGGTCCTTCTCCGTGCCTTTGGCGGAGGTGTTGCCGCCGGCGAAGTTGGTGTTCCGCTTGTCCGCGCCGAGGCGGTTGGAACGGGAAATCAGGTCTTCAACAGTGCTCATAGCTTTACGCGCCCCATCCGGCTTGCTGGCCGCCTGCGCGGTCCTCGTTGATCTTCTTCTGGTAGCCGCTGGCCTTGTAGGCAGCGATCGGGTCGGCGGGCAGGCCGCGGGATTCACGCCACTCGGCAAGGGCCGGGCGGACGTCGGTGTAGAAGGCATCGTTGAAGATGCCGTTCGCGGCCAGGACATCCCCGGCACGCTGCGCCTCGTTCAACGCTGCGGTGTCTACGAGCAGGGCGCGGGCCGTCATTTCCTGGACGTTCAGGACCGAGCGGATCTGGCCCGGGATCTTCTCTTCCAGGTTGTGGCACTGGTCCAGCATCAACGCGACGCCGGAGTCCTTGCCGAACCCGCCGCCGCGGATGACTTCGTGCATGATCCGGAACAGCTGGAACGGATCGGCCGCGCCAACAATCAGGTCGTCGTCGGCGTAGAAGCGGGAGTTGAAGTCGAAGGAACCGAGCTTGCCCAGGCGCAGGAGCTGCATCACGATGAACTCGATGTTGGTGCCCGGGGCGTGGTGGCCGGTGTCCAGGCACACGAACGCCTTCTCACCGAGGGCCAGGGTCTGGGCGTATGAGGTACCCCAGTCCGGAACATCGGTGTGGTAGAAAGCCGGCTCGAAGAACTTATACTCCAACACCAGGCGCTGCTCATCACCCAGGGCTGCGTAGATCTCCTGCAGCGACTCGGCCAGGCGGTCCTGACGGCCACGCATATCGTCCTGGCCGGGGTAGTTGGTGCCATCAGCGAGCCAGATCTTCAAATCCTTGGACCCGGTAGCGTGCATGATCTCGATGCAGTCCAGGTGGTGCTCGATCGCGCGGCGGCGCACCGAATCGTTGGACGAGGTCAGGGAACCGAACTTGTACTCGTCGTCCTGGAACGTGTTCGAGTTGATGGTCCCCAAGCCAACGCCCAGACCCTCCGCATATTCACGCAGCGCGGTGTAGTCGTCCACCTTGTCCCACGGGATATGCAGCGCAACCGTCGGGGCCAGGCCCGTGAGCTCGTGGACCTTCGCAGCGTCTGCGATCTTTTCCTGCACAGTGCGCGGGGTACCCGGAGTGCCGAAGACCTTGAACCGCGTCCCCGAATTCCCATAGGCCCAGGACGGCACTTCAATGGCCAGTTCTCCCAAGCGGCCCAGGGCCGATTCTGTGGTGTTCATGCTTGTTCCTTCTCATGGGTGGTGGCGTTGCCGGCCTTGCTTGCTGAAGCCAGTTGGTCTTCCAGGTTGAAAACTTCTTCGACGATCTCGAAGCCCTCGTCCGGAGGGACATCGCTGTTGGCGAAGAGGGTGGCCATTTCCGCTTGCCAGCGGGCGTTGACCTCGGTGACGGCCATGCGGGCTTGCGCTTGCGCATAGTCATCACATTCCAAGTAGCCAATGAGCTGCCCGTCTGACGCGAGAAACAGTGAGTAGTTGTTCCACCCCGCGTCCTTGAGGGCACGGAGCATTTCGGGCCAAACGGCTGCGTGGCGGCGCTTGTACTCGTCCATCAGCTCGGAGTGGACGGAGGAGCGGAAACATACCCTCATCTGCGGTTCTCCGGGGTTACTCGTCTTTGAATCGTTTCATTTGTTACGATTCAAATTACCCTCGGATAAAGGAGGGTGTCAAGGCGTTTCCTGCAGGTAAGACGAGAAGACAGCGGAGATTGGAAAGCATGTCCCAAACAGCGAGCATCAAAGACGTTGCCACCCACGCCAAGGTTGCCGTGGGCACTGTTTCCAACGTGCTCAACTACCCGGACCGAGTCTCGCAGCGCACCAAGGAGCGAGTGCTTAAATCCATCGCTGAACTTGGATTTGTGCGGAATGACGCCGCCCGCCAATTGCGCGCCGGCCAGAGCCGCACCATCGGCTTGATCGTGCTGGACGTCGGCAACCCTTTCTTTTCCTCCGTAGCCCGGGCAGCAGAGGACGCCGCTACGGCGCTGGGTAGCGTGGTGCTGGTGGGGGACAGCGGCCAGGACGCTTCCCGCGAAGTGCACTACATGGACTTGTTCCAGGAGCAGCGCGTCCAGGGCCTGCTCATTTCCCCCGTGGGCGACGTCGCCGAGCGAATCGACACTTTGCGTGAACGTGGAGTGCCCACGGTCCTGGTGGATCAGCTGGCCGACACTGATCGCTGCAGTTCAGTTTCCGTGGATGACGAAGAAGGCGGCTACCTCGCTGCCCGGCACCTGCTGGAGACGGGCCGCCGTCGTCTGGCTTTTGTTGGCACCCCGTCGATCCGGCAGGTGGCGCATCGACTCAAGGGCGCGCAGCGTGCCGTTTCCGAAGTGGACGGAGCCACCATCGAGGTCCTGGACTCCGCAGGCCAAACCGTCCTTGCCGGCCGCCAGGTGGGCAACACGTTGGTGGAGCGTTCGCCTGTGGACCGTCCGGAAGCTGTCTTCTGCTCCAACGACCTCCTGGCGCTTGGCGTGATGCAGTCGATCACCATGCTCAGGACCGTGCGCATCCCGGAGGATATTGCCCTGATCGGTTACGACGACATCGACTTTGCGATCTCCGCCGTCGTGCCCCTCTCCTCCATCCGCCAGCCCACCGAAGCCCTGGGCCGGACCGCCATCGAACTCCTTGCCGAGGAACAGGACAGCGGCGGAACCAAGCACCGTGCCGTCGTCTTCACGCCCGAACTGGTGGTCCGCCAAAGCACGTCCGGCTCACCCAACTGAGTCGCAGTTGTGCGCGTTTTGAGCCGTCAAAAAGCCCCCAAAAAGGGCGTTTTTTGGGGGGGAAAATTCACCCCGAGGGGGGGGACGGTTTACCCCCGCACCAAGGCCGCGGGCGACTAGGG
>NZ_JBIVXL010000032.1:0-23323 GCF_044769225.1 Paenarthrobacter sp. NPDC090522
ACAACTACAAAAGAAGTGTCCACAGAGTCATGAGACACCAACTGTCCACGAAGTCATGAGACATGAAGTGTCTACGAAGTCCTGAGACATCACAAGCTGCCATAACGCGCACAACTGCGACCTAGTTGGGCGGGGTTGGCGCGGGGCCGAGGACGTAGAAACGAAGGAAGGCACTCACGTCCACCAGTTCCGGTGGCTCGATCCGGTGCCCCATCCCGGGATAGGTGCGCGCGGTGAGGGCCATGTTTGCGTTGAGCCATTCCTTGGTGTGGGCGATGGCATCCTCGTTGATCACTGGATCGGCCTTGTCCCTCCCCCAGAAGAACGGCGGCGGAGTGTCGAAGGACTCAGACAATGCCAGGAGGTCGTTGTCCAGGACAAACCCGGAGAGGCCAACGGTGGCTGCGAACTGTTCCGGCTTGAGGCGCAGGAGGGTGCTGGCCATGGCCATGCCCTGCGAATAGCCCAGCAGGCTGACGCTGCTGTGGTTCTGCCGCACTGAGCCGATCCATTCGAAGACCTTGTTGGTGGAAGCGATGACGTCGGCAAAATCATTGGTCAGGAAGTAGTCCAGCAGGAACCAGCCATAGTGGTCGCCGATCACCTTCGGCCCGCGCAGGGCCACGCACGTGAACTCCTGCGGCAGGTGCGGAAAGAGGGAAACCATGCGTTCCTCGCTGGTCCCATAGCCGTGCAGCATCACCAACAAAGGAGTGCCCGCGCGCTCACTTTCGGGCTTCGACCAAACCACTGAATCCATGAGCCTGAGCCTAGTAGACTGACCGCATGACACCGCAGGAACTGGCCAATCTGGCCCATCTGCGGCGCGCACGCGACTTCATCGACCGGGAGTATGCGCGCCCGCTGGATGTGCCCACCATGGCAGCCGGGGCCCTCATGTCCCCGGCCCATTTTTCCCGCCAGTTCAAGGCAGCCTATGGCGAATCACCTTACAACTACCTCATGACGCGCAGGATCGAGCGGGCCATGGCCTTGCTGCGGGCCGGCACCAGTGTCACCGATGCCTGCATGGAAGTCGGATGTACTTCTCTGGGTTCCTTCAGCTCACGGTTCACGGAGATTGTTGGCATCACGCCCAGCGAGTACCGCACCCGCGAACATGAGGCCGTGAAAGCCATGCCCAACTGCATCGCCAAGCAGCACACCCGCCCCGAACGACGCAAAGCCACCACGGCCCCCACAAGCTGAGCAGGATCGAAGAAGCGCCCGTTTCGCGACTGCAATAGCGTGTGAGTCATGAACATCTCACTGAAATACGCACACGTCACTGTCAACGATGTCGACGAATCGCTCCCCTTCTACCGG
The DNA here is from genome assembly GCF_044769225.1 of Paenarthrobacter sp. NPDC090522. NCBI lineage: Bacteria > Bacillati > Actinomycetota > Actinomycetes > Micrococcales > Micrococcaceae > Paenarthrobacter > Paenarthrobacter sp. NPDC090522. The sequence goes on from NZ_JBIVXL010000032.1 coordinate 1,327, forward strand.
GACGCACTGGGATTGGACGTCAGGAACGATGTCGGTTCGGACGGCCAGCGCTGGGTCACCCTCGGCAGCGACGCCCAGCCGGACCTCGAACTGGTGCTCTCCCCGCCGCACGCCGGGCGTTCCCAGGCCGACGGGGACGCCATCCAGGAACTCCTCACCAAAGGCGTCATGCCCATGCTCGTCTTCAGCACGGACGATCTGGACGGCACGTTCGAGAAGCTCCGCGCATCCGGCGCCGAGGTCCTCCAGGAACCGATCGACCAGCCATGGGGTCCGCGCGACTGCGCTTTCCGCGACCCCTCGGGCAACATGATCCGCATCAACCAGGGCTGACGCCCCCCGCATGAAGTACGACGGCGGTCTGGTCAGCTTGGGCACCCAAGCCAACCAGCCGTCGTCGTGCTTGAGCGGTACTTACCGGAGCATGAGTCCGGCGTCGGTCCGTTCGCCGTCTTGATGCGTCGAAGCGATGGCCGCGGAGACCACGTCAGCCAGCCGCAAACGGCGGCTGTAGGCGTGCCGCTGGAGTCGTTCACCCGTGCCTCGCCGGAGAATCGCCGCCACCCCGGCACGGGCCACTGCCAGGTCTCCCGTCTCCGTGAGCGCCGGGCCCACGTGGCGCAGCAGCGCACCCACGGCATCCCCAGCAGGGCAGGGCTCCAACTCCCCGGGGTGGATCAGCTGCTCGTTGACGCCGTAACGGCTGGCGCGCCAGTTGGACATGCGCAGCACGCTGGTCAAAACGTCCGACGGCGGCGCGCCCTGCCGCCACTGCCTCGCCGAGGTCTCCACCAAGGCCCTCGCGAGGACCGCGATGGTCAGGGCGTCCCCGGCGTAAAGGCAGACGTCGGCGATCCGCAGTTCCACTGTGGGCTGGCCGCGGGAAAGGCGCGCGTCGAAGTAGATCATGCCCTCGTCCAGGGGCACGCCGGTCTTGAGCAGCTCCCGCAGGACACTCCGGTATCCATCCGCCGATCCGAACACGTCCATGGGTCCGGCGGTGGGCCAGCGGTTCCAGATCTGGGTTCGGTAACTGGCGAAACCCGTGTCCGTGCCCATCCAGTACGGCGAATTGGCGCTCAAGGCCAGCAACACCGGAAGCCAGTGGCGCATGCGGTCCAGGACTGCAACGCCCTCTTCGGGCGACCCGATGGAAACATGCACGTGGAAACCACACGTGATCTGTTCCCGGGCAATCAGGCCGAACTCATCGCCCATGGTGGCGTAGCGCTGGTTGCCCAGGGTTGGCGTCGCATGGAAGACAGGTGGCGTGGCCAGGGCTGCAACCCGTGCGCCCATGGTCCTGGCGGCCTTGTCCGCGAGCGCCCGCCCCAGCTGGATTTCCTGGCGAAGGCCCTCGGCGGTGGTGCAGGGCCGGGAGTTCACCTCCACCTGTTCCTGCTTGAACTCGGACTTCAGCGATGGCCCATCATCCTGCTCGTGGTGCGCGGCGATATCCAGGACTCCGGAGGCAAGGGCCAGCGGCATCCCATCAATCGGATCGGCAATGAGGAGCTCTTCCTCTACGCCAAACGTTCGCATAGCCACCCCTCCCCACGGGTCATGTTTTCAGAGACGCCCGTCATCCCACGTGGCGCGGAACCTCCATTTGGAAGCCGCACCGGCAGTGGAGCACCTGTGTTTGCAGGTAGACCTCCAGAAGGCTGGGAGTGTCCGGATAGTCAGTGGTCCGGGGTGCTTCGATGAACCGTTCAGTGGGGCGGCCAAGTGTCATGGGCTCGCCGCAATGGGTGCAGCTGAACCACAGGCCGACCGCGGACGTAGAGAGGAATTCCGACTGGATCTCCGGGACCAGTTCGGCCAACGGGACGGCGTGGGCGTAGAAGGTATCGCATTCACTGCAGGTGTAGCTGACTTCGACAATCTCTGACTGGTTCGGCGTGGCCTCAACCACTGTTTCAACAAAAATGTACGAATCGGTATCGCACACTGTGCACCACGGGCGTGAGCCGGTGTCTTCAGTGGCGGGAGTTGCCCCAGGCAAGCGTTTCGGGGCAGGAATCGGGGAACCAAGCGTCATTGCCATTCTCCTTTTATTGCAAGCACCACCAAAGCGGTGGTTTCCGACAACCGTCCCTTGCGGGACACACTGAACAGCGGTCGGGAGAAGCTGATGCTCCTGTCGGAGCCCGCGTCCCTGGAGAGGGCTTGTCAGCCGGGCTCCGAGGTCGTAAGGATCCAGGGGCTATTGGCTTAACCCAGTAATGAATGTAGTTCAACAGTGCCGCACGTCACAAGACACGAGTGGCTTAACAGCATGCGCCTAGAGGTCGAAATGGGATACCGAGGCGGTCCCGGCAACAGCCTTGATCATGGCTTCAGCAACGTCCCGGAGCTTTTGGTTGCGGCCATTGGAGGCCTTTTTCAGCATCCCGAAGGCTTCAGCCTGGCTGCAGCGGTTCTGGCCCATGATGATTCCGCAGGCAAGGTCGATTGCAGTGCGCGAGGCCATGGCATCCTGCAGGTCTTCGGCATGCTGCTGCTTGGTTCCGATCCGCACGGCCAAGCGCAGCGAACGCTCTGCCTGGCTCGCATACAGCTCGCAATTGCGGACGGTTGCAGGATCGAAAATGTGGGCCTGCGGAGCAAAGAAGTTGAGCGCGGCGGTGGCTCCTTCGTCCAATTCCAGGGGCACGCACAGCACGGACAAATGCCCGCGACCGGCGATCACGCTGCAATAGTCGGACCATCTCTCCTCAGTGGCAGTGTCCTCCACCAGCACCGTGGTGTGGGTGCGCATGGCTTCCAGGCAGGGCCCATCGCCGAACGTCCGCTGGACCTCGTCGATCAACCGCGCCTCGTGGCTGTTGCCGGCAACCGTCAAGGCCTTGCGACGGCGGCTCAAGGTGATGCCGCAGAGCACGCCCAGCCCTACGGTGGCGGACACCGAATCGGCGGAGAACACGGCGAGTTCGCCAAGGAATCCGCCCACATCCTCACTGTCGATCACCAGGTCCTGGAGCTGCTCGGCCACGGGGACGTCGTCGGCAGCAGGCGCCTCCACGGGCATGGCCGTGTCCGGATGAATTTGGTCCATGCCACTATTATCTACACCTCTTCCGCCCCGAGCGGATCCCCCAAAAATCCTTGCATCTGCGGTGCACCTATGTGCACAATCTAGCTACGGTCTGCGTCGACGGACCCCGCTTCACAGCTCATGCAGACGGGCGCCCCCATATTCACACAGAGGTGAATGCCATGCCGGCCCAGCCTGCTTCGAGGGTTCCCGACGAAGCACACCAACCACCCGACGAGCCGCTGTGGTGCCCACGCTGCAACACCGACCAGCATCTGTTGGTGGATTCCATCCAGTCGCACTATCCGCCCGCGCCCAACAGGGTGGACGTCAGCTATCAGTGCGCGGAGTGCAGGTACACCTACGAACACCTGGCAAGCGTGCAGCGGGTGGCCGCCATCCTGAACCGGCCAAGCGGTGCCCAGGGCATCCTCCAATTCGGCGGCCAGTTCCTGCATTGTGGCAACCCCATGAAAACGCGCAGCTGCGAGCTTCGCCGCATCCAGGCACCCTTGGCGCTCAAGCCCGGGGCACCGTTGCGGCTCTACGAGGTCTACATCAACACCCGCGTCCTTGGATGCACGTGCGGCTTCCGGATGGAGATTCCGGACTAACCCGCACCATTTCGATTCAATCCGGCCTGGCCCGGACATAGAGGAAGAGAACGCATGCACGCAGAGAAGCGCAGGAAAGAGTCGCTGGCCACCAATGCGGGACCCCAGGCCGGGCGCAAGCACAAGTTGCCCGATCCGCCGGATCCGGACAACCTCCCCATCGACTACCTGGGCTCCGGCTGGGATTCCAGGAAGTATCCCTCCTCCACGCCGCGCACCCTCCGCCCCCAGCAGCGGAGCCACGGACGGAACGGGAAGTCGTGACAGAGCCAACCTCCGCTTGGGCTCCCGGGCCGGAGGGGCAGTCCAGGCCGGCGGGCCAGTCCAGCCCGGCGGGCCAGTCCGGGCCGGCGGGCCAGTACGGACCGGCGGGGCAGTCCGGGCCGGCGGGACGAACGGATCCCGCACGCGAACCTGCGCCCACACCGGAGCCGGTGCCGCTACCGGAGCCCGGACCACCGCCGGTTCCCGAGCCCACTCCCGAGCGGGAACCCGTACCGGGAACCACACCGCCGGACGGGCCCACCCCACCGGACGGACCCACACCGCGCGAACCATAGGTTTACCCACCCCCGGACCAGCGCCGCATCGACGGCAGGTCCCCTAAGACCGGATCCTTGCAAATCCCCCAGTCAGGATCCGAACGAGGGCATGACGCACTACAGGGAGTGCGTCATGCCCTCTGCCATGCGCGCGCCAGCGTCCGGGCGCAGGCACCACGTCCCCGTGTCACAACCCGGTTTCACCGCCCTCACCAAGCAATCTGTGTTTATGTTGTTTTCTATTGACTTACCAACATAAACACAGATAGAGTCAAGCAATTCCACATTACGTGTGACAGCAGTCACCGTGAGTGGAAGGCAATGAAGACAACGACTCACGCATGACGCAATGGAGGGTAAGTGTTCGCCGAAGAGCGCCAGCAGCTGATCTCCGCACTCGTCACAGAGCGCGGACGCGTCAGTGTCACCGAGCTGGCGGACCGATTCAGCATCACCACCGAAACCATCCGCCGGGACCTCGCAGCGCTCGAAGTTTCCGGCAACCTGCGCCGCGTCCACGGCGGCGCGGTTCCCTCGGACCGGCTCAGCACCCGCGAAGAAAGCATCTTGGAGCGCGCCATTCAGCGCCAGGCAGAGAAACTCCGCATCGCCGCCGCCGCCCTCGCCATGATTCCCGGGCCCACCACCGGCAGCATCCTGCTTGATGCCGGCTCCACCACCGAAACCCTCGCGGACCTGCTGGCACAGCGCACGCCGGCGTCCAACGGGTCAACGGACGAGCTCGTGGTGATTACCCACGCCATTCCCATCGCCGGCAAGCTGTCCGCCACTCCCGGCGTCGCCCTCCAGATCCTTGGTGGCCGCGTCCGCGGACTGACGCAGGCGGCAGTGGGACAGTCCACCGTGGACGCCGCCGTCAAGCTCCGTCCGGACATCGCGTTCGTCGGGGCCAACGGCATCCACGCCACCTTCGGGCTCAGTACCCCCGATCCCGAGGAAGCCGCGGTCAAGGCCGCGTTCGTCAAGTCGGCCCGCCGAGTGGTGGCCCTGGCCGATTCCTCCAAGCTGGACGCCGAAACCCTGGTCCAGTTCGCCACTCTGAAGGATGTGGATACTTTGATCACAGACAGGGAGCCCTCCGCAGAACTCGCGGCAGCCCTGGCCGACGCCGGCGTAGACGTGGTGGTCGCATGATCGTCACCCTGACCGCCAACCCCAGCCTTGACCGCACGGTGGAGCTGCCCGGACCGCTGGCCCGCGGCGAAGTGCAGCGCGCCACCCACGTCCACCAGGAATCCGGTGGAAAGGGCGTTAACGTTTCCCGGGCACTCGTGGCCTCCGGCCTTGAAACCCTCGCGGTCCTCCCGGGCGCCGATTCGGATCCGGTCCTTGCAGGACTGCACGACGGCGGTGTGCCGTTTGCGGCGCTGCCGATCGGCCAGGCGCTGCGCAGCAACGTGACGCTCACCGAACCGGATGGCGTGACCACCAAGATCAACGAACCCGGCCCGGAGTTGAGCGCCGAACAGCAAGAGGCCCTGATCGGGTTGCTGCTGGAGCGCTCCCGTGGCGCCAGCTGGGTAGTCCTTGCCGGCTCGCTCCCACCAGGGGTACCCGCCGACTTCTACGCCACCATCGCCCGCCGGCTCCGCTCCCGCTCCGATGGGCTCGCCGCACCGGAGATCGCCATCGACTCCTCCGGCGCTCCGCTCGCGGCGGCCCTGGAAGGGGACCCCGCCGGAAAGCCGGATCTCCTGAAACCCAACGCCGAAGAGCTTGCGGAGCTTGCCGCCGCGGCCGGTTTCACCCAAGTCTCCACCGCTGAGGAACTGGAGGCAGACCCGGCCAAAGCCGCCCAAGCTGCTGCCGCCGTCGTCGAAAGCGGTGTGGGTGCTGTACTCGCAACACTCGGATCCAAGGGCGCAGTCCTGGTGACGGCAGACGGAGCGTGGCTTGCCACGCATCCGCCGATCCAAGCCGTCAGCACTGTCGGTGCCGGCGATTCGTCCTTGGCCGGCTACCTGCTGGCTGCAAGCAAAGGTGGTTCCGCCCCGGACTGCCTCCGTCAAGCCGTGGCGCATGGTGCCGCTGCTGCATCGCTGCCGGGCTCCACTGTCCCGGCAGTCCACCAGACAACCCCAGACGCCGTAACCATCACGGCCCTCCAGAAGGACTAACAGTGACCCAGCTGATCACACCCCAAATGGTCACCCTCGACCAGAACCTGGGCGATGCCCCCGCCGACGTCATCCGTGTCCTGGCCGGCAAAGTAGCCGACGCTGGCCGTGCTTCCGAGGTTGAAGGGCTCTTCACTGACGCCTTCGCCCGCGAACAGAAGACCGCTACCGGCGTTCCCGGCGGCATTGCCATCCCGCACTGCCGTTCGGCCGCCGTCACGGAACCCGCCTTGGCCATGGCCCGCCTGTCCCACAAAGTGGACTTCGGCGCGAAGGACGGTCCGGCGGACCTCATCTTCTTCATCGCAGCCCCGGACGGCGCGGACCAGGAACACCTGAAGCTGCTCTCCAAGCTGGCCCGCTCACTCATCAAGAAGGACTTCACGGCGGCGCTCCGTGCGGCTTCGTCGGAGCAGGAGATCGTGGACTTGGTAGACGGCGCGCTGGCGGACAAGCCCGCAGCGCACGCCGCGGAACCTGCTGCTGCGGCCGCACCGGCCGCTTCTGCAGCCCCCGCGGGAAGCCCGACGGCGGCCGCCGCGCCCAAGCGCCTCGTGGCAGTTACGGCCTGCCCCACCGGCATTGCGCACACCTACATGGCAGCGGACTCGCTGGTTGCCGCTGCTGCCGAGATGGGCGTGGACCTGCAGGTTGAAACCCAGGGTTCCTCGGGCGCCAAGCCGCTGGACCCGGCGGTGATCGCTGCGGCAGATGCGGTGATTTTCGCCGTCGACGTGGACGTTCGCGGCAAGGAGCGCTTTGCCGGCAAGCCGGTCATCAATGCTCCGGTCAAGCGCGGCATCGACGAGCCCGCCAAGATGGTCCAGGAAGCCCTCGCTGCCGCCGACGATCCCCACGCACACCGCGTGGCCCATTTTGGGGCAGAAGAGCAGGCTGAACGTGAGGCCGAGGAGAAGAGCGAGCACATCGGCCAGAAGCTGAAGCGCGCCCTCCTCACGGGTGTGTCCTACATGATTCCGTTTGTTGCCGGTGGCGGCCTGCTGATTGCGTTGGGCTTCCTCCTGGGCGGCTACCTGATCACGGGCTTCGCGGACAAGATCGTGGTTGAGAACAGCATCTTCAACCTGCCCACCGAGTTCCCGGACAACGCCTGGGGTCCCTTGGGCGCCTACCTTGGCGCAGTGCTCTTCAAGATCGGCGCCCTGTCCCTGGGCTTCCTGGTTCCGGCTTTGGCTGGTTACATCGCCTACGCCATTGCCGACCGGCCGGGCATCGCGCCGGGCTTCGTGGCCGGTGCTGTCTCCGGGTTCATGGGCGCAGGCTTCCTGGGCGGCATCGTCGGTGGTCTCCTGGCCGGCTACATCGCCTACCAGTTGGGCAAGCTCAACGTGGCCCGCTGGCTCCGCGGCCTGATGCCGGTGGTGATCATTCCACTCCTGGCCTCCCTGGTGGCCTCAGGCCTGATGTTCCTGATCCTCGGTGCACCGATCGTCGCCCTGACCAACGCCCTCAACACCGGCCTGTCCAGCCTCACCGGCGCAGGTGCCATCATCCTGGGCATCATCCTCGGCCTCATGATGTGCTTCGACCTGGGTGGCCCGGTCAACAAGGTTGCCTACTCCTTCGCAGTTGCCGGACTCGGTACCGCCTCCGTGACCAACCAGGCACCGTGGCAGATCATGGCCGCCGTCATGGCCGCAGGCATGGTTCCGCCGCTGGCCATGGCCCTGGCAACCGTGCTGGACAAGAAGCTGTTCTCCCTCGCCGAGCGTGAGAACGGCAAGGCCGCCTGGCTCCTGGGGGCATCCTTCATCTCCGAAGGCGCCATCCCGTTCGCCGCTGCCGATCCGCTCCGCGTCATCCCCGCCAGCATGGTGGGCGGCGCAGTGACCGGTGCACTGTCCATGGCCTTCGCTGTCACCTCCAAGGCACCGCACGGTGGCCTGTTCGTCTTCTTCGCCATCGACAACTTCCTGTTGTTCTTCCTGTCGATCGCTGTTGGCGTGGTCATCACCGCCCTCCTGGTCATCGCCCTCAAGCGTTGGGCCGTCCGCAAGCCGGAGGCCGTTGAGGCCGAACCCGTACCCGCAACCGTCTAGACTCTCCACAACCTCACAAAGGAGCACCAATGCCTGAACGTACAGCCACCATCGCCAGCCGTGTCGGCCTCCATGCCCGCCCGGCAGCCATCTTCGCCGAAGCCGCGGGGGACCTGGACCTTGAGGTCACCATCGCCCGCGAAGGCGAACCGGCCGACGACGCCATGGACGCTGCCAGCATCCTGTCCCTTATGAGCCTCGGCGCTTCACACGGCGACGTCGTGGTGCTGCGGGCCGAAGGCGACGGTGCGGACGCCGCCCTGGAGAGCCTCGTGAAGATCCTCGAAACGGACCACGACGCCTGATCGTTCCCTGACCAGCTCCACGGAAAGAGCCTGGCGAAACCCCGCATGAGGGTATCGCCAGGCTCTTTCTGTATCCGGGGCGGGTTCGGGCGTCAGCCCTGCTTCCCCATCAGGAACTCGGCGATCGAGGGTTCCGTGGGCTTGATCTTCTCAAGCCCGCCGTCGAGGTAGGCCTCCACGATCCGCGGGTCCACGTAGGACGTGCGGGCCACGGCAGGGGTGTTGCCCAGCATCTCCGCAGCCTCCTTCATGGCTTTCACCAAGGCTTGGGGACGGGTCATGGTTCCGTCATTCTTCAGGAGGCACAGGGCTGCCGCTGCCGTGCCCTTCCAGGTGCGGAAATCCTTGGACGTGTACGCCTCCCCCGCGATGCTTCGGAGGTACTCGTTGACCATGTGCCCATCCAAGGGGACCCAGACGCCGTCGTCCTTGTACGAAAGCAGCCGCTCCTTGCCGGGCCTGCGCGCCAAAGGTTCCAGAAACGCCGCCAGGACGGGGTCATTGATGGACGTATCCCACCACTGCCCGCTCTTGCCGGGAAATTTCAGGGCTACGGCGTCGTCTTTGATGCGGGCGTGCCTGCACCTCAGGGTGGTCAGCCCATACGAGCCGTTCTGGCGCATGTAGCTTTCAGATCCGACCCGCAGCGCACCGAGGTCCATGAGACGGACGGCCGCCGCCAGGGTTTGCTGCTTCTGCGAGGAAGCGTCCTTCAGGTGCAGGGTGACTGCCCGGCGGATCGAGGGAAAAACCGAGCCGAGTTCCGCTGCGCGCTGGAACTTCTCAGTGTCCTTACGCTGACGCCAGCGCGGGTGGTACATGTACTGGCTTCGACCGGCCGCATCAACACCGGTGGCCTGGATGTGGGCGTTCTCGTACGGACTGATCCACACATCGGTCCACGCAGGCGGGATCGCCAGCGCTTTGATGCGCTGGCGATCCTCCTCGTTGAGCAGGGTTCCGTCGGGGTGGCGGTAACTGAAGCCCTTGCCCGAGCGGCGCCGGACGATGCCGGGCTTGGACAAGTCGCTTCGCCGAAGCCTGGCCATTCCGGCCGCCCTGCCGTCGTCGTCCCGGGCCGGTTAGGCTTCGTCGGGGTCGGTCACGGCCGTACCGGAACCCATGGTCTCCGCGTTGATCATCCACGCCAACTGCTCAAGGCGGGCGATGAACTCATGGAGGAGGTCCGCCGTCGTGGGGTCTTCGTCGTCAACTTCGTCGTGGACATCGCGCATTGTCTGCACGGCACGTTCGACTCGGTCGGTGACCAGTTTGACGGCGTTCTTGGTGTTCACCAGTCCGCCGGGGAATTCTTCAAGGCGCGTGCCCTTGGCAATGGTGCTGCTACGGCCGTCCGGGAGGGCGTGGAGGGCACGCATGCGCTCGGCGGTATCGTCCGCGAACTGCCGTGTTGCAAGGACCAGTTCATCCAGCTGGAGATGCAAGTCCCTGAAGTTCGGGCCCACAATGTTCCAGTGGGCCTGCTTTCCCTGGAGTTGGAGCTCGATCAGGTCTGTCAGGACGATCTGAAGGTTGTCTGCGAGTTGCTGTGACGCTTTCATGTTTTCCTCTCCTGGGACGCCGCCTGGACGTCCACCCAATCAACCAAGTGACTACTTCAATAACTCTTTCATAAGGGTGCTTAGTAGTACAATGAGGAGTGTCGCTGTTCACAACCGGCGAACCGACCTCACAGGATGGACCGGTTGCACGCAACGGCACAGGCACCATGGAAACGGTGGAACGCTTCCGGGTACCGGCATAACTCAATTGAAGTAAACGGAATGCATGTCAGGAACCCGTCGACTTACCGCCGGATTCCTCCCAGAAAGGAATGTGCTGACCATGAACACGCTTCTGATCATTGCTGGTGTAGTGGCGATTGTCCTTCTTCTTGTGGGCGGCTTCTCGTCGGCCCTTAACTGGCTGCTGTGGGTGGGCGTCATCCTCCTGGTAGTCGCAGCCATCGGCTGGCTTCTCAGCTTCATGTCAGGTCGCCGCGGCCACACAGTATAGAGCCCGCAGCGCGACACCAGCCGCGCCGTCAGGCCGGCACACCCAGATATCAAAAAGACCGTGAGGGCTGTCCCCGCAGCAATGCTGCAGCTTGGGGACGGCCCTCCGGCGCACTACCCCAAGCGGAGGTGCTTGAAGTGGCCGATACCGAGCCGGTCGCACGGACCGGCCGCAATGAATCCACCGAAGAGAAGATGGACCGCAACTGGCTGGAGCTGATCCAGGAACTGCGGGTCCTCCAAACCGGAGTCCAGATCCTGGGCGGCTTCCTGCTGACGCTCCCCTTCCAGTCGAGGTTCTCCACCCTGGACGACTGGCAGACCGGCCTCTATCTCTTCAACGTCATGGTCGCCTCACTGACCACCATCACGATTGTCCTTCCCGTCAGCATCCATCGACGGCTCTTCCGGCGCGGCCTCAAGGCAACACTCGTTTCCAGCGCAGACACCATCACCAAGCTCGCTTTGGCTGGCGTGTCCATCCTGATTGTCGGCTCGGCCGCGCTGGTTTTCGACATGGCCATGGGCAGGAATTCCGGCTTGCTCACCGGCGCAGTCCTCATCCTGGTGGTGTTGGTGATTGTTGTGGGACTCCCCTTCTGGATCCATCGCAAGGCCCTGCAAAACCGGGGGGACTGACCCTGGGAGCGGCCGCGGCCGACGTACCAAAGAAAGGATCTCCATCATGCCACGCAAAAAGAATCCCAGCCTCAAAGACCCCGAACTTTACGAGGAACTCCGCGATGATGGAGCCTCCAAGGAGAAGGCCGCCCGGATCTCGAATGCGGCTGCCAAACAAAGCCGGGGCGAAGTTGGACGCAAGGGCGGAAAGTCCGGCGACTACGACGATTGGACCGTGGACAAACTCAAGTCCCGTGCAAAAGAACTCGGCCTGAAAGGATACTCGGACAAGAAGAAATCCGAACTCATTTCACTGTTGAGGAACCACTGAATCACCCAACTGGGTCGCAGTAGATGCCGTTATGAAAGCTTCGAATCATGCGGTGATCGCAACACCTGATTATTGAAGGGTGTCGATTGCCGTGGTGAAGTTCTCGAATCGTTTGGTTTCTGAGGTTGTTCAGTCGTTCTGGCAACAGGTAGCGGACGGTTCCCGCTTTGAAGAAGCAGGAGAGTTCGTCGGATGGTCCGTAACGACCGTGCGGAATGAATTGAGGTCCTCGGGAGGGATCCGGCCACGCAGGGGCCGGACCCTTACCGGGCGTTCGCTGTCCTTTGATGAACGCGAGCAGATCGCTTTGCTCAGGGGCAAGGAATCCGTCCGTGAGATCGCCAGGCGGTTGGACCGGTCGCCCTCGACGATATCTCGGGAACTGCGTCGTAACGCTGATGAGGTCTACTACTACCGGGCCACCACTGCCCACGCCCGGGCCCACGCAAGGGCGGCCAGGCCCAAGACCGCTAAGCTCAAAAGCAACGAAGCCTTGCGCAAGGAAGTCGAAAAGCGACTCGGTAAGAAAGACTCACCGGTCCAGATCGCCGGCCGGCTCCGCAAGGACCACCCGAACAACCCGGAGATGTGGGTGTCACACGAGACCATCTACCAGTCCCTCTATCTTGAGTCCCGGGGCGGACTGAAACGGGAACTGGCGAAGAGCCTGCGCACCGGCCGGACCTTACGCAAACCCCCACGCCGCCCTGACGAACGCCGCGGCAGAATCCAGGACATGGTCATGATCGCCGACCGCCCCGCGGAGGTCGAAGACCGCGCGGTACCAGGGCACTGGGAAGGCGACCTCATCATCGGCAAGGACGGTAAAACCGCCATCGGCACTGTTGTGGAACGCACTACCGGGTTCGTGATGCTCGTCCACGTACCCGCAGATCAGAACCGTGCCGAGTCCGTCCGGGACGGACTGATCAGCAAAATGAGCGCCCTCCCCGACGAGCTGAGGCTCTCACTGACCTGGGACCAAGGGACCGAGATGAGCAGGCACAAGGAAGTGAAGATCGCAGCCGATATCGACATCTACTTCTGCGATCCCCACTCACCCTGGCAACGCGGCTCGAACGAGAACACCAACGGACTCCTGCGCCAATACTTCCCCAAAGGCACAGACCTCAGCATCTACAGCCAAACAGACCTCGACTACGTCGCCCACGAACTCAACGACAGACCCCGCCAACGATTCGACTTCTGCACCCCAAATGAGATGATCAGAACCTTCCTGTTGCGATAACCGCTAGAAACCGCCCGCTCAAAACGGCATCTACTGCTACGTAGTTGGGATGACGACGGCGGATGGCGACGACGGCGGGCCGGTCACCATCCGAGGTCACTCCGTGAGGCGCGGAACAGGCCGTAGCCGCTTGAGCCAGGCTTCGGTCTGCGCAATATGCGCTCCCATGGCGACGGCGGCCAAGGTGGGGTTCTTTTGTGCGATGGCTTCCAGGATCGCGGCGTGGCCGGCTGTGCTGCCTTCGCGCACGACGGTGCCTTCATCGCCGTCGAAAATATGGAAGTGGCCACCGCGCGAGCGGAACAGGCGGACAAGGCCGGCCAAGGTGGCATTGCCGCTTGCGTGGCAGATTTCCTCATGGAACCGCGAGTCCAGTTCAGAGTATTCGGAAGGGTCAGCCGTGTCTTCCATGGCCTCCACCAGGGCCGTGAGCGAGGCTAGGGCGGCAGGAGTCGCATTGGCCGCGGCTGCAGACGCCGCATGCGACTCCATCAATCGCCGGATTTCAAACAGCTCCAACAATCCATCCAGCGGAAGCAGGTCAACCAGCAGCGCGAAGTTCTGAAGGATCACCGTGGGTTCCAAGGACGATATGTACGTCCCCGAACCGTGCCGGGACTCCATGATCCCCAGAGCGGACATGGCGCGGACGGCCTCCCTCAAGGAGCTCCGTGATACTCCGAGTTGTGCGCACAACTCCGCTTCCGGGGGACATTTCTGTCCGGGTGCCAGCTCGCCCGATGCGATCTTGTTGCGCAGGCCTTGCATGGCCGTTTCAACTGCACCCATTTACCCGCCTCCTCCAGACTTGGTACACGCTACAGCACTACCGGCCGGGTATTCCGATCAGGCAAGTGGTCAGACTTCATGCGACAAGACATCTTATCTCTTAGATCAAAAGGCTTCATAGGTAGCCATATGTAGTACTTCTGATCCAGAGTCATCTTATGACTTTGCGGAGTAGTCTGTTGTCTCGGTCATATATGTGAGGTAACTTACAGGCAGTTCCTGACTCACCGACCTAGAAGGCCCTTGTGCACCCAGCCAGCAACCTGACGGCCCCGCGTCCCATGACAACCCCGGACGGCGCTCCTTCCCGCTCCGACTGGACCCTCACAGCCTCCAAGATCCACCTGAACCATGGCTCCTACGGTTCGGTCCCCCGGGCGGCGCAGGAATTCCAGTTGGAACTAAAGGCCCGCATGGACGCAAACCCGTGCACCTGGTTCATGGGCCAGTACAAGGCCGTGGCCGCCGCCCGGACAGACGTGGCCTCCTTCCTGAAGGTCGACGCCGGGGACATGGCTCTTGTACTGAATGCGAGCGCTGGAGTCACGGCCGTCTATAACTCGCTGGACTTCGGCCGCGGTGCGGAGATTGTCATGACGAACCACGCATACGGAGCCGTACTGCACGGCGCCTACCGCGTGGCGCGGAAGTGCGGCGGCAGCGTCCGCATTGCCGAGATCCCCTTGGATGCCGACGCGGAGACCGCAACGGCGCTGGTGATGGCGGAAGTCGGCGACAAGACGGCATTGATCGTGCTGGACCAGATCACTTCAGCTACGGCGCGGGCGTTTCCGGTAGAAGCCGTTGCGAAGGCCGCAAAGGACGCCGGGGTGCCCTTGCTTGTGGATGGCGCGCACGCACCGGGCGTGTTGGAGGCTCCCGTTCCCGCATTCGACGGGTACTGGGTTGGCAACCTCCACAAATTCGCGTGCGCACCCAGGGGTACAGCGGCGCTTGTCGCTCGTGGGGAGCGGGCCGAAGGCCTGGCGCCACTCATCGATTCATGGGGTTTCCCGTACAGCTTTCCGGAGAACTTCGACCACGTAGGCACCCAGGATGTCACGTCCTGGATGGCCGCAGGCTCCTCGTTCACCACCATCGGGGAACGATACGGCTGGCAGACATTCCGAAGCTATGCCACGGCTCTCTGCGATTACGGAGAAGCCATCATCGGCTCGGCCTTTGCGAACCTCACCGGAGAAAACCACACAGTAGATGTCGGCATGCCCGTCGGTCCGCTGCGGTTGCTTCGCCTGCCGCAAGGCTTGGCCACCACGCATGAGGATTCGCACACCGTTCGGGCGTTCATTTCAGACCAACTGGACATCGAAACCGCGGTGACCACTTTCAACGGCGAAGGCTTCCTGCGACTCTCCGCCCACCTTTACAACTCGCCGCAGGACTACGAAATCTTTGCTGAACGCGCTGTGCCGGAACTCGTACGGCTCGCCACATCCCTCTAAACATCACTGACCGCGCCACTGCAAGGCGCAATCCACCTCAACCAACCAACGGAGGACCAACGTGAAATCCAGAATCATGGCATCTGCCGCAGCAGGCCTGGCGGCAGTTCTGGCCTTGGCAGGCTGTGGCGGTGGCGTACAGAGCGCCGCCGATGGCAAGGTCACTTTGAAGATGGTGGAAAGCCTCACCAACCCCACCCGCACAGAGACTTTGAAGAAGCTCCTTGCGGGATTCGAGCAGGCAAACCCCAACATCAAGGTCGATCTCATCTCGCCGCCTACCGAGCAGGCTGACCAGAAGATCCAGCAGATGCTCCAGTCCGGCAAAGGCGTGGACGTGGTGGAGGCCCGCGACATCACCGTGGGTTCCTTCGGCGCCAACAACTGGCTCTATGACATAACCAAGGACCTGGATGGCTGGGACGGCTGGAACAACCTGACCGAAAACGCTGTCACCTACTCCAAGCAAAACGGCAAGACCTACTACATCCCCTACGGCTTCTACGGCCTCTCCCTCTTCTACCGATCGGACCTGGTCAAGGATGCCGGCTTCGACGGTCCACCGAACAGCTGGTCCGAGATGGCGAAGCAGGCCGAAGCCCTGAACAAGCCGTCGGAAAACAAGTTCGGCTATGCGTTCCGCGGGGGCACCAACGCCAACTCCAACGCCGTAGCCATCATCGAGGCCTACGTTGCCGACGAGATCGACCGCGAAAACGCGTTCAAGCTGACCAACGGCAAGACGATCTTCTCCTCCCCCAAGGCGCAGGAGGCCATGGACCTCTACATCGACCTCTTCAAGAAGGGGTCACCGCCGTCCTCCGTTGCGTGGGGCTACCCGGAGATGGTCCAGGGCTTCAGCAACGGCTCCACCGCTTTCCTGCTGCAGGACCCTGAGGTCATCGCGACCGTCAAGGAGTCGCAGGCCATCAAGCAGGACCAGTGGAATGTTGCGCCTTTGCTGGTAGGACCGGGCGGTAAGGCAATTCAGCCCGTCGCTTCCGCAGGTTGGGGCATCGCCCAGTCCTCCAACGCCAAGCCGGAAGCAGTGAAGCTCATTAAATACCTGGCCCAGGGCGACGCGGCCACCACGTTCAGCAAGGACAACAGCCTTGTTCCAACCCTGAAGTCCGCCGCCCAGGACACCTTTTACAGCACCGGCCCGTGGGCTGCCTACGTGAAGATGACGGAGAACCCCGACACCTACGTTTCGGCCATCCAGCCCCGCAGCGTGTCTTGGTGGACCGAGTGGATCAAGAAGTCCGACGGCGAACTCCAGCGGGTGCTCACAGGGCAGATGAGCACCTCCGAGCTGCTGGCCAGCTGGGACACGTTCTGGACAGAAAAGATGAAGGGCTAGAGGCCCCATGAGCCTCGACCTCAAGCGTTCCACCTCGCCGCCTTCCGGGCGCGAGGGCCTTCGAAGGGAACCGGCCAGCAGGAAAAGGCGGTTCAGTGGCAGGACAGCGCTGACCTTGCTGGCGTTCCTGGCCCCGGCCGCGGTATTCGTGGGGATCTTCACGTACTACCCCATGATCGCAGGCAGCCAGATGGCCTTCCGGAACTGGAACCTGAATGACCTTTCCGACACCTCGTGGATTGGCTTCGGCAATTTCCAGAGCCTTTTCGACGCACCGGAGTTCGGGACGATCGTCCGCAACACCGTGGTGTGGGTGGTCGGCTCCTTGGTCCCGCAGGTGGTCATCGGCTTCGCGGTGGCACTGTTCCTGAAACGCCGGTTCAGGATGCGCGGAGCGTACCAAGCCATGATCTTCTTCCCTTGGGCAGTGTCCGGTTTCCTCATCGGCATGCTGTTCCGTTGGATGTTCAATGCTGAGTTCGGCGTGGTCAACGACCTCCTGATGAAGTCCGGCCTGATCAGCTCGCCCCTTCCCTGGCTGTCCGATCCGGGCTTCGCCATGACGGCCATCATCATTGCCAACATTTGGTACGGCGTCACGTTCTTCGCCATCATGATCCTTGCTGCCCTGCAGTCGGTGTCGGACGAAATGTATGAGGCAGCCGCGCTGGATGGTGCGGGCAAGGTACGGACGTTCTTCAGCATCACGCTGCCCAGCATTTCCACGACGCTGGCTCTGACCATCCTGCTGCGGGTGATTTGGATCTTCAATTTCCCGGACATCATCTTCGCGATGACCGGCGGCGGACCAGCAGACCAGACCCACATCATTACCACCTACATGATCAAAATTACCCAGGAAGGCGACTACGGCAAGGCGTCTGCCCTCGGGCTGATCGTCATGGTCACGCTCATGCTGTTTGCAGCCTTCTACCTCATGGCTGTGCGCTTTCGAAAGGGAGCCCAATGATCAACACTCCAACGCTCGTTGGCCGGATCTCAAAGTTCCTCTTTCTGGGCCTGTGCCTGATCGTCACCGTCTTTCCGCTGTACTGGATCGTGGTGACGTCCTTCAAGGAACCGGGCGCCATTTACTCCCTTCCGCTGGACTATTGGCCCAAGCAATTGTCCTTGGACAATTACGTCGGGCTGTTCACGAAGTCCGACTTTGGCCAGTACATGCTCAACAGCCTGGTAGTGGCCTTGGTGGCAGCCTCCGTTGCCACGCTCATTTCCCTGCTCTCCGCCTACGTTCTGGCCCGGTTCCAGTTCTCCGGACGCGGGGCAGTATTGGGCGCCTTTCTGATCACCCAGATGATCCCGGGCTTCATCGCCCTGGGCCCGCTCTACCTGATGATGACCGACTTTGGCCTCGTGGACTCCAAAACGGGCCTGATCCTGATTTACATCGCCATCTGCATCCCGTTCTGCACCATCATGCTTCGGGGCTTCTTCGAGAGCGTCCCTGATGCCTTGGAGGAAGCTGCCATGATTGATGGTTGTTCCCGGATGGGTGCGCTCTTCAGGGTCATCGTTCCCGTAATGCTGCCCGGTATTGCTGCGAGTTTCGTCTTCAATTTCGTCAATTGCTGGAACGAACTGTTCTTGTCGGTAACCCTGATGAACAGCGACAGCAACAAAACCATCCCGACGGCGTTGGCCGGCTTTATCTCCAGCTTCAACATTGATTGGGGTTCCATGTCCGCTGCCGCGGTTCTCACGGTGGTCCCCACGCTGGTGATCTTCGCCTTCGCCAGCAAGTTCATCGTGCAAGGACTTACCGCAGGTTCCGTCAAAGGCTGAGACGAACGGCCCAACTGAGTCGCAGTTAAGCGCGTTTTGGCGGCTCTAAACGCGCTTAACTGCGACTCAGTTGGGTACAAATAACGACGGCGGGTCAAGCCTTTTTCTTGGCCCGCGCCTTCGGCTTGCTGGCAGTCTTGGTGGCGGCAGCATCGTCGTCGTCCGCTTTTTCCTTGCCGCGCTTCTTGTCGAGGCTCCGCTTGAGCGCTTCCATGAGGTCGATGACGTCTCCGCCCTCGCCTTCCCCTTCCACCACGCCGAACGTTGCCTCGGTGTCCAGGGCCTCGCCCTTCTCCAGCTTGGCCTCGATCAACGTCTTCAGCTGCGCTTGGTAGTCGTCGGTGTACTCGTCCGGATCGAAGTCATGGGCCATGGACTCCACCAGCGCGGAGGACATTTCGAGTTCCTTGTCCGAGATTTTGATGTCTGTTTCCAAGGATGGGAATTTGGCTTCGCGCACCTCGTCGCCCCACAAAAGGGCCTGGAGGAGCAGCACTTCCCCGCGCACACGCAAGGCACCAAGCCGGGTCTTTTGCCGCAGGGCGTACTGGACTATTGCAATCCGGTCCGTGTCTTCGAGTGTTTGCCGCAAAAGCATGTACGCCTTGGGCGATTTGGAATCCGGCTCAAGGAAATAGCTGCGCTCATACATGATCGGGTCCAGCTGTTCGGCCGGAATGAATTCCACTACTTCGATTTCGCGGCTGTTCTCTTCAGGGAGCGATTTCAATTCGGCGGAGGTGAGGACAACGGTTCGGCCTTCTTCTTCGTACGCCTTGTCAATGTCCTCGTAGGCCACCACATCGCCGCAAATTTCACATTTCCGCTGGTAACGGATGCGCCCGCCGTCCTTATTGTGGACTTGATGGAGTCCAATGTCGTGGTCCTCTGTGGCGCTGTAGAGCTTAACTGGTACGTTGACCAGACCGAACGCGATAGATCCCTTCCATATGGCCCTCATGCACCCAGTCAACAGCACAAGCCAACAGAGGAGAAGAGGTGGCAGGCAACCAGAAGGAACGCGTCACCGTAGAGGGCCACGAACTGACCCTCACGAACCTGGGCAAAATCATCTATCCCGAGACCGGCACCACCAAGGCCGAGGTGCTGGAGTACTACGCCGCGGTTGCGCCCTTCCTCATTCCAGCGGCGGCCAACAGGCCCGTGACGCGCAAGCGCTGGGTCAACGGCGTGGGCACGGCCGCGAACCCCGGGGAAGTGTTTTTCCAGAAGAACCTGGAAAGCTCCGTTCCCCGGTGGATCCCCCGTGCCACCATCCATCACTCCGACCACACCAACGACTACCCCATGGTCAACAACCTGGCCACGCTCACGTGGATGGCGCAGATTGCCTCCCTGGAAATCCACGTTCCGCAGTGGCAAGTGGATCCGTCCGGGACTCCCCTGCGGCCGGACCGCTTCGTCCTGGACCTGGATCCCGGTCCCGGTGCGGGTTTGCCGGAGTGCGTGGAGGTGGCCAAGCTGGCGCGAGCCATCCTGCAGGACATGGGCATGGAGCCGGTACCGGTCACGAGCGGAAGCAAGGGCATCCACCTTTACACCGGGCTCGAAGGGACGCTGAAGTCCGAGCAGGTTTCGACCTTCGCCCACGAACTCGCCCGTGCCCTTGAAGCGGACCACCCCAAGCTGGTGGTCAGCGACATGAAGAAGTCGCTCCGGAGCGGCAAGGTATTGGTGGACTGGAGCCAAAACAGCGGCAACAAAACCACCATTGTTCCGTACTCCCTGCGCGGCCAGCCGCACCCCACCGTCGCCGCGCCCCGGACCTGGGATGAACTCGACGATCCGGACCTCAGCCACCTCGAGTTCACGGAAGTCATGGACCGGGTGGGCACGGGCGAGGACCACTTCGCGTCGATCTCCGGCCGGCACCTGCCGCCCCACGCCGAGGAGAACGACGGCGGTACTCCCGCTGAGGGTGCAGGGTCGCCCACCACGGGTGGCCGGGAAAAGGTCACCGCGGAAGGACGCCTGGCCAAGTATGTAGGAATGCGTGATCCGGGCAAGACTCCGGAACCGTTCCCGGCGTCGTCCGTTTCCTCAAGCGGGACGGCCACCGCCTCCTCCGATCAACCGCGGCCCGGCGACCCTGCGCCGCCCGGCGGCATCTTCGTCATCCAGGAGCACCATGCCCGCCGCTACCACCTCGATTTCCGGCTGGAGCACGACGGCGTCCTGGTCTCCTGGGCCCTCCCACGCGGCGTTCCCGATACTCCGGACCGCAACAACCTGGCCGTCCACACCGAGGACCACCCCATGGACTACGCCAACTTCGCGGGAGTGATCCCCAAGGGCGAGTACGGCGGCGGAACGGTGACCATCTGGGATCACGGTGAATTCACGTGCGAGAAGTGGCGCGACGGCAAGGAAGTCATCGCCACGCTCACGGGTGAACCGGGAGGCGGCCTGGGCGGAACCAAACGGTTTGCCCTGATCAACACGGGCGATCGCTGGCTCATCCACCTGATGAAGGAGCAACCGGGAGGCCGGAAGAAAGCTGCCGCACCGGCGCCTGACGGGAAGGCAGCTGCGGACGCGAAGCCGCCAACCGCCGTCGAGCCTGAACCAATGCCTGGCTACACTCCCATGCTGGCCTCGGCCGGAACCACCGGAGAGCTCAGCGGCGGTGACTGGCTCTACGAACTTAAGTGGGACGGAATCCGCGCAATCATCACGGGCACGGAGAGCCGGATCCGCCTCATGAGCCGTAACGGCAACGACCTCACGGCAGCCTACCCGGAGCTCACGGACCGCAGCTGCTGGCCGGACGGCGATTTTGTGACCGACGGTGAGATCGTCGCCTTCGGAAAGGGCGGCAAACCCGATTTCGGCCGGCTGCAGCAGCGGATGAACCTGGTCAAGGCAGCGGACATTGAGCGGGCACGGGCATCGGTTCCGGTGCAGTTGATGCTTTTCGACCTCTTGTACCACCGCGGCGCGGACCTTAGCGGGCTGCCGTTCCGCGAGCGGCGGGAGCATTTGTCCTCGTTCGTGGACAGGCTCAGTGAGGGCTGTCCACTGCGCGTATCCGAGGTCCTGGACCACGACGTGGACGACCTCCTGGCGGTAGCTGCCGAACTCGGCTTGGAAGGCGTCATGGCCAAGAAGGCGGACAGCCGCTACACGGTAGGCCGGCGAAGCCGCTCGTGGATCAAGCTGAAACTGGAGAAGAGCCAGGAAGTGGTGATCGGCGGCTGGCGTCCCGGCGCGGGCGCAAGGAGCGGAACGTTCGGCTCGCTGCTGCTGGGAATTCCCGACGGCGGCAAGCTGCGGTATGTGGGCCGGGTGGGGTCCGGGTTCTCCGACTGGCAGCTCAACGACATCCTGGGGAAACTCCAGCCGCGCGCCACGAAGGATTCGCCCTTCCTGGACATTCCGCGCGAGGACGCCGCCGGGGCGAACTGGGTGGAACCCGATCTCGTGGCAGAGGTGACCTTCGGCGAATGGACCGGTCCCGGGCGGCTGCGGCATCCCGTGTGGAAGGGGTGGCGCCCGGACAAGTCCCCTTCCGACGTAACCCTGCCCAACTAGGTCGCATTTGTGCGCGTTATGAAGGCGGCGGAGTCATAGGGTCGTTGCAACGCTCTGATTGATGGAGCGTGTTGTGGTCAGGAATTTTTCGTTGGACGCCCGGCGGGAGTTTGTTGAT
>NZ_JBIVXL010000033.1:0-22202 GCF_044769225.1 Paenarthrobacter sp. NPDC090522
CGATCATCATCCCTGCCATCCCAGTCGTGGATTCAGACACGGCCGTCTCCTTCAGATCAGGCCAGACCCCACACACCGTTATTCAGACAGTCCCCCAACGCTCTCTCACCGACCGAGAGAGCGTTGAGCAAAAAGGGCTATATGCTGAGAGAGCGTTGAGCAAAAATGGCTATATGGTGAGAGAGCGTTGAGCAAAAAGGGCCATTTGGTGAGAGAGCGTTGGAAGGGGACGGACGCACGAGACCGCGCGGAGGGCGTCCGGCAGCGTGCGTCAAAGCGACGAAGGAGCAGCACGCCGAGGACGGCCGCCGCGCGGGCGGACCCAGCCAACCGGCCACCCGCCGCGGCGGCGGACTCGACGGAGAACGCTTAGCCCTCCGCTTTGCCTTGGCGCCAGTAACCCATGAAGGCAACCTGCTTCCGGTCGATGCCGACGTCCCGCACCAGGTAGCGGCGCATTTCCTTGATCACGAAGGCTTCACCGGCGATCCAAGCATAGAACGGCAGGGCACCGGCGGGGAGGGTGGGGTTCTTGGTGGCTTCGATGGCTGCGGCGTCCATACGCTGTGGGGTTTCCCACAGGATGTCCTGGTCCACGTTGACGTCCTCCGGCTCAGGACCGGCCGCTGCGTCGGCACCCTTCAGGCCTACCCAACCCGGAACGGGGACGGCCTTTGCCACGGCTTCCTTGAGGAGTTCACCGTGCGGGCGGTAGCGTCCAATCGCGGCGCCACGGGCAAGCCACGTAATTTCGATATCGGCCGCCGTGCTGATGTCCTGGAAATCGGCCGCCGAGGGGACTTCAAGGAAAGCGTGGCCCGTCATGTCAGCAGGAAGGCTTTCGAGGATGGCGCTGATGGCCGGCACGGCAGTCTCGTCACCCGCGAGGAGCACACGCTGGGCCAGGCCTGGACGCCATTCGATGCCGCCGTAGGCACCGGCGGTAGTGCACTGTGCTGCGCGGTTGTTGGGCCCGATGATGGTCAGCGCATCGCCCGGCTTGGCTGCCACTGCCCAGTTGGCGGCGGGTCCACCGTGTCCGGAATCGTCAAAGTGCATGACGAAGTCGATGTCGATTTCCGGGTACACGGCGTCGAGGCGCTCGGACCGGACGGTGTAGGTACGCATGGAGCCCCGGACGGCGGGGTCCATGGCGAGCCACTCCTGGTACCAGCCGGCCTCGTCCATCTTGAATTCCGGAAGCGGGATGATGCGGCCGTCGTCGTCCAGGGACGGAATCATGAGCTTCACGCGCAGGTCCAGGGTGTCCCCTGCCACGCCGAAATCGCGAAGGGAGTAGCCTCCGAAGGTGATGCGGCGGAAGTTGGGGCTCAGTTCCTGGACCGCCGTGACGGTGACGTCGAAGGCCAGGGTCATCGGTTCCACGGCGGCGCTCGCTTTGGCCCGGGTGGGTTGTGCACTCATGAGGCGATCTCCAGTTCGTTGGCGTGACGGGCGTGATGTTCGGTACGTGTCGGAGCTTGGGCGTGGTGGCGGCCAATGGGAACGATCAGCGGCGTGCCGGAGATCGGATCCGGAACCACACGGGATTCCAGGCCAAAAACGGTGTGGACCAGTTCCTCGGTGACCACTACCGGGGCCGGACCTTCGGCGACGATGCAGCCGCCCTTCATGGCAATCACGTGGTCCGCGTAGCGCGCCGCGAGGTTGAGGTCGTGGAGCACGATCGCCACCGTGGTGCCGCGGCTGCGGTTCAGGTCCGTGACCAGGTCCAGGACCTCTACCTGGTGCGCGAGGTCCAAGTACGTGGTGGGCTCATCGAGCAGCAGGACCTCGGTCTCCTGTGCCAGGGCCATTGCGATCCACACGCGCTGGCGCTGTCCACCGGACAGTTCGTCGACGCTCCGCTCAGCGAGTTCCAGCGTTGCGGTGGCTTCAAGCGCGCGCTGCACAGCGGCGTCGTCCGTGGCACTCCAGCTGCGGAAGAAGCCTTGGTGCGGGTACCGCCCGCGGCCCACCAGGTCCCGCACGGTGATGCCGTCCGGCGCGGTGGGGTGCTGCGGGAGCAGGCCGAGGGTCCGCGCGAGTTCGCGGGCCGGGCGCGAATGGATGTCCTTGCCGTCCAATGTCACGGCACCGCCGGCAGGCTTCAGCAGCCGGGACAAGCCGCGGAGCAGGGTGGACTTTCCGCAGGCGTTGGCGCCCACGATCATGGTCACCTTTCCCTCCGGAATCTCCGTGGTGAGGCCTTCCACCACCTTCCGCTGCTCGTATTGGAGCGTCAGGTCTTTGGCATTAAGGATCGCCATGTCAGGCTTCCTTTCGGTTCGACGTGAGCAGGAGCCACAGAAGGAAGGGGGCGCCGAGGGCACCCGTAACGACGCCAACCGGCAGGACGGTCCCGTCGAGGATCACCGGCGCGATGTTGGAGGCAAAGAAGTCGGCGGCCAGCACAATCAGCGCACCGGTGAGGGCCGACGCCGGAAGGCTGGGTTTGCGGACGATGCGGCGGGCAATAGGCCCGGCAAGGAAGGCGACGAAGGCCACGGGACCCGCCGCGGCAGTTGCGACGGCGGCAAGCCCGACGGCGGTCAGCACGAGTCCCAGCCGCGCGGCGTTGACCTTGATCCCCAATCCAGCGGCAGCATCGTCACCGAGTTCGAGCATGCGCAGCGGTCCCGCGAGGGCGATGACGGCCGGAACGAGGATCAAGAGCGCAAGGGCCAGGACGCCCGTTCGTTCCCAGTTGGCAGAGTTCAGCGAGCCGTTGAGCCATACCAGGGCATCCGCGGCCGTGCGGATGTCCGCCCTGGTCATGAGGAAGTTCACGACTGCATGGAGCGCTGCGGCGATGCCCACGCCGGCAAGGATGAGACGGTTTCCGGCAGCATTGCCGCGGCTGCCGGACCCGGAGCCGGTCTTGCGGGAAATGGCATAGATGATGGCAGCGACGCCCAGTGCGCCACCCAGGGCAGCACCGGAAATTACAGCGCCGGAAGCACCGAACACCACGATCGCGGTGACGGCTGCAGCACTCGCTCCGTAGCTGATGCCGATGATGTCCGGGCTGGCCAGCGGGTTGCGAAGCATGGTCTGGAAGAGGGCACCGGCAAGGCCGAAGGCAACGCCGATCAGCGTCCCCACCATGGCACGGGGAAGCTTGTGTTCCATGACGATGAAGGTGGCGCCCGGGATCTTCTCGCCCCCGGTCAGGTGGTTGATGACGATCTTGAAGAAGTCGGGGATGGTCACGGTGTAGCTGCCCAGCAGGACGTACACCGCGAACATCACCACGAGGGCCAGCACCAGGAAGATCGTGGGGCTGAACGCGCGGCGGGATGGCGATTGATGCGGATGCTCGCCGGAGCCATTGCCATTAGTTGCCGGCTCGGCGGTGGATTTGAGGGTGGTCACAGTCCGGCCCCCTTTCCGCGGCGGATGAGCCAAACGAACACGGGAGCGCCAACCAACGCGGTCATGATGCCCGCGGGAACTTCGCCCGGGAGGAGTATGACGCGGCCGATCACGTCCGCCACGATCAGCAGGATGGGCGCCGAAACCATGGAGAACGGCAGGATCCAGCGGTAGTCCGGTCCGGTCAGCAGGCGGACGGCATGCGGAATGACCAGGCCGAGGAAGCCGATGGGACCGGCCAGCGCGGTAGCTGAGCCACACAGGAGCACGATGCCCAGGCCGATGATGCCGCGGGACAACGCAACATTCTGGCCGAGGCCCCGGGCAATGTCGTCGCCGAGGGCAAGGCTGTTGAGTACGCGGCCACCGCCCACCACAATCAGGGCGCCAATCACCAGGAACGGCAAGGCGGGCAGGAGGACGGACCAGTCACGTCCGCCGATGCTTCCCACCTGCCAGAAACGGAAGCGGTCCAGGGTGTCCTGGCTGGAAACGAGGATGACGTTCATCAGCGAGAACAATCCAGCGCTCAGCGCCGCGCCTGCCAAAGCGAGCTTGACCGGCGTCGCACCGTCACGTCCGCGGGACGCAATGGCGTAAACGACGACGGCGGCCGCTGCGGCGCCGATGAAGGCGAACCAGATGTAGCCGGTCAGGGAGCCGATGCCGAAGACATAGATGCCCACCACCACGGCCAAGGCAGCACCGGCGTTGAGGCCGAGGATGCCGGGATCGGCCAGCGGGTTGCGGGCCACGCCCTGCATCGCAGCGCCGGCCAAGCCAAGGGCCGCTCCGGCAAGAAGACCCAGCACGGTGCGCGGAATGCGGGCGATAACCACCGCGTGGTCGCCGTCGGCCGGGTTGAAGTGCGTGATGGCTTCCCAGATGGTGGAAAGGGGAAGCCCGCGCGCGCCGATCGCCAACGATGCGGCGCACGCAGCTGCGAGTACGACGACGGCGACCAACAGCCAAGCGGTCCGCTTGCCTGCGCTCCGCGGCCGGGTTCCCCTTCCGGCCGTGTCGCTGCCTGGGGCGATGCCTCGCTGGTTACCCGGCACCGAAGTGCCACCAACCCGCCCCGCGGTAGCCGCCGTCGTCGTACTCAGTTTCATTGCTTTACTTGGCCGCGACCTTGTCGGCGGCGGCACCCAGCTGAGGCAGGAACGTGTCCAAAGCCCACGGGAGGCTCAGCGGCGACGACGCGGAGATGGACAGCGTCAGGGTCTGGTTTGCGTCGGCAACCAGCGCGCCGGACTTGATGGCCGGGATCTGGCTCAGGAGCGGGTCGGCCTTGATGGCATCTGCGGTAGCAGCCTCGGGAACCCAGGTGACGAAGACGTCGGAGGTCAGTTCGTTGGCCTTCTCAGCAGACCACGGGATGAAGAAGTCCTTGTTGGTCTTGGTGTTCTCGGTAACCACCGGAGCCAGCTTCATGCCGATCTCGGAGAGGAACCGCGGACGGTTGTCGATGGCGGTGTAGACGTTGACGCCGTCACCCTTGGCGGGCTCGAGGTTGCCGTAGATGAAGGTCTTGTCCTTGATCTGCGGGTACTTGGAGACCTTGTCCTTGATGGTGGACTCGGTGTCCTCGATCAGCTTCTTGGCTTCGGCTTCCTTGCCCAGGGCCTTGCCGATCAGGGTGGTGCTTTCCTGCCAGGGAGTGCCGTAAGCGAGCTCCGGCTGTGCCACGACGGGGGCGATTTCGCTGAGCTTCTTGTAGTCAGCCTCTTCCAGGCCCGAGTATGCAGCAAGGATGACATCCGGGCTGAGCTTGGCGATCTCGGTGAAGTTGATGCCGTCAGCTTCGGAGAACTGGACCGGCGCCTTGTCGGTGCCGAAGCCGGCGCCGAGCTTCTCGAGGGCTGCGTCCTTCCACGGCGTGGAGCCCTTGTCGTTGTTGCCCCACTCGTTCTTCGGAACACCAACCGGGACAACGCCCAAGGCGATCGCGATGTCGTCATTGACCCACGAAACGGTAACTACGCGCTTGGGCTGTTCCTTGATGGTGGTCTCACCGAAGACGTTCTTGATGGTCACGGGGAAGGCAGTGGACTCGGCCTGCTGGGAGGCCGGAGTGGAAGTGGCGGGTCCAGTGGAGCAGCCAGTGAGGGTGAGGGCGACGGCGGCAATTGCGACCGTCGCAGAACCTGCGGTCTTCAGCAGGGCGCGGCGTGGGAGAAGGGAAGCCACGGTACTCCTTAAGTAAGTGATGCGAACCTAAGTAAGGCTAGCCTAGCCTCTCGATAATTACGAAACGTTTGCGTCGCCTAATCCCCTCATGACGCCAAAATACCGTTCAGCGTGCCCCAATTCACACCCTCTCTCACCGAACCGCCCCTTCCCACCGACCCTCTCTCACCGAACCGTCCCTTCCGGCGAACCCTCTCTCACCGAACCGCCCCTTCCCACCGACCCTCTCTCACCGAACCGCCCCTTCCCACCGCCCCTCTCTCACCGAACCGCCCCTTCCCACCGCCCCTCTCTCACCGAACCGCCTCTTCCGGCGAACCCTCTCGCAGTGGACATCACCGGTGAAGGTTTGGGAGGATAGCGGCAGCGGACTACCGCTTCCAAGGAAATGACGAGGGGATGAGCGTGCGCACTGTTCCAGTTGCTGCAGCCATGGGTGGCGAGGTGGCCGTATCGGCCTGCTTGGCACACCCCCACGCGTCGGCACCAACCAAGTAACACCCGGACAGCAAACTCCAGCCATCCCTGGCCACTTCAGCCTGCCCGAATCCTTTCAGGTGATCGACGCCTCTCGTGCCATGACGCAGCGCAAGGCGCGCTGCCGACGTCGTCAATTTCCGAAAGAAGCTTCGCCATGCAGAAAATCACTGCGCAACAAATCCGTTCGTCGTTCATCAATGCCAGCCGCTCAGAAGCCGCCAAGCTCAACCTCCCCCGCGACTTCGACGCGATCGAGTGGGAGTCCTTGGAGTTCCTGGGCTGGCGGGACGAGAAAATGCCCCAACGCGGGTACCTGGTCCTGCCGTCCAACGGCAAGCTGACAGGCATCATGCTCCGCGCCCCCGAGGGTGGCTCCGGCAAGAAGCGGGCTGTGCTCTGCGAACTGTGCCGGGACGTATTCTCCAAGGCCGATGTCTACCTGTGGGTCGCCAGGAAAGCCGGGCAATCCGGCAAGGACGGCAACACCGTGGGGACGTTGATCTGCGCCGAGTTTGGTTGCAGCGCCAACGTGCGCAAGGAACCACCGGTTAACGAGATCAACCCGGATCCTGCCCCCGTCGTCCTCAAACAAATCGCCGGGCTGGAGTTCCGCACTGCCCAGTTTCTGGACAGGGTCCGGAGCGGGTCCAAACGCTAACCCGGGCAGCCCAGCGGGCGCGGGAAGCGGGAGGTGGGCGGCGGAGGCCCTAGCGGAGCACGATGTCCACGGGATTGGCTTCCGAACGCCAGGCGCCGGGCTCGCCTGTGCCCGAAATGACCGGAGCGGTGAGGACACCGGACCGGTTGGTGCGCTTGTCGCGAAGGATTTCCGTGACGGAACCCAGGTGGCGCGAAAGATCGATCACGTTCTCGGGCGCCGCCAGCAGCAACTGGAAGCCGAACTCGTGGAGCGCCTTGATGCCTGCGCCAGCAAACTCCTCGGAGGCAAGCACGAAGGCCTCATCCATCATCACCGTGCCGTAAGTGGTGAACCCCTGCTCGGCGATGCCCAGCTGGTAGCTCAACGCCGCGGCCATAATGAAGGCCGTAAAACGCTGGCGTTCGCCGCCGGACATGGACCCGGTGTCGGCGTGCATGAAAACCTCGGTCTTCGGCTTGCCCGATTTGCCGGTCTTGCCCGGCACTTCGCGGTGTTCCTTGCATTGGATGAACAGGTGCCCGCGGACGTCCAGCACCTCCGCACGCCAGCGCCGGTCTTCGGGCGTCTGCGAGCCGAGCCGCTTCACGAGGGTTTCGAGCGACTTGTACCGGGCCGTGAGCTCGGCATCCTCGTCGGTTTCCGTTGCGGCCGCAGCATTGCGGGACGGCCGGGTGTGCTTCGCCTTCAAAGCGTTCTGGATAGCATCCTTGAACTGCTTTGCCGTAGCCGGCAGCGTCTGTTTGATGTCCAGCTCCAGGTAGCTGCCCTCGTGGAAATTCACGTCGGACAGGATCCCGTTCAGCGGCAGGATGCGGCTGGTGATGGTGCGGCGTTCCTCATCGAGCAGGTGCAACAGCGTGCTGAAGGACTCGTGCGTCCGCTGGTTGAAGAACAGGCGGAATTCGGCTTCCTGGGCGGGCAGGCCGTCGTTTACGATCGCGTGGTACCGGGACTCGAAGTCACCGGCTGCACCGATCGAGGTGCCGTGGTCGGCGCTGATGGCGCTGCCCCAGTCGCGCACGAACGCTTCGAAGATGCGCGTCAGGCGTTCAGCTGTGGCTTGCCCCCGCGATTCGGCAGCGTGAAGCTCGTCGAGCAGCGTGTTGCGGACGCCGTTGGCCAGATTGTCCAGCTCGTGGAGTTCGGAAACGTCCGCGGCGCCGGCGAAGTACGGCTCAAGTGCCGCAACGGTGGAGCCCGACGGCGGTGCTTGCTCAAGCTTCAACCTCGCCGCGTCCAGCAGGCCGTCAGCCGTGGTCATCTGATGATCGAGCGCTTTGTACTCGCTCTGCAGCACAGCGGCAGAACCTGTGGAGGACTGGTGTTTTTCCCGTACGGCCTCAATGTTGGCGCGCAGGGGCTCAAGGTCGGCCTGGGCAGCGAGTGCATCGGCAAGGCGCTGCTCGATCCGGGCCAGCTCGTCAGCGGCAACAGCCGCGGAAACCTGTTCCCACGGACGTTCGTCCTCGGCCACGCGGCGGAGGGCTTCCAGCTGACGGGCCATTCCCTGGTGCGAATCCTCGCGGCTCTGGGCAAGTTCGGCAGCCTTGGCCAGCTCGTTTTCCAGCTCGCCTACGCGGGCAGCAACGAGTTCCAGCTTGGAGGCATTGTCGAAGCCGAGCACGTAATCCTGCCGGCTGGTGAAGCGGTCGTCCTTCTCCACGGTGTGCCTGTTGCGTTTGACCACGCCGCCCAGGCTCAAGCCCTTGTCGAGGGAGGCCAGCTCATCGGGGTCCTCCACGCATGGGTACGCGAAGTCGATCGCAATCCGCTCACGGATCCACTCCCCTGCGTCCGCATTGGCACCCGAGGTGAGGATGCTCAACTTGGTCAAGAGGTCGCCGTCGGACACGTCCTCCACAGCCAGCGCGCCGCCGGCCAGTGGCTTGGACACATCAACGGCGCGGAGGGCCCCACGCACGGTGTTGTCGTTGAGGTACTGTGTCACCGCCGCAAAGTGCTCTCCCGGAACCAGCAAGGTGGTGGCGAGGTTCCGCAGGGCGCGCTCAGCAGCCGGGCGCCATTGCTCCTGGCCTTCCGCGAGGTCGATCAGTTCGCCGCCGAAGGGCATCCGCTCTTCCGGAACGCCGGTCGCCGCTGCGATCGCCGCGCGGTTCTCAATGCTCGACGGCGGCAGGAGGGACTTGCGCGACCGCAGCGACAAGAGCTCCTGACCGGCCGCTGCCAGTTCGCGCTTTTTGGTGGCGTGCGCATCGAAGGCTTCGAAGCGGAGCTCCTTCAGTGACTCCGAATCATCCTGCAAAGCGGCCGATCGGGCTGCAGCCTGCTCGTGGGCTTGGTCCCAGCCCTCCGCCGACCATTCCAGGTCCAGGCCGGCATCGCTCAACGCCTTCCTGGCGGATTCCTCCACCTGCTGGCGGAGCTTGAGACCCACCCGCGCATTCTCCAGAGACTGCTCAATGGCGGAGATCGCGTTGCCACCGCGGTTATTGTAGTCCGACTCGAGCTCACGCAGTTCCTTGGCCAATGCGTCCCGCACGGTCCGCTCGGCCGCAAGCTCCTGGGCCTTTGACTGGGCCAGCTCCTTGAACCGGGCCAGCGTCTTGGCGTGGACGGTGACAGCGAGCTGCTGCTTGTAAGCGACGAACTCCTCCCCGGCGAGCTCGCGCAACCGGTTCGCGTCCACGAGGGCCTGTGCGTAGTCCTTATTCAGCCCGGGAACCGGCGCCAACTGGTCGCGCTGCTGGCGGACGTCCTCCAGTCGCTGGCGGATGGACATCAGGTTGCTGAACTCTTCCACCACATCGTCGGCGGCGGCCAGCGTGGCCGGGGCATCGAGGACTTGGTCGCGGAAGAACGTGTTCACGCTGCCGCCCAGGCCCTTGCCTGCCTGGATCACGCGAAGCAGCGGGAGCGCCTGGTCCGAGTTGATTCCCAGGAGCCTGCGGAACCTCTCCGCGAAGGCCTTGTGGACGTCGAACACCTGGCCTTCGGGGAAGATCGACTCCAGCGCTCCCTTGGTAAAACGCTTCTGGGCGATGCCCTCAATGGCCTCCAGGTCCAGGGGCTTGCTGTCGATCACATAGAAGCGACCAACGCTGGACTCCGTGCCGTTCTTGGGCAGGTCGAAAAGCGCAGAGACCGTCACTTTAGTGCCGGCAGCGTTATCAAACGTCAGTGCGACGGCGGACCACGTGGCACCAGGGCGCTGGAAAGCACTGGCCGAGCCATCGCCGACAGCCTTGTCACCCACCTTGCCGCGCATATAGGTGAACGTGGTCCTCTTGTCCTGCACAGCACCGCCCGAACGCTGGGCAGCGGCCTCGTTGGAACGGGGACGGGCATCGAAAACGCGCAGCATCGCGTCAAACAACGTCGACTTGCCAACACCGGAGTTACCGGTAAGCAGGGTGCCGTTGCGGTCCACGTGCATGGTGTGGGCGCCATGGAAGGTGCCCCAGTTGACCACCTGGACGAGTGCCAGGCGCATCTGGCCCGGGTTCGTCTGTTCTCCCAACGGGAGCATGGTTGCGATCGTCACTTGGCTGCTCCTTCGCCGTCGGAGGTGGCTGAGTCCGCGGCGGGGGCGGCATCGGCGTCGTCATCCTCGCCAGCATCGGAGATCTCCAGCAGCGGCTCTGTCCCTGATTCGTCGGCTGCTACTGCTACCAAAGACTCGATGTGGGCCGGGATGTCGCCGATGTTGTCGAACGGGAGGGCCAGGGGCAAGGCGTTGCTGATGGTGTAGGTGTCGTCCAAGGGGGTGGGGAGGAGGAGTTGGCGCGCCAGGAGCTTGGTGATGGTGCGCGTGACTACGTCCGAGTCGCGCAACGCGTCCTGCTGGCCGGCGGGTGTGTAGTTCGCCACGAGGTCCGAGATCTCTTCGCGGGTGATGCTTGGGTCTGTCTGGGCTGTCACGTGGCGGTCCAAAAGAAGGCGCAGGCGCAGCAAAACGATTGTTTCCACGCGGCTGAGGGCCCTTTGCTGCCGCAGGATGCTCGAACGCGAGCTGGCTCCAATGATCTCGGGATCAACGGGGCGCAGGACTGCGATCTTGCGGTCATGGTCAAGCTGAAGGGTGAGGAACAGCTCCGAGAGGCGGCTGCGGAGGATCATCTGGTTGTCCAGGAGGGTGGTCCACAGTTTCTCGTCCCGGCCGCCGTCGATGTACGGACCTTTGAGCAGCTTGACCAAGGCGTGGCGTACCTTCATCGGCAGGACGCCGGTGTCTCCGGGGAACAGCGCGGCACCGTCCACGAACGTGTCGCGCGGGGTGATCCGGAACGGGTCCGCGGCGTGTTCAACGGGAACCGAACCAGCGGAGGCAGCCTCGTCGGTGACGTCCTCCTCCAAGGTGGCGTCCGTCGTCGTGATTTCCTCAGTCATCAGAATCCTCATTCAGCGAGACGACCGGCAGGTACGCCGTGCGGATGCTGCCGTCGATTTGTTCGAAGTCGATGTGTTCCCACGTGGCCCGGTCAAAGGCCGCACCTGACTGCAGCGCCATGGACAGGAGGGAACGGACAGTGTTGATGTGCCGTTCTTCGCGTGGCAGGTTCTCCCACGCCTCGCCGATGGTGGCCGAACCGGCCATGGCGGCACGCACGACGGCGGGCCTCGCCTTTCCGGTGCGGGCGGACTTCACGCGGTCCGAGTCGCTGAAGGCGATGGGGTCGGCCAGGCGCGGCGGAGTGGCGAACTCGTCGGGGTCGAAGAGTTTGACCATTGCGAGGGACTCAAAGCCCGCGTTGTACAGGACGGGGCCGGGAACCAATCCGGGCCGGTCGCGTTCGTAGGGCAGCGACCTGATGGCATGCTCGGCCTCGGCGAGGACCTTCCGCAGGCTCACGGATTGACGGACATCGTCACTCTGGATGTACGTGTTGAGGCTCTCCGAGAGCTTGCCGTAAATCCGCTGGATCTGGCTGTGCTGGGTGCGGAGTTCGGCGACGAGGTTCTTCAGCGTTTCGCGGTCCTCGTGCGAGAGGTCATCCGCGAACTGGCGGCTCAGCACCTCACCGATGGCTGAGCGGAAGCGCAACTGCTGCTGAGGGTCTTCCAGGAACGCCGTGAAGGAACGGAACGTACGGCCTTCCGGGCTTTGCCGGAGCCGCTTGTCCGCTTCCAGCACCTGGGCCATGGTGGCGCCTTTGCTGAGCGATTCCTCGATGATCTGGTTGCGCAGCTCGCCCACCAGTTCCTCGATGCGGTCACGCATCTTCTTGTAGTCGGCAGGCAGGCTCGCGGCGAGGTCCAGGATGTTGCCGGCTGCTTCTACGGCTTCGTCATCGTCAAGAAGACCATCGAACTCACCCGAGCTGATGTCCTCCACAAGCTGCTGCCGCTCCTGGATCTCTTCCTCGAGGGCCTCCAGGCGTGCGCTTTGGTCCGGGTTGGTCTCGTTGGCGAGCTTTTCGACGTCCCCGAGCAAGGTGCCCAGCCGGGAACCGTTAAGGGTGGAGCGTTCGCTGGAGAGGCTGTCCAGGAACGCGAGCACGCGGGCCGCGGCTTCAGTGACTTCATAGACGATCTGGCCGGACTGGTTGCGGCGCGTCAGGAACTGCTTCCGCGTCCATTCGTCGCCAAACGCCTTGCCGTTTTGCTGGCCGCCCAACGTTGGGTCCTGGCGGCGGAGCTGCTCAAGGAAAGCGTCGACGTCGGCATGGAACTCTTCGAGCGGAAGCTGCGGCCGGGTGCGGGTGAAGGAGGCCTGGAGAACGGCGATCACCCAGGGCGCCGAGCGGGTCAGCGCCCAGGCAGGTCCCTTGGTCAGCTGTTCGAGGTCGCGGAGCCGGGCACTGATGGCGTCGGCGGAGGACATGGCTGAACGGGACAACTACTCTCCTTCAGCTGCTGCGAAACCTGACCGGCAGCGAAAACTGCCCCGTACAAGGTTAACGCAGAGTGTCATCGCCCAAGTAAGTCGCAGTTGTGCGCGTTTTGAACCGTCAAAACGCGCACTGCTGCGACCCAGTTGGGCGGGGCCGCGCGCCCGAGTGCGTGCCGCCGTCGTGCCCTTTCCGTGACCTACCGTGCGGTATGGTTTCGATCCCGTATCAACAGCGTTTCCCTGCTGGCCGCGAAGGGCCGCCAGCCCTAAGGTCAGATCATCGACGCCGGCAACGCCGCGTCTACCCACGCACTGTCGCATAGGGGGGCACTATGAACTTCGACTTTACTGCGCTTGAAACCGGAACATACGTCTTTATCGGAACGCTTGGCTTCGCTGCACTTCTGGTCGCGTTCATCGCGGCGGCAGCCGTGGCCGCAATAGTTTTCATCGGCATCTTGAGCTTCGTTTGGTACGTGGTCAAGAGCGTGCTCGGAGGCCTGGTCCACGGCATCAACTTCGCCTGGGACAGCCTGGTCCACCACGCCGGACAGGTGGAAATTCCGGTGGAGTTCCAGCCCCAGGTTTCCACTGGTACGGGAAGCTACCCGCGGGTAGCATTGAGGGACAGCTGAAGGGTTCCCACCCGAGGCGGACCCTGGCTCCATCCGGCACAACCGGCTAGAGGAGTTATTCCATGACGTCCGCCACTGACAACAGTCTCTCCGCAGCAAGCGTCAACGCCACCGCCGAGGAAGCCCGCGCCGTCGCCGAAGCCGCTCGCGAAACCGAATGGAACCGCCCCAGCTTCGCCAAGGGACTCTATTTGGGCAGCTTCGACCTGGACCTGATCCACCCCTGGCCACAAGCCAAAGCGGAGGATGTTGAGCGCGGCGAAGAGTTCATGGCCAAGCTTGAGGCGTTCTGCAGGACCATGTCCGGCCGGGTGATCGAACGTGAGGCCAAGGTGCCCGATGACTACCTGGCCGGGCTCGCCGACCTCGGCGTCTTCGGCATGAAGATCCCCCGCGAATACGGCGGCCTCGGCTTATCACTGGTGTACTACGGCCGTGCCCTGGCGCTGATCGGTTCCGTGCATCCAAGCCTCGGAGCGCTGATCTCGGCCCATCAATCCATCGGCGTACCGGAGCCAGTCAAGGTTTTCGGAACCCCGGAACAAAAACAGGAGTACTTGCCGCGCTGCGCCGCGGGAGCCGTCACTGCCTTCCTGCTCACCGAGCCCGACGTCGGCAGTGACCCCGCCCGGATGGGCGCCACTGCCGTATTGTCCGACGACGGCGGTTCTTACGTTGTGGACGGCGTGAAACTATGGACCACCAACGGCGTGATCGCTGAACTCGTTGTGGTCATGGCCCGTGTCCCCGCCCACACCGATGCGAACGGCACCACCCACAAGGGCGGCATCTCCGCTTTCGTCGTGGAGATGGACTCCCCCGGGATCACCGTGGAGAACCGGAACACGTTCATGGGCCTGCGCGGCATCGAGAACGGTGTGACCCGGTTCCACCAGGTTCGTGTTCCCGTCGCCAACCGCCTGGGCCGCGAAGGCCAAGGCCTGAAGATTGCCCTCACCACGCTGAATACGGGACGCCTTTCCATTCCGGGGTTGTGCGTTGCCGCCGGCAAATGGAGCCTCAAGATCGCCCGCGAATGGTCCAACGCACGCACCCAGTGGGGTCGGCCGGTTGGCCAGCACGAAGCCGTAGGCAAGAAGATCGCGTTCATCGCTGCCACCACGTTTGCGTTGGAGGCCGTCTTCGAGTTGTCCGCGGAGATGGCCGACGCAGGTGCCAGGGACATCCGCATCGAGGCAGCCTTGGCCAAGCTCTGGTCCACGGAGTTGAGCTGCAGGATCGCCGACGAATTGGTCCAGATCCGCGGTGGACGGGGCTTCGAAACGGCGGACTCCCTCGAGGCTCGCGGCGAACGGGCCGTAGGTGCCGAACAGCTCCTGCGCGACCTCCGCATCAACCGGATCTTCGAGGGATCCAGCGAGATCATGAAGCTCCTGATCGCCCGGGAAGCCGTTGACGCGCACCTTGCCGCTGCCGGCGACCTCGCCTCAGCGGATGCGAGCCTGCAGGACAAGGCGAGGGCCGCCGTCGGGGCTTCAGGTTTCTACGCACGCTGGCTGCCCAAGCTTGTGACCGGCGCCGGGATGGATCCGCGGTCCTACGGCGAATTCGGCAGGCTCGCCAAGCAGCTCCGGTTCGTGGAGAGGTCTTCGCGGCGGCTGGCGCGGCAGACCTTTTACGGCATGGGACGCTGGCAGGCGAAACTTGAGCACAAGCAAGCGTTCCTTGGCAGGATTGTTGACATCGGGGCCGAACTCTTTGCCATGGCTGCGTGCTGCTCCCGGGCCGAGAACATGCTGCGGACGCACCCGGAACAAGGCGCCGCCGCCTTCGAATTGGCCGAGGCCTATTGTGAGCAAGCCAGGGTGCGGGTGGACGAGTACTTCGACCAACTCTGGCGCAACACGGACGACGCCGATCACGGGCTCTCGCGCAAAGTCCTCGCCGGCGACTACACCTGGCTCGAGGCCGGCGTGCTGGACCAGTCCGAGGGAACAGGGCCGTGGATCGCGGATGCGTCACCGCATGAGTCCGCCAAGGAGAACCTGCACCGGAAGTATCGGTAGCGGGCCGTAAGGCTAAAGCACGTCGCCGTCCACGTAGTACCAACGCTTGTCTTCCCTGACGAAACGGCTGTGCTCGCGCTGGACTCCGCGTTGGCCATCGTGCCTGTAGTGGGCCGCGAACTCTACGGTGCCCTCCGTGTCCAACGGACCTCCGCCAGTGGCGCCCAGGATGTCCAGGCGGCGCCACTGTATGTCCGGATCCAGCTCCATCGATCCCGGGCGGGTGCTGGTGTGCCATGTGCGCAACAGGTACTCCGGATCCAGGACGACGAAAGCTGAATACCGGGAACGCATGAGCTGTTCTGCAGTAGGCGCGTCGGCGTCGCCGCTGTGGAAGCGGCCACAACAAGCGGGGTACTGCTCGCCCGACAGGCAGGGGCAAGCGCCGTTGCGGAGGCGGCTGGTATCAGGCGTCAAAATGCCCCTTTCCGAGTCTGTAAATGAGAGCTGCGCAACATATTTTCCCACGCCGTATAACAGCTTCGAAACAACCGCGCCAGACCCCTGAGCCGCGCGTGATTCCGTCAGTGCTGAACCGTAGGCTGGATGGAGCAAGCTGGGTGGGCACCGCGCGCATCACAAAACGACGGCCAGGGGAGGCTAAGTGGAGGATCCGACAACACTCGCCATCAACCTGACGTATCTGGGTACTTTGGGGATGGCTGTCCTCATGTTCCTGGGACTCGGGTTGGTCATCATCATCACCCTGGTTGTGGCTGGAGTGGGGCGCCTGTTGTCGATTGTCCTGCTTGCCATGGTTGGGATTTTCCCCAAGAAGGACACCACTCCCATCGTCCGCTTGCCCCGTCGTCCGGCGCGTGGACCAGTGGAGGTGAGTCCCGGCGTCGTGATTCCCGCAGAGGTTGCCACAGAGGCGGCCGCATCCCCGCTGGACCAGCTGGGAACAGGCCCCCATCCGGACACCGCCCAGGTTGAGGCCGTCGCGGCTGCGGCCGTGGCGGACCCTTCGACGCCACCGGCACCGGCGCTCGTGGTGGAAACGCCCCCTGCTCCCGCCCCGCCGAAGCGCGACCTCTTGGGAAATGCCCGACGCCGGATCGCAGAGGCGTCCGCGGCCGTCAAGGACGGCGCGTGGAAGTCAGCGATCGATCCCAGAAAGCTGCCGAACCCTGAACAGGTCAAGGATGCGGTGGAAAACCAGACCTCCCACCACCCCTTGCTCATTGCCGCCGCCAAAGAGCCGCCGGTCCTGGCCAAGGACTGGGCAGACGCCGTGGCGGAGGCCGACGAGCGCGCGGCCGCCCGGGCCAAGGCCGATCAGCCGCCGGCCATCAAGGTGACGGTCCGGGACATCGATGAGAACGACTCGCCCGCCAACCCCTCCACGGGGAACGGTTCCGCCCCCGACTCCAGCGCGGCGTCGGCAGCCAAGCCCACGAAGGATTCATCCGGGGGCAACGGAGCGAAAAAGCCCGAAGCCGCCAAGACAGCCCAATCTGCCGGAAAGACAAACGGCGCCACTGGATCGGGCCCGAAGACTTCCAAGAACGGAAAGTCTCCGAGCCCCATTCGTAAAGGTTCGTTGAGCGGCGCGAGCCGCAACTCCTGACTGCTAGGCGGCCAGCCTGTTGAAAGCGGCGCCGTGGTAGATCAGCGGCTTCGATTCGTGGTTGACCGTGGTCGATTTGACCTCAAGCACCACAATCGCGTGATCCCCTGCCGGCGTCTCCGAAACAACTTCGCATTCGAACCCGAGGACAGCGCCGTCGATCAGGACCGCGCCCGAGTCGGCGACGCTGGTGGACAATCCTTCAAAGCGATCACGGGTTTTTGAGGCCAACTGGAGTGCCGCGGTTTCCTGCCCCTCCGCCAGCACGGAGACCCCAAGCCTGCCCGCCTGCCGCAACTTCGGCCAGGTAGTAGAAGAGTTCTGGACGGCGAACATCACCAGCGGCGGCTCCAGGGACACTCCCACAGTGAAGGATGACGCCACCAACGCTTCCGGGGTGAAGTCCACCATCGCACTGAACGCAGCCACGCCGGACGGGAACTGCGCAAAGGCAGCCTTGATGGCGGCGGTTTCTTCCACTGTTGTCTGCGTCATTTTCGCTGTCCCCTTCGTGCGTCGTTTGAACTCATTTCCCATAATTCACGCGATCCACAGAAGCTCCATATTTGTTGATTCCCGCGTCATTTGTATTGCCGAATGTCAAGAAATATCGCGAAGTAAGGCTCGTTCCATTACTCCACGAGACGAAAAACGAAGAAGTTCTACCGCTTGCGTTTCTGCCCACGGCACCGCTGTGTAGCCTCGATGGGACATCCAGACCCACCACAGGAAGCCAACATGAGCCTCAATGAGCTACGGACGCTTGGACGCACTGGCGCCCTGATCAGCCCACTGACCCTGGGCACCCTGAACTTCGGCACGGGAACCGCACCCACCGGCCCCGCGGACAGCATCCGCATTATCAAGGCCGCACTCGATGCGGGCATCACGAGCATCGATACCGCCGACATCTACTCGCAGGGCGAGGCCGAAACCGTGGTGGGACAGGCCATTCACAGCCGGCGGGACGACGTCTTCCTTGCCACCAAGTTCCACGGCCAGATGGGTTCCAACCCGGCCCACGCCGGCAATTCGCGCCGCTGGATTGTCCGGGCCGTCGAGGACAGCCTGCGCCGCTTGAACACGGACCGGATTGATCTCTACCAAGCGCACAGGCCGGACTACAACACGGACCTGTTGGAAACCATCACGACCCTCAACGACCTCATCCGGCAAGGCAAGATTCTCTACTACGGCACGTCCGTGTTCAGCCCCGCCCAGCTGGTGGAGGCGCAGTGGATCGCCAACACCAACCACCTCACCCCGCCCGTGGTGGACCAGGTCCCTTATTCGCTCCTGGTCCGCGCCAATGAACGCGACGTTTTCCCCATCACCCAGCAGTACGGCGTCGGGGTTTTAAGTTACGGACCGCTCGACGGCGGCTGGCTCGCCGGAGGCTACCGGGTGGGCGCCGGCCAGCCGGAGAGTTCGCGTTATTCCGCGCTGCCGGGCCGTTTCGACGTCACCCAGCCCTTCAACCAAGGCAAGCTCCACGCCGCCGATGCCCTGGGCCAACTCGCCGCCCGGCACGGGCTGACGTTGATCCAGCTCGCCGTTGCTTTCGCTTTGAACCACCCCGCGGTGACCAGTGTGATCATTGGGCCGCGCACGGAGGAGCACTTGACGGACTATCTGAAGGCCGCCGACGTGGTGCTGAGTGAGGCCGTCCTGGACGAAATCGACGACATCGTTGCTCCCGCCGTCAACTTCCTGGAGCGCGACGCCGGCACCGTGGCCCCGCACCTGGAGTATCCGGAACTCCGACGCCGGTAGTCTCCTTGCGTTGTGTGGCCCGCCCTGCGTGCTTGCCCGCTTGTTTGAAACGTTCAGCGGGCCTCGCAACGGGCTATTGACGGCATTCGGGTGCGGCGTGATCCTTGACCTAAGTGCTGCTGGTCCCGCCGAGGCGTCACGCCCGCAGCGTCAGGTACCAGTAGAACGCCGCCGCCCATGTCCACACCCCATATTGAACGTGGCGTCGCAGCCACTCCAGGCCAGCCGACGCAAGACGCCTTGACCCACGAAGAACTCCAGCTCGCGGGGCGCAACCACTCCATGCCAATAGAAGCGTTGCAGGAGGACATCACCCCGGCAGGCCTGCACTACCTGCTGGTCCACTTCGACGTGCCGTTCCTTTCCGCGGAATCCTGGCGGTTACGGCTTGGCGGGGCGGTCTCCAACCCCTTAGAACTGAGCCTAGAAGACCTCAAAGCCCGACCTGCCGTGACCATGCCCGTGACGTTGGAGTGCGCAGGAAACGGGCGGGCGCTCCTGCAACCCCGGCCCCTCAGCCAGCCATGGACGCTCGGCGCCGTGGGCACCGCCGAATGGACCGGGACTCCCTTGGCACCCCTGTTGGAGGAGGCGGGGTTGGCGAGTGACGCCGTCGAACTTGTCTTTACCGGCGCGGACCGCGGTATCCAGGGAGGTGCCGAAGAGCAGTACGCCCGCAGCCTGACCGTAGCGGAGGCCAGGCATCCGGAAGTCATGCTGGTCTATGCGATGAACGGGCAGCCCCTGCCGCCGCAACACGGATTCCCTGTGCGGCTGCTGGTGCCGGGTTGGTACGGGATGGCGAGCGTGAAGTGGCTGACGTCGATCGAGGCTGTGACGTCGCGATTCATGGGATACCAGCAAGCGGTCGCCTATCACTATCTGCAGGGCCCTGACGGTCCGGGCCTTCCCGTTTCGCACATCAGGGTTCGGTCGCTGATGGTTCCTCCGGGTATCCCCGATTTCTTCACGCGGCGCCGGGTGGTGGACGCGGGTCCCGTGATGATTCGTGGCAAGGCGTGGTCCGGGCACGGTGAAATTGAACGAGTCGAGGTGGGGATCGACGGAGAGTGGATGCCCGCCCACCTCGATGATCCGCTGGGCGACTTTGCCTGGCGATCCTGGTCCATGGTGTGGGTGGCAAGGCCCGGCGAGCACGTGCTGCGATGCCGGGCGATGGACTCCTCCGGCGCGCTGCAACCCCGTGAGCAGGTGTGGAACTACCAGGGCATGGGGAACAACATGGCGCAGCGGGTTGAGGTGACGGTTCGGTAGTTCTTGGGCTGCCTTGCCGCAGCGTTCGCGGGACCTGGCCGCAGCGTTCGCGGGACCTGGCCGCCGCGTTCGCGGTGCCTGGCCGCAGCGTTCGCGGGAAGCCTGCTTGTTCGCTGGAGCGTTCCGGCGATCTCGAGTGGTTTCCCGCTGTTTCGTGACCTCCCGCCCTTCGCTAGACTCGACTGAATCATGAACAGCCTGCCATCCTCCCCCGCGACCGTCCGGGTCGACGCCTGGCTGTGGGCCATCCGCGCCTACAAGACCCGCTCCGCCGCGACCGCTGCCTGCCGCGCTGGACACGTGCGACTCAATGGCAATCCGGTGAAGGCATCGCAGACCGTGATTGTGGGCGACACCATCCGGGTCCGAGAGTCCGGATGGGAGCGGATCTTTGAGGTACGCCGGCTCATCGCCAAACGCGTTGGCGCCGAGGCTGCATCCCATTGCTTCACCGACCACACGCCTGCGCGGCCGGTTCTTCCCGCGTTGGGCCTCCCCCAGCGCGACCGCGGTGCAGGCCGTCCCACCAAGAAAGACCGCCGCGACATGGAGAAGCTGCGAGGGTAGTTCCTGCCCTGGAGTTATCCACAGGGCCCTCATTGCTGCGTGATTCTTGTGTTCCCTCCTGCCTAGACTGACGGGCACTACGCCAAAACAGTCACTGGGGAGTCTGATGTTCCGCCGTTCATTTGCGCTAATTCCGCATGCCCATTTCCGGTCCGTCGCCGTCGGAGTTGCAACTCTTGTGCTGCTGAGCGGTTGCCAAGGCGGCAGCACACCTCCCGAAACGAGCACGACGACGGCGACACCCGCCTCGAGCGCGTCGGAGGCAGGGACCCGGACACCCCCGCTCACATCTAGCGGCCCATACAAGCCAGCGGATGCAACGGGCAAGGCCCAGAACGTGCCCGTGCCGGTGATGCCTGCTCTGGCGAAGGAGAACACCAAGGAGGGGCTGGAGGCGTTTATCCGGTATTGGTACGCGGTCGGCAATTACGCTAATGAAACAGGCGACATTTCGGAGCTCCGCTCGCTCAGCACACCCGAGTGTCAGCCCTGCGCGTACTTCCAAAGGGCATCATCCGATGGCTACACGAATGGCCGCTGGCTGGTTGGTGGACGCGTTCACCACCAAGTGTCAACGTTATTTGGAATGTCGAAGATGAAGAGCACCAGGCGACCGTGCAAGTAGTTCAGGACGCAGTTTCTTACTACAACGCCGATGGCTCACCCGGTCGACTATCGGACCCGCCCAGCAATGACGCGTTCGTGATTGTTGCGTCCTTCCAGTCGGGATGGAAGGTTGTTGATACAGGTGTCATTCGTTAGAAGGGCACATGGAATCGTTGGCGCCGTGATTTTGTATGGCTTCTTGACCTCGGTGTCAGCGCCGGGCGCGATAGCAGACGGATCGAACGAGTGGGCCACGGCAAATAAAGCGGCCGGAACCCTCGATGTCGGGTCTACCTGGGAGTTCGATCCGTCGACCGGAAAGTCAACTCGCCGAACCGGGTCCACTGACGCCGCCGATGATCCCTATCAATACAAAGCAGACCACCGCTGTCAGCTTGGTGGCCCCGGCGCCAAGGAAATGGGCTGCCTCACGCTCGAATGCCCAGCCATCACGCCCGGCGGCGAAAAGGGTTCGCCGGTCATATGGATGAAAGCACCCAAGGGAATCACCAACCCGACCTACACAGACTGGCAACCTGTTTCCGGGAAACCAACGTGTCTCTACGCAGCAGAACCCCAGAACGTCCTCGCCGATATTGCAGCCCGGATCCTCACCGACTTCCAACAACTCCCCGTCAACCCCGGAACCCTCGAAGCCCAACCCTTCCCCAACACCCTCAAAGGCGGACCCACCAACTTCTACACCACCACCAACGAACAGCAATTCGACACCACCATCCTCGGCCAAGCGGTCCACCTCACTGCAACACCCGCTACCCACACCTACACCTTCGGCGACGGCCAAACCCTCGGACCCACCCCAGCTACCGGCTACCCCATCCCCGCCAACACCTGGCTCACCACAGAAACCCGCACCAGCCACACCTACACAACCACCGGCAACTACCCCACAACCCTCACCACCACCTACACCGGCACCTACTCCGTCAACAACGGCCCACCCCTGCCCATCAACGGAACCCTCACCCTCACCACCACACCCAAAACCATTCACGTATGGAAAACAGAAACAGCCCTCGTCGCCGACACCTGCGAAGAAAACCCCCACTCCTGGGGCTGCCCCGGCACAAACACCCCAACCAAGCACTAACGAAGCCGGCACCACTGGAAACCAACACCACCGAAGAAGCACGCACCGGGTCTGTCCGATATACGGTGTGTGGGTTCCGGCGGTTTTCATTAGTTGGTGGTTCTTTCGAACCGTCCGGCGAACGTGATGGCGAACGCGTTG
>NZ_JBIVXL010000034.1:0-21876 GCF_044769225.1 Paenarthrobacter sp. NPDC090522
TCCTATAAGGTCATGTCCACCTGGCCGCCGCGTTTACTGCGAGTCGTGTCGCGGCGGACAGATCAATGTCAAGACAAACCCCTCACAGGGCGTCAGCCACACTTAGAGCCACGCCGCGACACAACCAATTCCATCATTACTGTCCACACCTTC
This sequence comes from Paenarthrobacter sp. NPDC090522, assembly GCF_044769225.1. NCBI lineage: Bacteria > Bacillati > Actinomycetota > Actinomycetes > Micrococcales > Micrococcaceae > Paenarthrobacter > Paenarthrobacter sp. NPDC090522. The sequence continues at coordinate 154 of NZ_JBIVXL010000034.1, forward strand.
TTTTTGCCAATCAGCGAACGTCGGGGCATCGCCCATGGCGGATAAAATGCATTGCACAGCGGTGTGTCCAGCAAGTACATATCGGCTACCGCAAGTGCGAACTGGGATTTGGCAAGTAAGATTCATCAGATTTCCTCCTTCCACAACTCCATTGAGATTCAGCGCACGGGCGACATGACATTCCAAAACCCTGACTGCACAGATATTGAGCGGCCGTCACTGTGAAGGGCAATCCCACGGAGTGGCTGCGGGTGAAGTCTGCAGAGATTGTTCCTTTGACCGGAAACGCTCTCGTAAGTCCTTCTGTACCGGGCGTGCAGTCTCTAGCAAAAAGTAGCATCACGTGAAGCGTCGCTCATCCGCCGGGTCGGTGGTCCCAGAACCACAGACGTGGTGACGTCCTTCCCCGGTTAGCTAAGAAAGCCAAGGTGCCTGCCGAGGTAATGAGTTCAGCATCGTGGGGAACGGACCGTTGTGTTTCTCGCTCCAGCTCGAACACGAGCATGGACGAATTCCAGGTGCTTGAGAGGGACGCGGGGGAACGTCAAGTGCACGGGTTCATGTCAGCATCGATCGCTATCGGGTTGAGAACAAGCTTTCGCTTGTCCTGGAAACTCCCGATCACAGCTGTGTTGGGATCACCCGCGAATGAAGCCCTCGCCTGCTTGGTGCTGGCCGCGGCTTTCAATGACCAGTTCTACATCGCGCACATGCCAACAGAGCCGGGAAACGAATGCATACCCGTGGCTCGGTTCAAGCTCAACCAAATTGTGTGCGAACTCGTTGCGTATGAATTTGAAAATTGAACGCAGCTCCTGCCGAAGTGACTTGATGCGTGCGGGGAGACCGTCTTGGTCTTTGTGCAAGGCTTTTATGTAGTCCTCGATAAGGCTCTGCCCGTAGCCGGACGTGCCGGTCACCACGCGCATGCGCGTCTCCAGCGCTGCTCCCAGATCCCTGATGGCTGAATCATGTAGACCAGCGTCCAACACCACAGCCAACCGACTTTGAAGGCTCGGAGGAATTTCCAGGGCTTCCCGCGCCAAGCGCTCCATTTCCGGCCAGGCTGCAGGCTTAAGGGATATCCGGGTTCCTTCGTACATGCCGACGAGCTCCGTGCTGCGGGGCGACATAAGAGCGATCGCCCTGTCCTCCTCGGTCCATTCTTCATCGTCGTCTAGCTCGATGGGAGCGTACTCGCCGTTTGCCAGCTGGTAGTAGAGCTTTCCGCCAGCTTGGAGCTGCGCCCACAGCTCAGGCCCCTGTGATCGCTTTGCATGGACCTGCGCTGGCGACATCTCTGTCTCCATGACCACGCCGTTAACAAAGCCTTGCTCGTCCATTTCGAGCAACTCCTTGAGCCGGACAGCAATGTGCATGTGCTTGTCACTGAATAGGTCAGGTTCTTTTTTGTTGATATGCGTCACGAAAAGGGCGCATTGGTCAATGATGCTGATGCACTGGAACTCTGTACCTCGGGGAAAATCACCTAGCCTGAGTAAGCTCAGTTCCCAGCTATCGTCGCCTGGGTAGGCTGGCCAGTCAGCATGAATTGCTTCGAACAAAACAGGACCACTGCCAACGAAGCCAAGCTCACCGGGGAAGGGTTTACGGGTCATGGCTCAAGGGTACGGTAGCCAACTGTCGTGATGTGACTGCCGTCTGAGCGCGTTCCGAGCATGACTTGAAGGCCCGAGTTCACTGGTTCCACCCACTGTCGAAGATGGAAAACACGACGCCGAGTCCCGAGAGAGATTTGTGTTGTAACCCACGTAAGAACCTGAGGAAAGATATTCCGATCCAGCGACCCGGAGAGCCGATAAGCTCTTGAGGTCGGTGTTGCCCGCCCGCTCCGCAGCACGCGCTGGGTGCTCCTTTCATGGCCGAAAGGCGCAGTCCCCAAATCGCCTTCGGCTGTGGAGCTTCACGTCCTTTACTCGAAATGTGACGCAGTATGAGGACGTCGATTCCATAGGGAATACTTCTCGCAGGGTCAACTGCAGTGTTGGGGACGAAGACGAGGAGAAACAGTTGGACGACCAGGAACCGAAGAGCACCGCCGATGACACTGACGCCAAAAGGACACACGTCATAGACCCTGCGTTGATCGCCAAGATCAACTCAATCCTGATAGGCCAGACATCTTTGGCAGCCGCGCATGTCCGGCAGATGCGCGCCAAGAACCCTAAACTCACGCCTGCAGCGGCGCTGAAGAAACTCGACCGCCAACTGATGGCAACTGCCACTGCTGCCGGTGCCGCATCGGGCGCGGCAGGTGCCGCTCCGGAGGTGGGGAAAGCAGTTTCCACTGCCATCACCCTCGGCGGACCGGCAGTGTCGTTGCCGGCTGCTGTTTTCTACATCCTCGCCGTCGCTGAGGTGCACCAGATACCGCTGGGCGACATTGAACACCGCCGGACGCTTGTACTCTCCGTCGTCCTTGAACAAGGTGCCGACTCGGCAATTCCCAAGTTCGCGAAAAGGACTGGACTGCACTGGACCCGGAAGACGCTGGATGCCATTCCGCGTTCAGCCCTGAAGCCAATCAATAACCTCATTCATCCGAAGTTCATCACCAAGACCGGCCCAACGGGGACCATCGTGCTGAACATCGTCCTGCCATACGCGTTGGGAGCTATTGTTGGCGCCAGCTACAGCTTCGCCACCACTTCGGCTGTTATCGGCGCAACCAAACTGGCATTCGGACCTCCAAAGGCTGCATTCGATGATGACATGCTCGAGGAGGACACGGTCCATGAGTGAGCCATTGCCGTCGGCCGCTGGCGGTGTCTGTGGCCCGCCGCTGCCCCGGTGATGGCAGTCCTGCTGGCTCCGCACACGTCAGGACATGACATCCCTTAGAACTCATCTAGCAGGCCTCGGCATCACGCTCGTACTTGACGCCCCGGAACACACCCCGGCAGAGCTACAGGGAGCGGATGCATGAAGTATGGGATCAAGCTGACGTCGGAACTAACGATGTTCGGAAGCTGACAATGCCTTTACAACCAAGCTACTTAGGAACCTGAAACGCCTGCACGAGGAGCCAGGCATTTCCTGACCTGACGCGTGGCAGCTCGCCAGCGGCCACGCCCACGGAAAGCAGTAAGCCACGCTGATGCCATCTCAAACGAGGTGAGCCCATCGACCGGCGTGTGATCAACACAATTACCGTCTGGATAGAAACCTGTGAAGGAGAAGATGCCACAAAGCTCCTGAAAGAACTCGCCAGCAGGTTCGAGGCGCTTCACTTCTCGGTTTTACCTGAAGAACTAGCCCTACCGTGCACCGAACAAAAGGCGCCGCAGGACTCAGTTCCGCCACGCAGCTCAGCTGGCCATCTGGCCGCCCGTCGCTCTCCGCCGCAGGACTAAAACCGTTAGTCGTAGTGTCTCCTTTCACAACTTTAGGGCGGTCCCGAACCCAACAAACGTGGCGTCCACACGGAGGTGCGAGACCGACCACCCACCGAAGGCGGCGATAAAGCCGCGAGCCGGTCCTTCCGCAAGACTCCGACCACGGTGGGGTTCGAGCCACGAAATCAGTCACAACAGCAGACTGACATCTCCCTGGCCAACCCCCGGCCGCGACCAGGCACACCAGTTCTTGCATCAGAAGGAATCCGCGACGGAACCGTCGTCGACAACGAAACCTATTCCCCTACGACACCGAACCTGGCGCGCCGCCAGAGCGCGCTTCCGAGTGACACCAATGGTCTCAAGAACGACATCTCCTGTATCTGGGACAACTGTTATGGGCGCCGCTGCGAGCATACTTCTGCCAACGCCGGCCACCGCTCGGACGTCCTCGGTCATGGGGGGTGAAGTCGAAGCTGACGGCCGCTGGTTGCCACTAACCAAGAGGACTCACGTCTGCCGTAAAGCGTTGAACAATTTTCGCAGATGTGGCAGCAATCGGTTCCTGGTGAGCGTCGTGCATAGAGCGTTCACGCGCCGTCCGCTTTCTGCGTATCTCACTTCTACGCTCACTGCTTCAAGGCCTGAAACGCAAACTGTTCGGGTTCTGCGCCCAGCAACAGTCCAGCAGCTGTCGTGGCCCTCGTGCGGAGCCATCGGCGTTATTTGATTCACGCTCGCCGGCAAGCGACCCAGGGCAGTGTCGAAGGCTGATGCGCTTACGAATCTCCTGGCGGGCTCGAGATCCATGGATTGTGAGACTAGCCGCGAAAGCGAGGCGCTGACGTGCGGGGCGACGTCCCGGAGGGCTGGGCCCTCTCCTGAGCGGATGGCTCGTTCTAGTTCTGCGTTCTCTGCATGATCGAACGGCCACCGTCCCGCAAGCAGGAAGTACAGTGTGACTCCCGCAGCATAGATGTCCGATGCGACCGTAGAAAGTCCAGAGTCGAATGTTTCGGGTGCACGGATATGCGGCGAACACAAGATCGGAGCTTCGCCGCGTTCGTTTACGAGCGCCGCGATACCGAAGTCGCCCAGCAGGACATCGCCGTGGAAGCTCTCGAAGACATTGGCGGGCTTGACATCTCGGTGCAGTAGTCCTCGAGTGTGGCACAGTTGCAACCCCCGCAGCGTTCGTCTTATGGCTTCCACTGACCGGTGCGGTTCCATTCCGTATTTAACTTCTTTGTCGAGCGAAGTTCGCGCAAGTGCGGTGTCCAGGTACGGCACATTTTCGAAGCGGTCGGCGTTGTGAACTTCAAGGATGTACGGACTATGCAGGGCTGTTAAGATCGAAGCCTCCCGCCAGGCGCCGATCAGATCACCATTGGTCAGTAGCTTCAGTGCCACGTTATGGGAACGATGGGTGTCCCTTGCTCGCCAAACCTCACCGTAGGCGCCGGCGCCCAGCAGCGCTTGCAGTACGTAGCGGCCACCAAGTGTCTCGCCAGGGCGTCCAAGGGTCATGTAGACGAGTGTAGGGTTTCTTTATGCTGACTTTGGGTCTTCGCGTGATGAACAGCCCGCGTGGCCGTCATGTCCGAGGGGTATTCCACGACTCAACTGAGCCCGGAGACCCAACGACGATTGATCATGCTTGCGACGGTTCAGCGTCACCCGCACGGCAGGCCAAGGAATCCAGCGAGTGGCTTTCCTCAGAACTAGCTGGCCGTATAGGCGTAGCCGCCGTGCTGTTGTTCGAGGCCGACCGCAGTCCAAGACCCAGTGATACAGACAGCACCAGAAACCGGCTCCGCATAGAGGGAGCCCTGCTCGCGGCGGCCGCGACCAAAGTCCCAATTGTAGAGGTCCGAAACGGTCGAGAATTGGGAGCGCTCCTGGGAGTGAGCAAGGCCATCGCCTTGGCGCGAGGCGCCGATCTGAACGTTCCAGCGGTATTCGCGGAAGCCAGCGCGGCAGCAATAGCAGCCATCGAGCTAGCGGAATAGTGGCTGGCTCGCCAATGGACCCGAACCCTACCCATACATTGCTATGAGTTCTTGATGCCAAACCGATACTTCAATTCGCGGCAGGAGGGCGCCCTCCGCCCTGTCGTGGGCTTCTGAGCAGAGGCCCGGGTATTGAATGTCCCTGCTTGTGGTTTGCAGGATTGGCCTCAGTGCCCGGGAGGTGTCAGCGTCAGAGATATGCAAGCACCGATAACGGCGCATACGTTCGAATCTTCGACTCCCCCCAATTCGGCCAGCTTAGGGCAAAGGGTTTGGCTAGCAACCCACTGAACTCGTTTACTGCCGTCGACCACCTCTAGGCAGCCCACTACGACTCCACTGCAACTCGGTGAATTCGCTGCGTCGGGTTTGTTCGCAGAGTTCGTCGCGGTGGAGTCCGGTCATGGCGCAGGGCATTCCCACGCCCATGGATGGCTGAGCCCACACCAGAGCAGGGGCTTCAGCAACAGCCAGAATGCACGAGGAGACATAACCATGAACGCGCTCACCATCAAGGACCCCGCCGACTTGCTCAGCTTCATCGGCCACACCCTCGGCTTCTGGCCCGCCGAGAGCCTCGTCTGCATCACCCTCAACAACGACAAAGTCGGCGCCACCCTCCGCATCGACCTCCCCCAACAACCAGGCTTGGAGATCCACTTCGCGCAAACCGTCGCCGCCTACCTCACCTCCGACGAACGCGCCAACGGCATCGTCTTCGCCCTCTACACCACAGAAACCCCAGAACCGGGCGAAGCAAGGCCGCACCGGGCCACTATCGCAGCCCTCACCGGAGTCCTCGCCCAGGAAGGCATCACCATCCGAGACGGGGTCTACGTCACCAACAGCACCTGCTCCCCCTACGACAACCCACCCGGCAACGACATCGCCATCCCCCTCAGCACCACGGAATACTCCCGGGTCAACGCCGAATTCATCTACCGCGGCAGCAGCATCGAACCCACCAGCCAAATCACCCTCCCGCCGGCGGCCGGTCATCGAGAGCACAGGACCGCCGTCGAACACCACATGCAAACCATCTTCAACGGACCACCAGCGACAGCCACCCAAGACGCCCACCAACTCTGGTCGAGCATGCTCGAAGCCAAGGACTACCCCACCGACCAGGACGTCCTGAAGCTCATCGCCTACTACCAGTTCCCGCACATCCGCGACCGACTCATGGTAGACATCCCCGGCATCAACGAACCACCCGAACACATCCGCTTCGCACAAACCACCCAAGCCCCGGACTGGTCCCGGATCGAATGGGCCAAACAACTCCTCACCCACACCTACACCCTCACCGCACCAGAACACGCAGCACCCATCCTCACCACCATCGGCTACATCAACTGGTGGGAAGGCAGAGGATCCAAAGCCCACCAATACCTCCAACTCGCCCTAGACACCGACCCCGGCTACCGCTTCGCACGACTCACCGACCACATGCTCGGCGCCGGCATCATCGCAGGCTGGAACACCGACAAAAACACCGCCTACCGGAACAACCTCGACATGCCCTGACCGCTCCGCGCAAGTCCAGCCATAACGGATCAGCCGGCCGTTGCGTTGGCGCCATATCCCGACCAGGACCGCGTTCCAGGGTGACGGTGCACACAATTTCTTGCTCTTGACTATTGACCGGTCAATTACCTAATTGTACGGTCATTACATGAGCACGCCACTGTATGTGAAGATCCGGTCCGGCCTGGAAGCACGAATCCACTCGGGCGAACTGCCTCCGGGAGCAAGGATCCCCACAGAGGCCGAAATCCAGGCCGAACATGGCGTGAGCCGTTCAGTGGCGCAGCGGGTTTTGAATGACTTGGCCCAGTCTGGTCTCGTTGTTCGCCGGAAGCGTCTAGGCACACATGTTGCCGAGGGCGCCCGTCAGGTGAACCTGTTGCGCTCCTTGGATCCTAGGCTGGAGACGGCCGGAATACCGGGCACGATGGTTGTCATCTCTGCTGAGGTGATGCCTGCTGGTAAGGCTGAGGTGCACTTGCCGGGTTTGAGTGACGACACTCCTGTCACCCAGCTCGTCCGTGTGCGCCACGATCTCGATGACTCTCCCATTGTCATCGAGGTAGTGGCGGTGCCCTTCAGTACGGCTCCCCATTTGATGGACGAGGATCTGCAAGACGTCTCAATCAGGGCCTACTTCGCCCAACACGGAGTGCCCATCGCTCGATCACGGATGTACTTCGACCCGATACTGCTGAGCCAGCCACATGCTGGTCTCTTGGAAATCGAGCCGGGCATTGCTGTCCTGAGGAGGCGCCGCCTCATGTGGCAGCCCAACGGCGATATCGCCGAGTCGGCCGCGTACTATCTGCGGCCGGATTCCCTCGAGTTCTACGTCGAGTACTCCGAAGACAGTCACTAGATGGCTGTGCCCGGTCATGGTCAGTGACTTGGCGCTAAAACTACCAGGAGAACCCCAATGAAAAAGCTTTCAGTTTTGGCCCTCGCCAGCGTGGTGGGCCTTTTAGGGATGAGCGGTTGCGCAAACCCTACGGACAATGTCGGCGCGCAACAAACGGGTGGCACTGACATCCTGGCGGCTGTCCAGAAGGACGATGCGATTGCGGCGATGCTGCCCGAGGACATCCGACAAAAGGGCGGTTTCACGGTGTCGATCAATGCGGATGTGGCACCGGTCAAGTTCATCGATGGAGATGGCAAGATTACCGGGCTCAACCCGGAGCTGCTACGGGCAGCGGCAAAGGTACTCGGCACGGAAGCCCAGTTCCAAGAGGGCACCTTTGATGCCATGGTTCCGGGATTGGAGGCCAAGCGCTACGACGCCATCGCTTCGGTTGCCGACTTCGTCGAACGGCAAACGAAGATCGACTTCATCGATTACCTAAAAAACGGCACGGCCATCATCGCCTCCAAGGGCATGAAGGAAGACCAACTCACACCAGAGCAGCTCTGCGGACTCAGCGTCGGTTATGCCCGGGGCACTTCCCAACAGGGAAACCTGGAAAAGTACGCCGCAGCCTGCGAAGCCAAGGGCGCGTCAAAGCTGGAGGTCAACGGGTACCAAAACTCCGGAGCAGGGATCCTGTCCGTGAAGAGCGGAGCCGCCGACGCGTACTGGGGCGACCTCCCGCAGATGTCTTACAACGTCAAGACCGACCCTGGCCTCTTCAAAATCGTCTACACCGAACAAAAGAGCGTCCTCGGCATCGGCATCAACAAGGACAACCCCAAGCTCCGGGACGCCCTGCGGGCCGCCCTCCTGAAACTCGTCCAGGACGGAACCTATGACGCGTTGCTCGATAAATGGGGGCTGAAGGATTTCGGCATCCCGGACATGCATGTGAACAGTACTAATACCCTCGGAGGCAAGTAGCATGTCCAGCCTCCTGACCCACCGTAAAACAGCCTTGGGTTCAGCACGATCGAATCCCAGCGACCTGGCAGCCCTGAGCATCAAGCCACGCGTAGGAATAGCCCAATGGGCAAGCGTCGCGCTGGCCGTCTACCTCGGTCTGAGCCTCATTCAATTCCTGGTTTTCAACCAAAACTGGAAATGGGACGTGATCTCCTCCTACCTGTTCAGCCAAGTCGTCATGAACGGCCTGCTGAACACCATCTACCTCACCCTTCTGACAACCTTTTTCGGACTAATCCTCGGCGTCATCACGGCATGGGCGCGGATGTCCCCGCTGGTGGTCCTCCGGACAATCGCGATTCTCTACATCTGGCTGATGCGGGCCATGCCCCCACTGGTCATGCTGCTCTTCGTGTTTTTCTTCGGGGCCTTGGCACCCACACTCGGTATCGGCATTCCTTTCGGGCCGACCTTTGCAGAAGTGCCAGCCAACGACATCATCTCGCGCTTCAGCGCAGCCATCATCGGACTGTCCATTTACCTCGGCGCGTACTCCGCAGAAATCTTCCGCGGCGGCATCCTTTCCCTGCCCACAGGACAATTCGAAGCCTGTAAATCACTGGGCATGCCACCCTTCAGGGCCTACCAGAAAATCCTTGGTCCCCAACTGATTCGCGTCATCATCCCCTCCCTGGCCAACGACGTCATCACCATCTTCAAAAGCACCTCCCTCGTCTCCGTCATCGGGTACACCGAACTGCTGACCACGGTGCAGACCATTTACGCACGCAACTTCGAAACCATCCCCCTGCTGATGGTTGCCGTGATCTGGTACTTGGTCCTGACCAGCATCGCCATGTTCGGCCAGTCGCGACTCGAAAAACGCTTCGGTCGGGGCTTTGCACGCCGAAACCAGAACAGCACCAAAACCCCACTGCAGGACGCCGCTGCAAAGGAAGACTTCTGAAATGACCACCACACCGATCCCAAGCACTCCCCTGCTTCAACTGGTCAACGTCAGCAAACACTTCGGCACCCTGACAGCCGTGGATAACGTCAGCCTCGACATTAATCCCGGCTCCGTCACCTGCCTCGTCGGGCCCTCCGGCTCCGGCAAAAGCACCCTGCTGCGAACCGTCAACATGATGGAAGAGATCGACGGCGGCGCTATCTTCTTCGAAGGCCAAATGATCGGCCACGAACTGCGCCACGGACACCGCGTGCCCGTCTCCAGGAAAACTGCCCGCAAACAGACCCTGAACTTCGGCATGGTGTTCCAACACTTTAACCTTTTCCCCCACTACACAGCCCTCGAAAACGTCACGGCCGCCCCGATGATCGTCAAAGGCACCAAGAAAAAGGACGCCCAAGCCATCGGGAAGCGCGTGCTGGAACAAGTAGGCCTCGGCAGCCGCATGGACCACTACCCCAGCGAACTCTCCGGCGGTCAACAACAACGGGTAGCCATCGCCCGGGCACTGGCTATGGAACCAAAAGTCCTCCTCTTCGACGAACCTACCAGCGCCCTTGACCCGGAACTCGTCAGCGAAGTCCTCACCGTCATGCGCGGCCTGGCCGAACAGGGTTCGACCATGATGATCGTCACCCACGAAATGCGCTTCGCCGAAGACGTCGCCGATGAAGTAGTCATGATGGACGCCGGCCGGATCATCGAGCGCGGCACGCCTAAGGACGTGCTGCACAACCCGACTACACCGCGTGCCAAGAAATTCTTCGCCTCCGTGGGCACGCTCTCTACCTCAGAAAGGCCCCACCAGCCGTGAAACACAAAATACTCATCGTCGGCGCAGGAATCATTGGCTGCAGCCTCGCAGATGAATTCACACGCCGGGGCGCCGCCGTGACCATCATCGACGCAGCAGAAGTCGGCGCCGCCACCAGCGCCGCGACCTTCGCCTGGATCAATTCCAACAACAAGAAGCCCCTGGAATACAGCACCCTCAACGTCTTGGGTCTCCAGGCGCACGAACGCGCCGCAAGCCGCCCGGGCGCGCGGTGGTTTCACCAAACAGGCAACGTCCAAATCGCGCAAAACGACAAAGAACAGCAGGCACTGCACACAAAAGTCGAACAGCACCTGGCCAACGGATACGAGGCCAAACTCCTCTCGGCAGAACGAGTGCGTGAACTGGAACCTTCCCTCAACAGTCCACACCTGACCGGCGGTGCGCTCTATCCCAAGGAAGGCTGGATCGACACAGCGACTATGTGCACCAGCCTGCTCAACCGCGCCATGGCATCAGGAGCGACGTTCGTCCCCTACCAAACGGTGACAAGCATCCAGCAGTCCAACGTCACGGCAACCAGCAGCGACGGAGAGCAACGCACCTACGAGGCCGACGTCGTCATCCTGGCCGCCGGAAACGGCACCCGGAGAATCCTCTCCACCGCCGGTATCCCGTTCCCCACCCTGGAACCATCAGGAACCGGCACCCGGAACGGATCAACCGCCAGCGCCGGAGTCGGGATCATCAGCACCACCGGACCCGTGGACGCGGGCATCAGACACATCGTGCGTGCTGAAGGCATCGCGTTGCGCCCAGCCCGTAACGGTGGCATCACCTTCGCTGACCACCCGACCGGTGGCCAATGGGACCTCGATGACCCCCGCATCTGGACCGTGCCGGCACTGCTGCTCGAACGAGCCCGCGAACTCTACCCCGCACTCCGGAATGTCTCGACGGAAAACGTCAGTGTCGGTATCCGGGTGCTGCCGGAAGACGGACTCACCATCGCAGACTGGATTGATCACAACCACAGCGTCTACGCCGTTGCAACCCATAGCGGAGTCACACTGTCGGCGCACCTGGCCGAGTCAGTTGCAGAGGAAGTGCTCAACGGCCACCGCCACGAATCCCTTGAGCCCTTCGGCCTGTCGCGGTTCGCCGCAACATCCATGTAGTCCCCGGGACCAATTTCCGTAACGACTCGATCGAATCCACAAACTCGTTACCCCGGCAGCCGGCCCGTCACTCCACTGTGACGGGCCGGCTGCGCCGGGGACGTGAAAGAGAACCCATGACCAATATCATCATCCGGTCGGATGAAGTAAATGCGGCCGCAACAGCTCTGGCCCTTTCCCTGGCCGGCCATAAGGTCGCGCTTCGAGGTAAGACTCTGACCCCCGGGGATCATTCATTCCAATACCTCGGCCATACCCGCACCACGTCTCTGGCAACAATCGGCAATTTCGTCCCCACGGATCACACCGTGGGGGTCGTATTTGCCGAGGGAGAAAGCGTCACTGACGGGATGGAGTACGTATTCCGCAGCCACACCCCCGACCTCGTCGCGATTGTCGGCGGTGGCCTTACCGCCGTCGCCGAAGCCATTAGTACAGCCTCCGCCCACAACTTCAACACCGCCGGCATCCTGCACATCGGCAGCTTTATCGTCAACGGAACCGGCACTGAAGTCAGGGCCGAAAAGAGCAACGTTCTCGCAGGGTTCATGGGCTTCGATACCTCGCCTGGCTTGATCGATCTGGCCACATCGATCTTCCCCCAGATCAGCCTTGGCGATGGTCCGACAGTGGCGCTCTCCAGCGTCAATGCCTTTGTGCACCTGCCTCCCATGCTTCTCAACGCCATGAACGTCGAACGCGGAGTGAGCCTCAAACTCTATGTCGAAGGATTCGGCGACAGCGTCTGCAGCCTGCTTGAAGCACTCGATGAAGACCGCATAAGACTTGGCAAAGCCCTCGGATATGACCTCACTCCCGTCCCGGCGCTCATGGAGAGAAGCAGAGGCCCCAACGGCATGCCCGGAAAGACCCTCAGAGAAAAGATCCATACCTTCCCCGCGTACCAGCACATCAGACTTCCCTCAAGCCTCAATCACCGATATCTCGAGCATGAGTTGCGGTCTACGTTCGCGCCCATGAACGAGGTTGCCCACGCGCTCGGCCTCCAGGTGCCGTCCATCAGTTCGGTGGTTAGGCTAGGTGAGATTCTCCTGCGCACAGATCTGGGTACAGCCGCCAAACTTGCCGCGCGCACCTTCATCGAACACCTTGGGGCATCTTCACAGCCTGACCATAGCCAAGGGAAAGTCCACTGAAACTTTGCCCACCTAGCGTGGGCTGCATGATCACTTCAGAAACACCCTCACTGTCCCGCCGGGCCCTGCTCGGCAGCATTCCTGTTCTGGGCTTGTTAGCCGTCTCGGCCTGCTCGTCACCAACGTCTCCGGCCACTCCATCCGCAACAACGACGGCGGCCAGCGGCGCGGCGTCCGCGTCCACCTCTGCGTCCTCAAGCGCTGGTTCGACGGCGGCTGGCAGCGTGACGCAACTGGCGCAGGCTTTCCAAGCCACCTTGGGCAACGACTTGCAGGCACAGTTGCTGCAGGACTACTCGCTGGCCAACGCAAAACTCTGGTCCAATCTCCCCCAGGCCTTATTGTCCGGTGGAATGGGAGGCGGACCTGGCGGTGGAGGCGGAACAGGACCACGCGTCGGGCTGAACCTGGCAGACCTTGGCGAAGCACAACTGGCCGCCTTCAACAAACTCCTCGCCGCAGCCACCGGCTCCACCAAAGGCCTGGGCTACGAGGAAATACAGCAACACCTCAACGCCGACGAGTACCTTGCAGCCAACGGCGGTGGCAGCGACTACGGCCGAACAGGGTATTACATCGCGTTCCTCGGAACACCCACAGAGGCGGGCACCTGGGAGTTCCAGTTCGGTGGCCACCACCTCGCCGTTGCGAACACCTACACCAATGGCTCCCTGGCCGGAGCCACGCCCTCGTTCCGCGGCATCGAGCCCAACGGCGCCTTTGACTACAACGGAGCCAGCAACCAACCCCTGGCCGTCAAGGAGGCTGCCTTCGCCGCGCTGCTCGCCGGTCTCACTGCGGATCAGCAGTCCCAGGCAAAACTGGGTAAGACCTACAGCGATCTGCTCCTGGGTCCAGGCCAGGACTGGGCTTTCCCCACCACCGAAGAAGGAATACAAGCCTCCGGACTGTCCGCCGAACAGAAGAAACTGGTCCTCGCAGCCATTGCCGGTTACGTCAACGACGTCGCCGACGACGACGCGGCAACCATTCTCAAACGCTATGAAACCGAAATCGACGACACCTATGTGGCCTACTCCGGTACCACAGCCCTGACCGAACAAAACGACTACATCCGTATTGACGGCCCGTCCGTCTGGATCGAATTTTCCATGCAGCGCGGCATCGTGCTCTCCGGGAACCACCCGCATTCACTGTGGCGGGACCGGTCCACGGACTACGGCGGAACCAAGGCCTGATGCGTACGCCCCTCGGCGCCACAACACACATGACTAAGGCGCGTACCGCCGTCGTGCGTTCACTGGCCGCCGCGCTGCTCATCCTCACAGGACTCCTCGCACTCGGCACCACGCCGGCGTCCGCCCATGTCCTTCCCAACTCCACCGTGGAATTGACCATCGCCGAGGACCATATCGATGCAAGAGTGAACATACCTCTCGACGATCTCAGCGCCGCAAGCGGCATCAACCTCGGAGACGGCAGTGCCGAAACGGTGGCCGCCCGCGCCACGGACATCACCGCCTACCTTCTGGCACACTTCACCCCCACAAGCGACACGGGCCAGGCATGGGCCGTCAGCGAAGGTGGACTGACAGTCACCGACGCGGGCAGCACAGCAACCACAGGAATCTACAAAGCACTGGAAACGACGTTCACTCTCACTCCGCCCAGCGGCACGGATGAACGCTCTTTCAATCTCGGATATGACGCGGTGGTGCACCAGGTGGTCACCCATATTGTGTTGGTCAGCGTGGCCTCAGACTGGGCCGGCGGTGCAGTTGACGGCGCCTATCAACTTGGGACCATCCGCCTGGACACCGTCACCGGAACAGTTCCGTCACTGCATGTGGACCTCGGCGACGGAAGCACCATCAACGGATTCCTGAGCATGGTGGCGCTCGGGATTCAACACATTAGAGAAGGAACCGACCACCAACTCTTCCTTCTGACACTGCTCATCCCGGCTCCATTGTTGGCACTTCGCGGACGATGGTCCGGACCCGCCACTCCCGGAAAAGCAGTCCGCAGAATCTGCGGCGTCACCATGGCGTTCACCCTCGGTCACTCGGTCACGCTGGCCATGGGAACCCTGGGCGTCCCGGTACCTTCCGCACCCATCGAGGCACTCATCGCCCTGAGCATCCTGGTTGCAGCCGTCCACGCCATCCGCCCCGTGTTCGCAGGGAAGGAACAACTCGTAGCTGGCTTCTTCGGCCTCATCCACGGCCTCGCCTTCTCAGAAACCCTCCACGAACTCGACCTCACCGGAACCCGGTTGGGACTCTCACTCCTGGGTTTCAACCTGGGAATCGAAATCATGCAAGTCGCAGTGGTCGCGCTGGTCCTGCCACCGCTTGTCGTCATGGCCCGGTACCGCTTTTTCCAGCCGTTTCGGATAGGTACGGCTGTTTTGGCTGCTGTTGCGGCGTCCGGGTGGATGGCGGCAAGGCTCGGAATGTCGAATGTCATAGCTTCGACGGCGGACGGGCTGGAAAGCGCCTCGTTGCCTGTCATCGTGGCGCTGTGGGGTGGTGCGCTGCTGATTCTGGTCCGGCGCCCAAAGAGCACTGAGGCTGCGGTGCGCCCACTACCTAGCGTAAGCCCCGTCGGGGCGCGGTCAGCCCTATCCGACTACGGAAAGGTCGGCACAACGCAAACGTGAAACATGGCCGCGCAACACACCGTGGGGGCGGGTTGGGTGCCCGCCCCCACGGTGTGGTGGTCTGCCATTCAGACGGCGGCGCGGGTGCCGGTGCGGGCCAGGCGCAGCCAGGTTTCGGTCACGGCGTCCGGGTTCAGGGAGATGGAGCTGATGCCCTGTGCCAGGAGCCATTCGGCGAAGTCCGGGTGGTCGCTGGGGCCCTGGCCGCAGATACCGACGTACCGGCCTTTGCGGCGGCAGGCGGTGATGGCCATTTCCAGGAGTTTCGTCACGGCGGGGTTGCGCTCATCGAAGCCTTCGGCCACGAGGGCTGAGTCGCGGTCCAGGCCCAGGGTGAGCTGGGTGAGGTCGTTGGAACCGATGGAGAACCCGTCGAAGTACTCCAGGAACTCATCAGCGAGCAGCGCGTTGGCCGGTAGTTCGCACATCATCACGATCTCCAGGCCGTTCTCGCCGCGGCGCAGCCCGTTTGCCGCGAGCAGTTCGGTGACGCCGCGGGCCTCGTCCAGGGTCCGCACGAACGGGACCATGAGCTTGATGTTGCTCAGGCCCATTTCGTTGCGGACGTATTTCAGGGCTTCGCATTCGAGCTCGAAGGCCTGGCGGAAGGATTCTGACAGGTACCGGGACGCTCCCCGGTAGCCGATCATCGGGTTTTCTTCCTCGGGTTCGAACGCCGGGCCGCCGATCAGGTTGGCGTACTCGTTGGACTTGAAGTCCGAGAGCCGGATGATCACCGGTTCCGGGGCGAACGCCGCGGCGATGGTCGAGATACCCTCGGCGAGGCGCTTCATGTAGAAGTCCCGGGGGCCGTCGTAAGCGGCGGTCTTCTCCCGGATCTGCCGGACCGTGAAGTCATCCAGGGTCGCAGGGCGGGCCACTTCGCCGGCCACGGCCAGCAGCGCGTTGGGGTGGATGCCGATCTGCCGGTTGATGATGAACTCCAGCCGCGCCAGGCCAACCCCGTGGTTGGGGAGTTTGGCGAAGCTGAACGCCTGTTCCGGGGTGCCGACGTTCATCATGATCTTCACCGGTGCCTCGGGCATGGTCTCCAAAGACGTTTCCTGCAGCGTGTACTCCAGCAAGCCCTCGTACACCAGCCCGGCTTCGCCCTCGGCGCAGGAGACCGTGACGGGGGTGCCGTCCTTGAGGATCTGGGACGCGTACCCGGTTCCGACGACGGCGGGGATGCCCAGCTCACGGGCGATGATCGCCGCGTGGCAGGTCCGGCCGCCCCGGTCGGTGACGATCGCCGCGGCTTTCTTCATGATCGGTTCCCAGTCCGGGTCCGTCATGTTCGCCACCAACACATCGCCCTCCTGGAAGGAGGCCATCTGATCGATCGAGGACAACACCCGCACCTGCCCGGCACCGATCCGCTGACCGATCGCCCGGCCTTCGACCAGCACCGTGGAACGCTCGGCAAGCCGGTAACGAGACACCGATCCCGCGGCCTTACGTGACTCGACCGTTTCGGGGCGGGCCTGCAGGATGTACAGTTCCCCGTCCACCCCGTCCTTGCCCCACTCAATATCCATCGGACGGCCGTAGTGGGCTTCGATGGCCAGCGCGTGCCGGCCCAACTGCTCCACCTCGGCATCGGACAGGCTGAAACGCTTCCGCAGCTCCGGAGCGACCGGGATGAAATCCACGGTCCGGCCCACCTCACGGGACTCGGTGTAGACCATCTGGATGGCCTTCTCCCCCAAACCGCGCTTGAGCACCGCCGGACGCCCGGCCACCAGCGCAGGCTTGTGGACATAGAACTCATCCGGGTTCACCGCACCCTGGACCACGGCCTCACCCAGACCGTACGAGGAGGTAATGAACACCGCGTCCTGGAAACCGGTCTCAGTGTCCATCGTGAACATCACCCCGGACGCGCCGACATCGGAACGGACCATCCGCTGCACACCCGCCGACAAAGCAACCTCGGAGTGCGTGAAGCCGTGATGGACACGGTACGCGATCGCCCGGTCGTTATACAGGGACGCAAACACATCCTTGATCGCCACCAGGATGTTCTCAATACCGTGGATGTTCAGGAACGTTTCCTGCTGCCCGGCGAAGGAAGCATCCGGCAAATCCTCAGCCGTAGCCGAAGAACGCACCGCCCACGACACCTCATCACCATGCTCCTGGGCCAGGCGTGCATACGCGGCACGGATCTCCTCTTCGAAACCCGCGGGGAACGGCGAATCACGGATCAGATCCCGGATCTGCTGGCCGACACTGGCCAAAGCGGCCACATCGCCGCTGTCCAGGCCTTCCAGAATATTCACGATCCGGGCATCCAGCCCGGATCCACTCAAGAACCGCCGATAAGCATCGGCCGTGGTCGCAAAACCGTCCGGAACCTTCACCCCTGCAGAGGCGAGGCTGCCAACCATCTCGCCAAGAGAAGCGTTCTTGCCGCCAACCTGGTCAAGGTCGGACAAGCCAAGATCAGAAAACCAGAGAACGTCAGTCATAAATGGTGTCCTTCGTTGGGCACGCGCTGACAAGCGCAAGAGTCGGGTACGCGGGGTGGGTGTCCTGCCCGCGCAAATACAGGGCCCAGTGCCAAGACTCGGATGAGTTTGCGGCACCGGGCCCTACGCGTTGGAGCGGCTAGAGAGTGGTCGCAGCCAGCGCTTGGTCGTAAATGTCCAGCGCCGTGGCAACTTCAGCGGCCGTGACCACCGCTGGCGGCACAACGTGGATCCTGTTGTCGGCAATGAAGGGCAGGAGCCCCCGGCCAAGCAGTTCGGCCTTGATCCTCCCCATGTAGGCCGGAGTAACTGGTTCTTTGGTGTTTCGGTCCTTGACGAGTTCCAGTGCCCAGAAGACGCCTCGTCCGCGCACCTCGCCAATGACGGCGTGCTTTTCCGCCAACGCCTCCAAGCCTGGCCCGAGGTGGTCGCGCCCAATCATGGCGGCGTTCTCGATGATGCCCTCTTCTTCGAAAGCTTCGATCGAAGCCACCACGGAGGCAGCCGCAAGCGGATGGCCCGAATAAGTGAGGCCGCCCGGGAACACCCGTTCATCAAACGTGGCCGCGATCTCGCCAGAGATGATGACACCACCTACGGGCACGTAGCCGGAGTTGACGCCCTTGGCGAAGGTAATCAGGTCCGGGGTGACGTCGAAGGCATCCAGCGCGAACCAGTCGCCAGTGCGGCCAAAGCCGGCCATGACTTCGTCGAGGATCATGACGATACCGTACTCATCACACAATGCCCTGACGCCTTGGAGGTACTCGGGCGTGGGAACCATGATGCCTGCGGTTCCGGGCACCGTCTCAAGCAAGATTGCGGCGATGGACTGGGGGCCTTCGAGCTGGATGACGCGGCGCAGGTGGTGTAAGGCCCTTTCAGTTTCCTGCTCAGGGGTTTCGGCCCAGAACTCGGAGCGGTAGAGATAGGGTCCGAAAACGTGGACGTGGCCGCGGGCGTATTCGTTGGGGATCCGGCGCCAGTCTCCGGTAGCGACAATCGCAGCGCCGGTGTTGCCGTGGTAGGAGCGGTAGCGGGAGATCACCTTGTCGCGGCCGGTGTGTAGGCGGGCCATGCGGATGGCGTTTTCGTTGGCATCGGCGCCGCCGTTGGTGAAGAACACCTTCTCCATGTTCGCTGGAGCGTGAGAAAGGATCTTCGCCGCTGCCTGGCCGCGGATGTGGCTGGCGTGGGACGGCGCCAGGGTTGCCAGTTCGGTGGCCTGCTTCGCGATGGCTGCGATGAGCTTCGGGTGCTGGTGGCCAATGTTGGTGTTGACCAATTGGCTGGAGAAGTCCAAGTAGGTGTTGCCGTCGTGGTCCCAGACCGTGCTCCCGGATCCACCGGCGATAACCAGCGGGTTCAGGGACTTCTGGGCGGACCAGGAGTGGAATACATTCGCACGGTCCAGGGACACGGCGTCAGCGTTGGTAACTACTGCACCACCGTCGATGCCGGGTGCTGATGGTGACAGAGTTGTTTGGCTGGTGGCCATAGCGGTTCCTCTCGCTGATGTTGGCTGTTTCCCTTCATCTTGCTTCGTAGAGGGCGCCCATGGCTCTATACCTTTGTACAATGAGCTCGACCTGAATCGACGAATAAACACTCGAGGGTGCCGATGCCGCCAAACCTGAATGTGCTCCTGCGCAGCCGATCACTCAAGCTCCGACTCGTTACCCCCGATCCGGGAAGTCCTGCCTTGGACGAATCGATCTCGTGGGTGCATAGTTCCGACCTCGAGGATCCGACTCCTTTTCTGGATCCCGGACAACTGTTGCTGACAGATGGGACGCAGTTCCCAACTTCACCTGCTTCGGCGACACCTGCCACCGAGAGGCTTTCGGCAACGGGCAACGGGGACGCTTACGACACGTATGTGCGTCGCCTTGTCGATCACGGGATCGCAGGGCTGGGCTTTGCAACACAGGTGATTCATGGGACGTTGCCGAAGGAACTGGAGGACGCGTGCCGGCTCCATGGACTGCCGCTGCTGGAAGTTCCCGATCGAACACCGTTCATTGCGATCATCCGGTCAGTAGCGGACTATTTGGCCAAGGAAGAGCACGCGAGGGCGGAGTGGTCGCTGCAGGCTCAGCGGGCACTCTCCCGCGCAGCACTCCGGCCCGATGGTTTGACCTCCATCCTGGGCGAACTCGAGCGGCAACTGCACAGCTGGGTGGCTCTGTACGACGCCGCCGGGAACTACGTGCGCATGCCACGCAACCGGCCCGTTCCTTCCGACATTGCAGGGGAAGTCGCGGCCAGGGTCCAACGCGCCCTGGCGGCGGGCAACAGATCTGCCTCGCACACAGAAGTCGGCGGCCAGTCAATAACACTGCAGACCCTGGGACGTAAGGACAGCCTCAGAGGTGCCCTGGTCCTGGGCGCCATTGAACCCCTGGATCCTGCCCGCACGGATATCGTCAACAGCGTCATAGGCCTGGCCAGTCTGGCACTCGAACAGACCCGTACCCTGGACACCGCACGCCGTCACCTTCGCGCCGGCGTCTTCGAGCAATTGCTGGCAGGCAGCACCGACGTCGCCCTCAGAACAGCCCAGCAGGTGTGGGGAACCCTCCCCAGGGAACCCATCCTGGTAACGGCATCGCGACAGGAGAGCCCTGCACCAAACCTGTTGGAGGCCTTGGAGCTGCTTGCCGACGATCACCGTGGTGCAGTGTTTTACGCGCTACGCGGAGATCTTCTGGTAGTTCTTGCCGGGACGGCCCATCAGAGGAAGGTGCTGGAGCTCCTGCAACGTCACGGTACGTGTGGGGTTTCCTCCGGGACGGGGATGGATCATTTGTCCAACGCCCTTGAGGAGGCAACTCGAGCCCTTCGGCGGGCAACAGAAATGGGCAAAACAGTCGTCGAGTTTTCGGAGCTTTCCGAGGGCGGAATGCTGGGCCTGCTCCACGCGGAGCAGGCCGGTCCGGTGGCCCGGGGCTTGCTGCAGCCGCTCGTCGAGCACGACCGGATCGAACAGACAGAGCTTCTCTCCACCGTGCGTGAGTGGTTCGCCAATAACTGCGTGTGGGACAAAACGGCCCGGCATCTGGGTGTGCACCGGCACACGCTGCGCAATAGAATCGATGCTGCCGGCCGGATCCTGGGCCTGAACCTGGACAACATGCACGACAGGCTCGAACTGTTCGCCGCCGTGCAGTTCCTGGAGGACTGACGCTACGCGAAGGCCTCCGGCGCTTTGGGGCGTCGGAGGCCTTCGGTGTCAGGGTCCAGTGCCAGGCCCTGACGTTTGTGGGGCTTTCGCCTAGTTTTGGGGGAAGCCGAGGTTGATGCCGCCGTGGCTGGGGTCCAGCCAGCGGGAGGTGATGGCTTTTTCGCGGGTGTAGAACCCGAAGCCTTGCAAGCCGTAGGCCTTGGAACTGCCGAAGATGGAGTCCTTGAAACCGCCGAAGGAGTAGTACGCCACGGGCACGGGGATGGGGACGTTGATGCCGACCATGCCTACCTCGACTTCGTTCTGGAAGCGGCGGGCGGCGCCGCCGTCGTTGGTGAAGATCGCGGTGCCGTTCCCGAAGGCGCCGTTGTTGATCAGGTCCAGGCCTTCTTCGTAGCTCTTGACCCGGACGATGGCCAGGACCGGCCCGAAGATTTCTTCGGTGTAGACCCGGGAGGTGACCGGGACGTCATCGATCAGGGTGGGGCCGAGCCAGAAGCCGTTCTCGTCCCCGTCGACCTTGACGTGACGGCCGTCCACGACGACTTTGGCCCCGTCAGCCATGGCGACGTCGATGTAGGAGGCCACCTTGTCGCGGTGCTGCTTGGTCACAAGCGGGCCCATATCGCAGTTCCGGCGGCCGTCCCCGATGCGCAG
>NZ_JBIVXL010000035.1:0-20989 GCF_044769225.1 Paenarthrobacter sp. NPDC090522
TGAACAACCTCAGAAACCAAACGATTCGAGAACTTCACCACGGCAATCGACACCCTTCAATAATCAGGTGTTGCGATCACCGCATGATTCGAAGCGCTCAAAACAACAACAAGTGCCAGTTAGTTGGGGGCCACCCGCGCGGCCGAGCCCATGCGCTGCTTCGCCGTGTTGCTGCCGGGGCCCACGGGAACGTGCGAGGTCGCCTTGGCCAAGCCGAACAAGGGCATGCCGTTGTACACCACTTCAATCCCGGATGCAGGCACCTGGTACGTCTCGTGCCACACCCCGATGTCCCCGCTGCCCGCGATCTCCTTCATGAACTTCCGCCACGGGCCCAGATGCGGCGATTCCCTGTCCGCGGCGAATTTCCGCAAATGTTCGGGGCTCTCCCAGTAGCTGAGCAGGATGGTGGTCCGGCCAAACCATTGCTCGCTCCCCAGCAGGCCGGCCTCAGGATTCCGGGCCAAGTGCTGCATCATCACAGGCATCGCGGATGCCACCTTTGCAACGCGGCCCGTCTTCCACCAGCGGTTGGCCCGCATTCCGATGAGGAAAACCGTGATGTTGTCGCGGCCGATGTCAGCCGTGAAACGTCCAGGGAAGATCTCCTGTGCCATGTCAGTCCTTCGGTCATTGTTCCTGGTTTCATAACGGCGTTACGAAACAATGTTATGAAACACTTGTAAGCATGGCAAGACCCATCGTTCACGACCACGCCGTTCGCCAACGGCTACTGGAAGTCACCGCGGAGCTCGTGGACCGCGAAGGCCCCGCCCGGGTGACACTGAGGGACGTCGCGGCAGCCGCGAAGACGTCCACGACGGCGATCTACTCCCTCTTCGGCGGGAAAGCGCAACTGTTGACGGCCGCCGTCGACGACGGCTTCCGTTCCTTCGGCGAGTCCCAGCGCGACGCCTCAAAGGGCGGCCTCCTGGGCCTTGGCCGCGCCTACCGCACCTGGGCCCTCGCGCATCCGGCCTTGTACCGGCTCATGTTCAGCGGCGCCCTGGCCGCCTACATTGACTGCAGCCCGACGCCGGAAGTCGCCTCCGCGTCCATGGCCCCCCTGGTGGAGGCGGTTACCTCCGCGCAGCAAGCGGGCAGGCTTAAAGAGGACCACCCCCAAACGGTGGCGATGGCCATTTGGGGGCAGGTCCATGGGCTGGTGAGCCTGGAACTGGCGCAGATGAACGAACCCGGCACGGACTGGGCGGCCATCTACGAGGCAGCGCTGGAAGGAGTTGCCCGGGCCTGGGCAGCTTAGGACCTCCTAGGCGTACACGTTCTCCAGGAATGCTCCCCAGGCCTTCGCCGTGAGCTCGGAGTCCCCGGATCCACTGAAATCATGGACCGTCATGCCTACGGGAGCCCCAAAGGCGTTGCGGCCAAAGAAGCGGTACAGGGTGTCATCCGTGCGCAGGCCAAGGAAGTTGTCATTGGCAAAGTCCACCTCGCCCCTCAATTGCCCCAAGCCTTCCTGGTCCACGTCGAACGTCGAACCCGCGGCCAATCCCTCCACGCCGAGCGCGTTCTTCAACCGCCGGAATCCATCCGCAGCCTGCGAGGAGCCAGGGGCCTGGATGTCGGTAAAGACCACCGGCCGGCCGTCGAAGTGCTCCAGGTACTGGCCCAAGGTGTGCAGGTAGAACTCAGTGTGCTTGCTGGCGCCGTCGTACTGTTCATCCCAGTTGTCGGCGAAGATCCCGCTGTGGACGTAGTGCAGCTTGGCGCGGCCACCCTCCACCGGTTCCAGGACGTGCTCCAACTGGTTGAACCAGCCGTCAGGCCCATCCATTCGGGTCACGAGATGTCCCGGGAACTCATCGACGGTCCGGACAGCCGGCCACTGGTCCGTGGGGAACATCCATGCCGGGGTGTCTACCGTAACGGCCTGCCACACCCGCTCGGGAGTTCCGGGAAGCTCGGTATCGGCCACGATTTCGAATTCACGGTTATTTGCCATTGTCCTGGTCCTTTTCTGCTGTGAGGTCACTGCCTGCTGTGGTTTCTGAGGGGTTCTTGAGTGCGGGGTGAAGCACGACGACGAGGCGGTGCTTGCGCCCGCCGCCCGCCGCGGCGGACGGACCGCCGTCGTGGTATTTGTCCACGAGCTGCGTCACCGCAACGCCGAGTTCTTCCGCAAAGGCGGCGCGGTCGGCTGCCGAGCGGAAGGTGATCTCGCCGTCGATCGCGAAACTGGCCAACTTTTTCTTCGCCGCCGCGGCGCCGGAGATCAGCTTCCCCATCTCCTGTATGGTTCGCGAGGCGAGCGAGAGGAGCCAAAAGGCCGAGAACCTGTCCGCAAAGCGCCGCGGATCCGGCGCCACGGAGGCCAGGGCCACCGGCGATATGAGGTAGGAAGCCGCAGTCGCCCGGAGAACGCGCTCCGTGACGTTGCCCTTGCGCCGCTCCTCCACCAACTCCACCAGGCCGTGCTGCTCAAGGGCCTTGAGGTGGTAATTGACCTTCTGGCGCGGCATGCCCACCTTAGCGGCGAGCTGCGTGGCCGACGCCGGCTGGGCCAGCTCCTG
This sequence comes from Paenarthrobacter sp. NPDC090522, assembly GCF_044769225.1. Taxonomy (NCBI): domain Bacteria; kingdom Bacillati; phylum Actinomycetota; class Actinomycetes; order Micrococcales; family Micrococcaceae; genus Paenarthrobacter; species Paenarthrobacter sp. NPDC090522. The sequence goes on from NZ_JBIVXL010000035.1 coordinate 2,532, forward strand.
CAGGACGCGCGTGCGGATCGGGTCCAGCGAAACCTCCGCCGCGGCCGGGTCCTCGATCACTTCGATATCCAACATGATTCAAGTATGGTTACCGACAACTTTTTTTGTCAAGAACTTTTTTGTGTTCGGTAGGAACGAATGTATGAGGCCCACCCGGCATCCCCACCGCCTCCCCGGCATCGGTATAACGCGCAGAGCGGGCCCCGCAACGGAAGCAACGTAGAATTATCCGGTGATGCAATCCCCCCTCCCCGTGCGCGACGGCGTCAACGCCACGCGCCTCCGCCTCCCGGACGAGGGACCGTGGGACACAGCGATGGACTACATGATGCATCGCTGGGGACACATCGATCCGCAGGGAATCGAGGACCGCTTCGACGCCGGCGAAATAGTTGGCGAAGGCGGCGTGCCGCTCACGCGGACCACCAAGCTGGAGGACCACACCTTCATTTGGTACTACCGCACCCTCCCTCCCGAGACCCGACTGCCCGTGGAAATCACCATCCTCCACCAGGACGAACACATCCTGGTGGTGGACAAACCCCACTTCCTACCCACGACCCCGGGCGGCACCTACATCCAGGAATCGGCCCTGGTCCGGCTGCGCAATCTCCTGAACCTGCCAGACCTCATTCCCATGCACCGCCTTGACCGCATGACCGCCGGAATCCTCCTGCTCTCCACCAATCCGGAAACGCGCGGTAAGTACCAGGTGCTCTTCGAAAAGCGCCAGGTCCAGAAGGAATACGAGTGCGTGTCCGCGGCGACGCCGGCGCCGGGCTATCCCGCCGTCGAATTTCCTGCCCTGGTCCGGAACCGCATGACCAAGTCCCGCAGCTACCTCCTCGCGGAGGTAGTGGACGGCGAACCGAACGCCGAGACGCGCATCGAACAGACCAGGACGTTCGACGGCGGCGCTGGGCCGCGTGCGCTGTACCGGCTGGAACCCCACACCGGGAAAACCCACCAGCTCCGTGTGCACATGGCCTCACTCGGCCTGGGAATCGTCAACGACGCCTTCTACCCGGACCTCCTGGACAAAGCACCGGACGACTACGCCAAACCCCTCCAACTCCTGGCCCGCGGCATCCGCTTTGTGGACCCCATCAGCAGGAAACCCGTGGAATACCGGAGCCAGCTCACGCTCAGCGAAGCCCACGGCTAGCCGAGCCGGGTCAACGGCCGAACACGGCGCGGAAGACCGCCGTCGTATCCTCCGAAAACAGCACGAACTCCACCAGGTCCAAAGGGCTGCCCTTGGCGGCACCTCCGGAACCCGACACCGAAAAGGCCTTGACGGCGTCGTGCGCCACCTCGGCAACCACGCGGGCATCCCAACCGTAGATTCCGGCGCTGATCGCGGGAAACGCGACGCTCCGCGCGCCAAGTTCCCCTGCCACCGCCAGGCTTTCGCGGAAGCACGAGGCCAACATTTCGGGGTCGGTTTGTCCGGCATGCCGGTTCGGCCCTACCGTGTGGATCACCCAGCGCGCGGGGAGCCGGAAACCCGGCGTCCCGACGGCGGCACCCACCGGAAGCCCGTCCGGCAGTCGGGTGCGGCGCAACTCCCGGCACGCGTCCAGGAGTTCAGGCCCGGCGGCCCTGTGGATGGCTCCGTCCACTCCTCCCCCACCGAGCAGTGAAGAGTTGGCGGCATTGACGATTGCGTCGACGCCGCGCGTGGTCACGTCCCCGTGCATGATCTCGATCCGCATTCCGCCAGTCTTCCGCCGCCCGGGCGAAGCGGCAAGAGCCAGCGGGTGGGGTGGCAAGTGCGGTATTTTGTGCCAATGGACTTCACTTCCCCGGACACGTGGGGATCAGCCATCTACTTGTGGGTGGTCCCTTTCGTGCTGGGTGATGCCGTTTTTCCGCCGATCCCCTCGGAGATGGTGGTCATCACCGGGGGCGCGTTGGCCGCCGAGGGCCACGTCAATTTCTGGCTGATCCTGCTGCTGGCCGCCTTCGCCTCCTGGTTGGGCGACATGGCCGTGTACCTGCTGTTCAAACGGCGCGTCAGCCATGTGCTGGATCGTTGGTCGTGGGGCCGCAAGGTGCACGTGGCCATCCACGAAACCATCGCCAAGGCCGGGCGTTCCTCCGCCTATGGCGCAATCATCGGCGCACGATTCGTTCCCGGTGGCAGGCTGGCCACATCCGCAGCATCAGGCATTGCCAATGTTTCGGTCCGCGGCTTCAGCCTGTGCGCAGGACTCGGCGGCGTGCTGTGGGCCTTGTGGCAGGTGGGCCTCGGATACTTCACCGGGTCCACCACCAAGCTGCCGTTTTGGGCCAGTTCGCTGATCGGTGTGGGCGTGGGCCTGGTGATCGGCGTGGTGGTGGGCGTGATCGTCACCCGGCGCCGCGGTGACCGCTCCCCCGTCGATGAACCGTTCGACGGGGACGCGCCGCAACCTGACCAGCAGTCCTAGATAGGCGACCAGCGCCCGCGGCTCCGGCGGAGCACGTAGAGGCTGCCGGTCAGGGCCACGCGTTCGACGGCGTCACGCATCATGGCAGCCGACGTCCGGGCCTCGTGGTTCTCACCTGTGTAGTCCCGCGCATCCACCATGAACCGCAGGCTGATCTGTGGGACGCCACCAACAATATCCAACTGGTTCGACTCCACGTGGTGCCTGGTACCCAGGGCTTCCACGGCGGCAGCCATCACGGACTCCGGAGCATTGCCCGGCTTGAGGCCCGTGATTTTCAGCTTGGTTTGGAACGATGGCATCCCACTAGCCTAGCCGTGGCTTAGCCGGTGTTGCGCAAGCCGGCGGCCACACCATTGACGGTGATGAGCATGGCCCGCTGGAGCCGTTCGTCGATCTCCGCTCCGGAGACGGACTCTTCACGGACGCGGCGAAGAAGTTCCACCTGCAGGTAGCTGATGGGATCCAGGTACTGGTCGCGGATTTCGAGCGAACGCTTGAGCGTTGGCTGGGCATCGAGGAGCTCGAGTTCTCCCGTCAGCCGCTCGACCTCAGCCACCGTGAGCTCGTATTCGTCGCGGATCATATGGAACAGGCGGTGCAGCTCGCTCGGAACCAGCGAGGAAACGTAGTGCCCGGCAATCTCCATGTCCGTCTTGGCCAGCGTCATCTCCACGTTGGAGATCACGGAACGGAAGAAGTGCCAACGGTCCATCATCTCCGTGAGCTGTTCCGTGTTGCCGGCCTCGCGGGCAGCCTTCAAGCCGGAGCCGACGCCGAACCACCCCGGGACGATCTGGCGGGACTGGGTCCAGCCAAAGACCCACGGGATGGCACGCAGGCCGCCCAGTCCCGCACCCGAATCCGGGCGCTTGGACGGGCGCGAACCGATGTTCAGGGAACCGAGCTGCTCCACCGGAGTGGACGCCAGGAAGTAGGCCGGAAGATCCTCATCGTCGATCAAAGCCCGGTAACGGGCGAAGGCGGCGTCGGAGATGGTCTCCATGACGTTCGCGTACCGCTCACGCTCGTCCTCAGAGGTGCGCGGAGTCCGGTGCAAGGCCGAACCCTGCATCACGGCCGCCAGCGAGAGCTCCAGGTTTTCGCGGGCAAGTTCAGGCAGCGAGTACTTGTCCGAGATGACCTCGCCCTGCTCCGTGAACTTGATTTCGCCTTCGAGCACACCGTTGGGCTGGGCCATGATGGCATCGTAGGTAGGTCCGCCACCACGTCCCACGGAACCGCCGCGGCCATGGAAAAGGCGCACCCGGACACCGTGCTTCGCAGCGACGTCGCGCAGCTTGCGCTGGGTCTTGTGGATCTCCCATTGGCTGGTCATCACGCCGGATTCCTTGTTGGAATCGGAGTAGCCGAGCATGATTTCCTGGATGTCCCCACGCAAGCGGACAAGTTCACGGTAGGACGGATCGGACAGCAACTGGTCCACGATCTCGGCCGAGGCGCGGAGCTCTTCGACGGTTTCCAGGAGCGGCGCGAAACCGATCCGGGCGTGCGGCTTGGCACCGAAGAGGTCGATCAAGCCGGCTTCGCGGGCCAGGACGGCCGCGGCAAGAACATCGTCAGCGCCGCGCGTCATGGAGATGATGTACGTTTCCACCACGTCCGGACCGTATGTGTTCAAGGCCTGGCGAATGCTGCGGAAGACGTCGTATGTGCCATCAGCGGTGCCGTCGAGCTTGATGGGGTGGCCCGAAAGTGGACGGCGGGATGCCAGCTCGGCGCCCAGGAACTCGAAGCGTTCCTCACGGGTGAGCGATGCGTAGGGCTTTTCGGTGCCCAGCCTGTCAACGAGCTGGCCCACTGCGTCGTGGTGGTAATCCGCGTGCTCACGGATGTCCAAGGTGGCAAGGTGCAGGCCGAAAGCCGCGAGGGCTCGCCTGACGCGTGCCAGCGCACCATCGGCCACCAGGCCGGCAGCGTGGTTCCGCAAGGACGATTCGAGCAAGCCGAATTCGGCAAGAAGCTCCGGGGTGGTGGCGTAATCGCGGCCCGGTTCGTGGTGGGTGGACGCCGAAATACGACGACCGGTGTTGATGAGCTTGGCCTTGATGCACGTGAGCTTCAGCCGGTAGGGCTCCTGCGCATTGAGCTCCAGGACCCGCTTGTCCAGGCCCGGAAGCTTCTTCAGGTCCACCTCGATGGAGTCCAGGAGTTCCTGGTCCGCCCCGAACAGCGCCGTGGAGTTGGACAGGACGGAAATCAGCTCATCGATCAGGGCAATGCCAATGCGCACTGCGTTCTGGTTTTGCAGCTGCAGGATTTCCCGGGTCACGGCGGCGGTGACGTTCGGGTTTCCATCGCGGTCGCCACCGATCCAGGATCCAAAGCGAAGCGGGGCCGCGGCGGACGGAAGCTTGACGCCATGTTCGCCCAGGAGTTCGGCAAGGTCGGTCAGCATTTCCGGCATGGCGTCCGTGAGGATGCTGTTCAGGTAGTAGATGGCGTTGCGGGCCTCGTCCACCGGGGTGGGCCGCACCTGCCGCAGCTCATCGGTCTGCCACATCTGGTCGATGATTTCGGACAACTGCCGGTCCTGGCGGCGGCGGGCGGACGTGCCCTCCAGCGTCGGCTGGGCCAGGACGTCGGAGAGCTTGCGGATCTTGTCCAGCACCGAACGGCGCGAGGCCTCGGTGGGGTGGGCCGTGAAGATCGGACGGACGTCCAGCTCGTTGACCACGTCCTGGAGCACCTCCGGGCCGGCCTGTCCCGCGATTTCGGAGACGGCCTTGGCGAGCCAGCCGTCCTTCTCCTGGCGGGTACGGAGACCGCGCACGCGGTGCACCTGCTCGGCAGCATTGCTCAGGTGGAAGTAGAACGCGAAGGCACGGACCAGGTCGGTCGCCTGCTCGAGTGGCAGGGAGGCGAGAAGCTCGCGGACCTGGGCTACGACGTCGTGCGCGCTCCACGGACCCGTAGCATCGGCGCCGCCGCGCGCGGCCTCTTTGGATTCCTTGGTGAGAAGCCGGACCTGCTCCACAAGCTGCAGCAAATCCGGTCCGTGCTGCCGTACCAGGGACTCACCCAGCAGGGTGGAAACCCGGCGTACGTCGGCGCGGAGTTCCGCAGCGAGATCGGTGTCTTGGGGGGCAGTGTGAACCATAGATACTTACCTTCGGGATGTGGTTTGGCTCGTACACTGCGCTGGATACTGTGAGCCCTATTACTTATGTTTCCCAAGGGATATTACCCGCAGCGGCTTGGGCTGCGGGAATGTGTCTCAGATTCTGGCATGGTCCGGGCTACACGTCCGGGCTACTCCGCCCAAGCCTCCTTCAAGGCCTCCCAGTGGGCTCCTTCCATGAGGCTTGCGGGCGTCACGGACACGGATTGCGCCCCGCCCCGGGCGGCATCCTTGAGCGCGTTCCGGAACGTGTCGGCCGAAATAATGCCGTCGTTGGCCCACATGCCCAGCGACAGCGACATCCGGGAACCGGCCCTGCGGTTCATGGCGCGCACCAATTCCTCCGTGCTGGGCGCACGCTCATCATTGAGCCCCACGTACTGCCACACATGGAGGCGGTCCACCTGCTTGAGGAGAAGATCGTAGTCATGCCCGCTCTCGGCCCGGTCCCCGGACGCGGACTTCGTGGGACTCCGCACATCCGTTTCGGCCTTAACGCCGAAGGGCTCGACGGCGGCACTCACTTTCCGGGCGATGTCCGCCATCGCTTCGCTGCGCCACGTCCTGATGTGGGCATCCGCAGTGTCTATGGAGCCGTTGCCCAGCCGGGGCCAGTCCGCTTGGCCGGTGGTGGCTTTGTAGTCCTGCAGGTCATCGGGCCCAAACGTGAAATCGTCGAACATCAACTCCGTCAGGTCCACTGCTGTGGGGTGGTACTTCCGGGCAACCTCGGCGGCCAAGGCAACGAGCCGGGCACCCGCCGCACCGGCCCGCAGGGCAGCAACGCCGGCAAAACTTGTGGACGCCCGGCCATGCACATCGCGGCCTGCCAGTGACGGGTCTTCTTGGAGCGCCCGGCCCAGGAGGACATCGATGGTCAGCACAATGTCCCGTTTTTCTCCGTCAGCCGAAGTCCCCACGGCTTTGATGGCCTCGGCAACGTAATCACGTCCGGTGGCCGACACCTCGCCTGAGAAGGATCCCGGCCGTCCGGCCCACGGAAAGGCTGTCCAGTCCGTGCGACCCACGGAAAGCGAGACCGCCGTGGCATTCACGGAGTCCAGCCGTTTGGCAAGCTCGGGAAGATGCTGTGGATCCTTGGTGACGATGTCCTCGAAGCCAAGGTTGACCATCCGATCGCTGGGTCGGGAACCACCCCCTCCCGGTGACGCCACCATGATCACTGTGGACGCAGTTGCTGTGGCAACCATGATTGCGAAGGACAAGATGACCTGTTTCATGCGAGGGACTCCCTTAAGGATTCACTGTCCAGTGCAGTCACCGAAACCACACCAGTGCGTTGGAGCTTGTTCCACCGGGCCGGGCTGCCGCGCAGCTCCTTGACGATCGCGCTGGCCAAGGCAAGTCCTACGAAAACCGAGTAGAAGGGCCAGAGCGGTACCGTCCAGAGGAACCGGAGATCCCGCCAGGAACCGTTGAGGCCGATGGAAAAGACGATCAAAACGAAGGACACGAACAGGCCCAACCAGCCCAGGATGGCAAGCACTTCCCACGGAATGGGTCCCCTGCCTGCCGCGTAGAGAACTGGCAGGATTCCCAGGATCAACAATTGCAGGATGGGTATCAACACCATGGTGAAAGCGTTGAAAACCAGGAACAGCCCGAACGTCCCGTAGGTTGTTTTGCCCAGCATCCCAAAGTGCAGGCGAAGCGTTTGGAGCAGGCCGCGGGACCAACGGACTCTTTGCCGCCACAGCCCTCCCATGGTGGAAGGCGACTCGGCGTAGACCAGCGCCTTGGGCTGGAAGTTCACCCGGTAGCCGGCTTTGTAGACCCGCCAGGTGAGTTCAAGGTCTTCGCCCAGGGTGTCCTCGTGGAAACCGCCCACGCTGCGAACCAGGTCCGCCCTGAACGCACCGATGTTCCCGGAGACAATCGGAAGGCAGTGCATCAGGGAGAGGGCTCGGCGCACCAGCCCCGTGCCGACGTGGCTGAGCACGGCGAGCATCATGGTTTGCACCCTGTTGAGGTTCACGGGCCGGTCATCGCCGCAGACCGCGCCCACCTTGGGATGGTCGAATCCCGCCAGCATGTGGAGCATCGTGTCCGGAGCGAAGATGCCGTCCGCATCAACGAACATCAGGATGTCGCCCTGCGCCGCCTTGATGCCCGTGTTCAGTGCGGCTCCCTTGCCTGCGTTCGCGCGCGATATGAACCTGACGCGGTGGTACTCCTCGGCGAGCGCGGCCATGATCTCTGCAGTGGAGTCGGTGGAGCCGTCGTCCACCAGGATGACTTCCAACCGGGAGTAACGGCTGCTGAGGATCGATTCCACGCAGTTGGTGATGACCACAGCCTCGTTGTAGCCCGGGACGATCACCGAAACCATCGGCTGGGTGCTGAGGACGGAATACTTGTGTTTCACCGGCCTGGGCCGGTGAACGCGGTTGAAGTAGAGCGCCAGCGGAACGTAGATAATCTTGACGGCACCGAACCCAAGGATGATCAGTCCGCCAACCTGGACAAAGGCCAGTGCGAGATCGAGGATGGTCACGCGTTCCTTCCCGACAACTGCTCCAGCGCATGCACTCGAAGCACACTGTCCAGGAGTTCGGGGGCGTGGGCGCTGTTGGCACCGAAGCGGGCGTTGACCTCAAGGACCACCGGGGTACCGTCCGGCATCCGCCGGATGTCGATATCCACGGGACCCTGCAAGCCCAGGGCTTCGACTGCAGACACTGCCAGCGCCGCAACGTCCCGGTCCGCGGAGGCTTCGCTGCGCCGGACCGAAACCGCGTTGCCCACGCGCCCTTCCTTGAGCGCGGTTTTCTCCAGGACCACCACGACGTCTGTCCCGGTGCCCGTCCGATGGAGAACTGGTGCGTATTCCGTCCCAGGAACAAACCGCTGCACAATGCAGGTGTCGTCCGCCATGGCCCAGGCGTGGGCCGCCCGGGCTCCCCCGTCCATCAACCGCTCCAGGAGCTGCACCCCTCGGCCACCGCGCGAAACCCTCGGCTTGACGACGAGGGGGCCGCCCAGGACATCCATGGCGTGGTGGACGGAATCGAAACTGCTGGGGAGCCCGAAGGGTGGAACGTCAACACCCGCAGTATGAAGGCACGTCATGGTGTGGAATTTGTCGTTCGCGGTTCGGACGGGTGCAGCATCGGCCACCACCACCCGGACACCCGGTGCCAGATCGTCCTTTGCCTCGGAGACCAGCACCAGCTCGTCGCTGACGGTCGGAACAACGACGTGGATGCCGTGTTGGGCGATCAGCCCCCGCAGCTCCCACAGGTAGCCCGGCGCACCAGACCGGGAAACCCTCGCCACCATATCCGCGGAGCGGGTGTCCACCGCCTGCATGTCCACGCCGAGGACCCAATGTCCACGGTCCATGAGTTGGCGGGCCAACGAACTGCCGGCGGGACCTCCCACGCCTGTCACCAGGAAGCGGACCATCAGAACTCCCCTACGGCTGAGCCAAGCAGACGGACGGGTTCGAAGCCTTCCGCGTACGTGGTTTTCACTTGCGACCCGCGGAAGGCGGCCAGGCTGCGCACCCTTTCGGCGCTCATGTAGGGCTTGCCGCGCTGGTCCTTGTGCATGGACACTGCGTGGATTTTCACGTCCACGTACCCCGCAATGTCCACAAACACACTGGGGTTGAACTGCCGGGTTGCCGACGGGCTTTCGAAGCACAGGATGGACGAGTGGCGCCGCGCGGCGCGCATGGTGGCACTGTGCACGGCCTGGTGGTCCTGGTGGTAGTCGTGACCCGAGTGCGTCATGACCACATCCGGTTGGAACTCCTTGATGAATGCCTCGATCGCATGGACCATCTCCTGGCCGTGCTGGGACAGGTTCGTGTCCCTGAAGTCGTGTACCTGGACTTTGGAGACGCCCATGAACTCGGAACCGGAGGATGCCTCAGACAGGCGCGCTGCACTGTCGCCTCCCCTGCTGCCGGTGCTCATCACCATGGCCCGGACTTCGTGTCCTGCGTCCGCCAACTTGGCGAGCGTGGCGCCGCAGGCCAACTCAAGATCGTCGGGATGGGCTCCGATGGCCAGCACGCGCCTGGGTTGGGCGGCCATGGCGTGATCAATCCGTAGTGTTGGTGCCACCAGGAAGCCGACCACCAAGGCAGCACCGCACAAAAGCACCACCACTGCGCACCAGCCCAAATGCTCGGGACTCAGAACACAGCCCAACAGGGCTGCCATAAGCAGCGCTCCCAAGGCCGCAGTGATCCACCGCAGCCGATGCGGGGACCTGAACCTGCGAACAAACCAATTCCGGCCGACCGGGACCAAGGCCAAAACCACAGCAAGCGCGCCAAGCGAGCCTGCCACGGCAAACACCGTTGCCTTCATACTTCCCCTAAATAACGTGGATGATGCGTACCAACCCGCGTCCGGGTCTTGCCATGAATGAGTGAATGCAAGGGCCAGTTCATGATGTGGATCGGTTTGTGATCCACGCATCAAAAATTGGTCAGTAGTTATGGACGAAATGCCGTTCCTGGATACCAGTCCCATCGAGGCCGTAGCTCAGCGATTCCGCGCTTCGATGCCGTGATTCGACCGTCAGGTGAAAGTGCAGGTTCCGGCGCTTGGCCGATTCGGTGGAACACACGGCCTTGGACTCGTTCTCCAAGGAGCACTGCCAACCGTCCGGAGCCTCGAGCGACCCGCCGACGATCCTCGCGCCATCCGGCGCCGAGAACACTGCAGTCCCCCGGCCCAGCGGTGCCGTGCCAGAGACAGTGAACTCGATGGTGAAAGGCGTGGTGAAGGGGTTTCCATCCTTTGTGGTCCCCACGGAAGAGGTGACCATTGCCGGCTGGGCGTCACGCTTGGGCGGTGGCTCTGGAGTCCGCGTGGGAGAGGGCGTCACTTCAGGGGCAGATGGCACGGGAGGTTCGACGGCGGGTGCGGTGGTTTGGGGCTCAGGCTCAGCAACCGGTGGCGGCGCTTCCTCTGTAGCCGGAACAACCGGCACGGACGGAATGTCACTTGGACTGGGCGACGGAGCAGGGGTCTCCGGCGGTGGGACGACGGTGGCCTGGCTGGGAACGGCAGCGGTCTGGACGGTCCGTTGTTCGGGAGGAGTCCCCTGGGAAAAGTAGTCAATGACTCCGGCCGCCCCCAACACGAGTCCCGCTGCCGCGGCGGTCATGATGGTTGCGGCCACCGGCTGGGCCAGGAGGGGCGCGACGGCTGCCACCTTGGCGGGAGCCGCGAGGCTTCCAATGATGCCGAGCCCGGAACCGCTGGCTGCCCACGCAGCCACGGGAATCCCCGTGACCAAGGGCAGGAGCACAGCTTTCATGCTCCCCTCCACGTCCCGGAGTTCTGCCACCACGGCCGTGCAACTCGCGCACCCCTCCAGGTGGGTACGGACCTTCCGCGCCGATGGCCCGGAAAGGCCACCCCGGATGAAGCTGCCGAGCTTGGCAACATACTCGGCGCATTCCCGGGTGGGGCCTTCCGACACATGGCATTGCAGGTACTGGCGGCGCAGGCCTTCCCTTGCCCGCAAGGCCAACGCCGAAACGGCGTTGGCCGACAGCCCCAGCAAGGGTGCGGCTGCGGCCGGTTTCATGCGTTCAACGTCGAGGTACCACAGCACTGCCTGCCAACGCTCCGGCAGCATGCGGAATGCCTTGGCAACCGTATGGGATTCAAAGGCCTTGACGACGGCGTCGGGCTCGCCCACTGCATGATCCAGGGTGGAGTCGTCGCCGCTTGGGAGCGTCCTGCCCGCCTTGCGGTTCCGATGGTGGGACAGACGGGTGACAGTGGACAGCAGATAGGCGCGGAAGAACGTATCCGGGCCTTTTCCGGCAACGAGGTTCTGCAGCACGGACTGGAAGGCTTCCGCCACGATGTCCTCGGCGTCGCTGGGGTTGTCCACGTTGCGCCGGGCCACGGTAGAGGCGATGGAAATGTGCCGCTCATACAGGCCGTCGAAGGCTGCCGTGTCCCCACCCCGAACCAACGCAATAAGCTGCCCGTCGCTGGCCTCCTCCGGGTGCTGCGTCCTCCGCGCCATTTACGGCGTCCCCACATGCGAATAAATCTTGCCCATACATACGCAGTGAATGGCAGGACAAACTCATGACGCTCGTTTCTACAATCTTTTTAGGAATTAGAGTTGCCCGGCACGTCGTCATGAATGGCGGCATGGCCGCACTCTTCCGGTATGACCTCGTCCCGGACAAAATCGATCGCCGACTGTACGTTCTCGCGGCACCTCCTCTTGCGCAGATGGCAGACCACCAGCTACCAGCAGGGATGGCGGTTCAAATCCGACTGGCTGCTGCCCGAAGTCCGTACGGTGGTCACGTCGCTGACAACCCGCTCCACGGTGCCGGCGCCCACGGCAAAGTCGCTGGGCGCTGCCCGGGCGAGGAACGGCGTGGGCATCAGCGAAACCATTACGGACTTCCGCGCCCTGTTTGACGCGGCAGACCAGAACCTCGACGTGGACGCACTCCAGTCACTGGCCGAGGGTTGGGTGGAAGGCGCCGAGGCGCTCCCGCCGATCTCCTGCACGGACGTCTACACCGGCCTCGCCACGCAGGCCCATTTCCAACGCCATCTCCTGGAGCTGGACAACGCTGGTCCCGAGTACTCCCGGCATCATGCGTTGGCCGTCATCGCACTTCCCGAGCCTCCGGACAGCCGAAGCCACGGGTGGACGTTGCTGGTCCAACTGGGCGCCCTGGTGCAGCGCCAGCTCAGCGGGACAGGCGCCATGGCAACCTACCGGAGTTCCGCGATCCACGTGGTGTTCCAGGTGTGCGAAGCCAACCTCGAACGGCTGGCCGCCTGCAAGGCGGCCATGGAGGCCCTGGGAGCCGGTTCCTTGAGTCCTTCGCGGATGCGCCTCTACCCGCTTTCGGAGGATGCCGGAACCTCCGAGCGGTGGCCTGAACTGCATTGACGGGAATCCGTGCAAGGGCGTCACGAAAGCAGGCACCGCGTCACTGATCTTTCGACGGCCCACGGTTTACCAACGAAGGATCCATTTCCCTATGAACAATCAGTTACGTCTCAAGGCGGCTTCCGCGGCCACCGCGCTACTCGCCCTACTGCTTTTGGTGGCGGGCTTGGTCTGGTCCGCCGCCCCCGCCCACGCCGCCGTGATTTCGGATGCCCGCATCACTTTGAGCACGCAGTCCGTGGTGACAAGCCAGTGGGACCAGATGGATATCTCCTGCGAGTGGAGCGTGCCGGACCACTCCAAGCCCGGCGACACCTTCGAACTCCAGCTGCCTCCCCAATTGCGCTGGTTTGGCAGTGCGTCGTTCGATCTGGACAACCCCGACGGCGAGACTGTCGCCAAGGCTGAGGCCAACGATTCCGGACTTGTGGTCTTCACCCTCACCGACTTTGTGAAGTCCCACCCGTTCGGTATCGGCGGCACCTGCTCCTTCACTACCCAGTACTCCGAGGTTCCCGGCGCAGACAGCCACAGCCAGCTTGATTTCGTCATTGGCGATACTGTGCTCCGCGTACCAGTGGACATCACGCCATGCACCAGCAATTGCGCACCAGTCCCCCTCACTCCCGGCAAAGCCATGTGGTGGGCGGATGCCAACCAAACGCGCCTCGAATCGATCATCTACATGCCGCCCATGAAGTCGGACACGAACGACGTAGTAGTGACTGATACGCCTGCCGAAGGCATGGAGATCGATTGCGATGAGATCACGCCCCGCGTCGGCACCGTTCTGAACGCCGACGGCAACATCATCGATCCCATGGATACAGACAAATACCCGGCAGTAGTCGACTGCACGTCCGGGAAGGTAACGGCCACCTGGACGGGACTGCCCAAGGGCGAGCGCGTGGAACTCTTTGTGGTCACCGCAGTGACCGACCCCGGCCTCGACTCCTACGCCAACACCGGAACAGTGACCATCTCCGGCGTTACCACAGACATCGGCGCCGAGACCAAGCGGACTGACGCCAACGGAAACGGCAACGCCACCTCCGGGCCAACGGCAACGCCCACCCCCACACGCACGGTGACACCCAGCCCCATCCCCACACGCACGGTGACACCCAGCCCCATCCCCACACGCACGGTGACACCCAGCCCCACCGTCACACCGACCGTCACGCCCACAGTGACACCCACACCGACTGTGACACCCACAGCGACTCCCACACCCAGCGCCACGGCCACGCCAACCGTGACGCCCAAGCCCACGGCAAGCACCACGTCGTCCGCCCCGGTTGTGGTGGTACCGACGTCGACGGCTACCACTCCCGCAGCAGGTGGCAGTGAAGGCCAGCTCGCCACCACGGGGGCCAACGGTCCGGTGTTCATCTTCGTGGCCGCTGCATTCCTCGCTGTGGGTTCGCTGCTGGCCTTCGTTGCAACCAGGTCCGCAGCACGCCGGCGCTCCCACTAGGAACACCGGCTACACGAACTGCGATGCGATGTGCCGTCCCCCTGGCACATCGCATCGCTCTTAAGACGGGCTCGCGCTGGCATGTGTTGGGGGCCAGCGTGAGCCGCTCCACCGCGGGAATGCCTGTCCTTCCCGCATGGTTGACGGGAAGGAACAGCCGCCACAAGCGGAGCCTCGAGAACCAAGGAGAACCATGAGTCCCATCGCTACGGATGCCCAACTTGCCCGCTGGGAGAGGTTCCGCAGCGGACGGAATTCGGCCCTGGCATCGGACCACGGCTGGCTGACCTTGGCCTCGTTCCAGTGGCTTGAGGAAGAACCGGCTGCCGCGGAGCTTGCCCCCGGGCTGTGGTCAACGGACGGAAGCAGCGCAGTTCTCACAGCAACCGCGGACGACGGGCTGAGCTTCGTAGCCACTGGCGAACCTGCGGTGGGTACGTTCACCGAAGCCCTCCAGGACGAAGAATCGCTCATGTGGGTCCAGTACGGCGGCCCGGAGGGACACCAAGTGGTGGTGGAACTGGCCGTCCGTGCGGACAAATATGCAATCCGCACCAGGGACAACGGCTCGCCCGTTTACACCGGCTTCACCAGCGTGCCAACGTTCGCCTACGATCCGCAGTGGGTGATCACAGGCACGTTCGAGGCGTACGACCATCCCGTGGACGTGCCCATCGGCACCGCCAACCCTTTGGTGGACGGGCTGCACCGCTCGGTGGGCGAGGTGGTGTTCCATGCTCCGGGTATTTCCCACGAGATCAGGCTCCACGCGGAAGAGGAGAAACTGGGTGCCCTCAACGTGACCTTCCATGATGAGACCAATGGCGAGACCACCGACGAATGGCGCAAGGTGTTCATCCCCAAGCCACGCCCTGACGGATCGGTAGTCATCGACTTCAACCGGGCCATCAATTACCCCAGCGCGTTCACTCCTTACGGGACGTGCCCCATGCCGGTGCGCGGAAACTCGATCGATGTCCGGGTAGAGGCCGGCGAGAAACTCCCTGAAGACCTGTAGCTAGGCGATGGCGGAAACCCCCGTGACAGCCCTGCCCACGATGAGTGAGTTGATCTCGTAGGAACCCTCGTAGGTATAGATCGCCTCGGCGTCGGCGAAGACTTTGGCTATCCCGTAGTCGGTCACGATTCCGTTTCCGCCCAGGATGGACCGGCCCAGGGCCACTGTTTCGCGCATCCGTGCGCTGCAGTAGGCCTTGGCCAGTGCCACCTGGGCCATATCGGCACCACCGTGCCGCATCCCGGCAGCGTCGGTGAAGATGTCTTCCTGCAATTGGGCAATCCGGACCATCATCCCCATGCTGGCCACGGCGTTGCCCAGCATGTCCACCAAGTGCTGCTGGATCAGCTGGAACTTGGCCAGCGGCCTGCCGAATTGGAGGCGTTCCACGGCGTATTGCCGCGCGATATCGAAGGCAGCCAACTGTTGGCCTACCGCTTGCCAGGCCACCATGATCCGTGAGCCGCGCAGGAGGTGGTTGGTGTCCGCAAAGCTGTTGATCCCGGCGAAACGATCGGCCTCGGCCACGTGGACATCGTCGAAAAGAATGTCGGCGTTCTGCACGGTCCGCAACGCCACCTTGTTTTCGATGCGGCTGCGGGTGATCCCCGGCAGGGAGGCATCGACAATGAACCCCCGCACCGCTCCGTCGGCCTGGTCCTTGGCCCACACCAGCATGTAGTCGCAGAACGTCCCGTTCCCGATCCAGCGCTTGGCACCGTTGATCACCCAGTAGTCGCCGCCGTCGGACTGGTCCCTGGCGACGCGCCGCGCCGTTGTTTCCATACCGCCGGCGACGTCTGAGCCGTGGTTCGGCTCGGTGAGTGCGAAAGCTCCGGTGGTGCGGAGGTTGGAGGCGTCATCAAGGTAGCGGTCCTGCTGGGCGTCGCTGCCGAAGTCGTAGAGCGATTCGACGAAGAGGTCGTGGTGGACCATGAAGAAAGTGGCGATGGAGGTGTCCACGCGCGTCATTTCGGCGATGACCAGGCCCGCGAACAGGTGCGTGTAGCCGCGCTGGGCGGGTGCGCTGAGCCGGAGTGCTGCCAGCTTGGGCAGGATGTGCTCGGGAAACTCCGCTTTGTCCCACCATTGGCCGGCATACGGGGCGATCTCGGTGGCCAGGAATGCCCTGAGTTCCTTCAGTTTGCGTTGCTCCTGGACGCTGAGGAGCGACTCAAAGTCGAAGAAATCTGCCGCGGGCAAATCCGTCAAGGTGGCCGTCACTTGAGCCCCATCCTGATGGCACCGTCGAGGCGGATGGTCTCTCCATTGAGCATGGCGTTTTCCACGATATGCGCGGCCAGGTTGGCATACTCTTCGGGCCGGCCCAGGCGCGCGGGGTGCGGTACTTGCTGTCCCAGTGACTCCTGGGCGGCCGGGGGCAGGCCCGCCATCATGGGCGTTTCAAAGATCCCGGGGGCGATGGTGTCCACCCGGATCAGGGAGCGGGCAAATTCGCGGGCGAGCGGAAGCGTCATCGCTGCAACTGCACCTTTGGAGGCGGCATAGGCCGGTTGCCCGATCTGGCCTTCGAATGCTGCCACGGACGCCGTGTTGATGATGACTCCACGTTCCGGCCCGCCGAGTTCCGTGCTGACGGGCTCGTTCTGCACCATCGAAGCGGCGGCGAGCCGGACCACGTTGAAGGTGCCCACCAGGTTGATCTGGATGACCCTGTTGAAGGTTTCAAGGGGCAGCACACCATCCCGCCCCAGGACCTTGCCCGGCGTCGCGATGCCTGCGCAGTTCACGACGATCCGCAGGACTCCCAGCGCGGCGGCAGCATCGACGGCCGCTTGGACCTGGGCCTCGTCGGTGACGTCCGCCGGGGCGAAAACAGCCTGTTGCCCTGTTGCGCTTTCGTTGAGTCCGGCCGCATAGGCCTCGCCGGCGGACTGAGGCAAATCCACCAACACCACCGACGCCCCGGCATCGAACAGCCGCTTGGCGGTAGCGGCACCCAGCCCTGACGCTCCCCCGGTGACCAGTGCAACTGTGCCCTTGATGTCCATCCATCCTCCTTGATGCAGACGCGATGCAGTCCTTCGACGACCAAAATCCGTTAATGCATGTTAACTGGAATTGTGACCCAGCGCACGTTGGATAGGCCCAAGGCCCGTCGGGACCCTACCGCCAGGCCGGGGCTCCGCCGCTAGGCTGTGACCATGCCGAGCAACGCCGAACCACCAGCCCTTCCGAGCCAGTGGGCGAATCGCGCCGACCACGCCGCCCGCTCGGTGGCCCGCACTTTCGGCAGGCGCTTGTTCCTCCTCCCGGGCACACACATTGGCGCCATCAAGGTCCCGTGGCGGGCAAGCAGCCTCTTCGGCCCGTGGCACTACTGGTGGCAAGCGCATTACGTGGACTGCCTGGTGGATACCGGCCGCCGGGAACTCGCCACCGGAGCAAAGTTCGACGGCGGTTCTCGCCCCAGCGCCGGACGGCTCGCGTCACGGCTGGTCACTTCCGTCCGGATCAGGAACCGCTTCAGGTTCGTCAACCACTTCTACGACGACATGGCCTGGCTGGCCCTTTCGACGCTCAGACTGGACCAGTTGGCGGAGGAAACCCGCAAGCCCGGACGCCGCCGCAACGCCTACGTGCGCAGGTCCCTCACCCTGCAATTCAACTCCGCCGCCACGGAAGACCTTGGCGGGGGCACCTTCTGGAGCACGGCGAGGGACTTCAAGAACACCCCTGCCACGGCTCCCATCGCCTTGTATTTCGCCCGTACCGGGCACCGGGATAAGGCCCAGGTCCTGGTGGATTGGCTCAACACCAAGCTGCTCAACCCGGACAACGGCCTCTACATGGATGGGCTGCGGATCCGGGATGGCGGAACCGTGCTGGAAAACGCCATCTACACCTACAACCAGGGCCCGGTCCTGGGAGCACTGCTGGAACTCGGCGGCGGCGCGAACATCAACAGGGCAGCGGAACTCGTCGAGGCAACAGCACGTGGGCTGACCGTGGACGGCACCTCCATCATCCGCGGCCAAGGGACCGGCGATGGCGGCCTGTTCACGGGCATCCTGGTCCGCTACCTGGCTGCGGCCGCCCGCGACAGGCAACTCCCTGAAGGGGCCCGCGCCACGGCAAAGGAGATGGTGCTGGCCACGGCTGAAGCATTCTGGGCCGGCCGCCACGAGCCCAGTGCCCACGGGTCAAGTGCCCACGGGTCAGGGGCCGCAGCCACCGGCGAGGATGACGACGCAGCCCAATCTCAACCAGTGTTCTCCCCCGACCCCCTTCGGCCGGCGGGCGAGACGTATCCGCCGGGTACCGCCGTCGAGCTTTCCACCCAACTGCAAGCGTGGATGACGTTCGAAGCGGCAGCCACCCTGCACCCAACTGAGTAGCATTTGTGCGCGTTTTGAGCCGGGCGGAGTCAAGGGGTGGGAGCAACGCTGGGGGGTTAGGCCGCTTGTAGCAGCTGGTTAAGCCGGTTGGCTGGGGTTTCGAGGTTGAGGGTGG
>NZ_JBIVXL010000036.1:0-15891 GCF_044769225.1 Paenarthrobacter sp. NPDC090522
CAATGGAAAATCACCACCAACAACGGCATCCCCTGGTTCACCCCACCACCACACCTCGACCCCACCCAAAAACCCCGACGAAACCACCACCACACGTCTCACCGCACCTAAGGAAAAGGACGCGGGGGCTTTATCCATGACGCCGGGCCGGCTGTCGGTTCCAACCCTGTCCGCGCACACGCGCCACTGCCGAGACAACAAACGCGAGGCCAACAAAACCAAGAAGCGCCCGCCGGCGAGTAACCGCCGTCGGACGCTTCCTGAATCGACCACATGCGGCGTAGACAACCGCCGAGAAGACAACCCCTACTCGCACCAAAAGAACGGAGCAGTCATCAATACGAGCTCAATCCCTACCGCGAATTTGGCCATCCCGTGTATGACTCCGCCAGGTACGCCTTCGCGTGCTCGGACGACACCACGGAGTGGAGCTCACCAAGCTGTCGGGCGCGGTCGAAGTCGTCGGCGCCAGGCACCGTGTGCAGCATGGAAGTCATCCAGTAGGAGAAGTGCTGGGCCTTCCAGACCCTTTCCAGCGCTCGGTCGCTATAGGCGTCCAACAACAGGGTGGAACCGGTGGAGTAGAAGGAATCGAGCCCCTCAAAGAGCACCTTGACGTCGTGAATGGCGAGGTTGAGCCCCTTCGCGCCGGTGGGCGGGACGGTGTGGGCGGCGTCTCCGGCCAGGAAAAGGTTGCCGTGGCGCATGGGTGTGTGCACAAAGCTCCGGAACGGCAGCACCATCTTCTCCAGGACCGGCCCCTCCTTGAGTTCGAAACCATTACCGTTGACGCGCTTGCGGAACTCGGACCAGATGCGTTCGTCGTCCCACTCGTTCACGTTTTCCTTGGGATCGCACTGGAAGTACATCCGCTGGACGGTTTCGGTGCGTTGCGAGATGAGGGCGAAGCCGTGCTCGGAGTTGGCGTAGATGAGCTCGTCGGCGCTGTGGGGTGCTTCGGCGAGGATCCCGAACCAGGCAAAAGGGTACTCGTGGAAGAACCACTTGCGGTTGGCCTCGGGAATCTGGAACCGGCAGTGGCTGCGTGATCCGTCGGCACCGACCAGGAAGTCGGCAGTGATCTCGAATTCCTGGCCGTCGGCGTCGGTGAACCAGACCTTGGGCTTGCCTTCGAGGTCGTGAACTGTGGTGTCGGTGACGCTGTAGCGGATGTCGCCGGCGTCGGCTTCGCGTCGTGCGGCAAGATCCATAAAGACGTCGGTCTGGGGGTAAAGCCACACGGACTCACCAACGAGTTCCTTGAAGTTGATGCGATGGCTTTCCCCATTGAAGCGCAGTTCGATGCCGTCGTGGCGATCGCCTTCACGCAGCACACGGTCGGACACACCTGAGTCCACCAGCAGGTTTACTGTTCCATGCTCCAGGATTCCGGCGCGGACCGTTTCCTGGATGGTCTGGCGGCTGCGGATCTCCACCACTACGGATTCGATGCCCTGCTTCGCGAGCAGGTGGGACAACATGAGCCCGGCAGGACCGGCGCCCATGATGGCTACCTGGGTGGTGATGGGTGTGCGTGCCATGGTTTTCCTCGCTTCGTTGCGGTCCCGCGGGGTCGGGATGAGCCTCGACCCAGTGTGGCCTGCGACGAGTGACTGGCGTTACATGGATTCCATTGAACGGAAGAAGAAGGTCACTCCGAGAGCTGGCGACCGATCCCCCGTGCGGCGGTTTGGAGCGCAGGAACCAGGGCCTGAAGTCGCATCTCAGCAAGCGGAACCACCACGCCGAGCGCGGCAACGGTGCGCCGCTTCGCGTTGGTTACCGGAACGGCGATACCCCAGGTATCCGGATCCACCACGCCGGCAAGTTGCGCGTAGCCTTGCTGCGCGGACTCAGCAAGAAGGTGACGTACGACGTCGGTACTCACCTTCCCGGCCGGGTCACGGAACTGCTTGAGGTACTCCGCCTGCAGTTCGCGCGGTTGATGCGACATGAGGGCGATCCCGGCCGAAGAAATGTGGACCGGCATCCGCCCGGCAATTTGGGCGCGGTTGGCCACCGATCCACGGCGCGAGAGCCGCTCCACGAACAGGGCTTCCCAGCCGTCGAGCACCGCCAGGTTGACGTTCTGGTTGAGGACTTGCTGAATGTCCTCCATAAAGGGCATGGCTGCCTGCCGGAGGGCCAACGTGGGCGAGTTCCGGTTCACAAGCTCCCATAACCGGAGGCCAAGCCGGACAGTGCCGGCGGCCCCGAGGTCCAGCAGGCCATGCTCCGCGAGCTGTCGAACCAACCGATGGGCCGAGGAAAGCGGCAAACCAGCGCGCTCGGACAGCTCCGTCAATTGGAGGGAGGTCACGCCGGCAGGGAAGGCTTCAATCAGCCTGACAACGCGGTCCACCACCGAATCGCCGGACGCCGAATTGGCCATCACGAACTCCTTTGCTGCGTCGGCACCCAGCCATCGCTTCCATTCAATGGTAGAACGTGTGCCCGGTTACAAAGCGCGGTGATACAAATCTCATATCCGACCGATCGTTCTGGTGGTCGGGATCCATCGAAGAAGTACTGAGGACGCTATGCCAACGATGTCATCTTCCCAACGCTCCCAATGGCCCGTCTGGCTTTGCTGGTTGGCCATGGTCCTGGACGGTTTCGACCTCGTGGTCCTTGGAACCGTCATCCCTACCCTCATCAAAACCGGTGAACTCGGTTTCGACGCCGTAGGAGCCACCTTCGCCGCGACAATCTCCCTGGTCGGCGTTGGGCTCGGCGCACTGTTCATCGCACCGCTTTCGGACAAGCTCGGCCGCCGCAAGCTGCTGATCGCCTGCGTGGCAGGGTTTTCGATCTTCACGATCGCCGTGGCCTTCGCACCCAACGTGGCCGTCTTCTCGGCATTCCGACTGGTGGCAGGACTGGGGCTCGGCGCGTGCTTGCCCGCTGCGTTGGCCTACATGAACGACTATGCACCGGCGGGCTCGGCGGGTAAGTCCACCACCCGGACCATGACCGGTTACCACGTGGGCGCCGTCGCCACGTCGTCGTTGGCCCTCCTGATCATCCCCAACTGGCGGTTGATGTTCATCATTGGAGGCTTGGCCGGGCTGGTGCTGTTGCCGTTCCTGTGGGCCAAACTCCCGGAGTCCCTGCCCGAGGCAGCCTCAGCAAGAGAAGCAGCCCACGAGAAGGCCGGCGCAACATCGGAGCCGGCGACCGCCGTCGTACATTCAGCCAGAGCGGGCACCCCAGAGGCCGCCCCGAAAGCCGGTTTCCGGGACCTGCTCCGGAAGCCGTACCCGCTGGTGGCCGTGGGAATCGGCGTCGCGTCGTTCATGGGACTGCTGCTGGTGTACGGGCTGAACACATGGCTTCCGCAGATCATGGCGGCGGCCGGCTACACAGTGAGCACCGGGTTGACGCTGCTGCTGGTCCTTAACGTTGGTGCAGTGGCAGGGCTGGTGCTTGCTGGCATCCTGGCCGATCGGCACGGCACCAAGAAGATCGTGCTGCTGTGGTTCGGGTTGTCCGCCGTCTTCCTTGCCCTGCTCAGCGTGAAGATCCAGAGTGAGTTCCTGCTCAACGCAGCAGTCTTCGTGACCGGCATCTTCGTCTTCAGCTCGCAGGTCCTGGTCTATGCCTGGGTCAGCCAACTCTTCCCGGCCAACCTCCGCGGAACCGCCTTGGGATTTGCCGCCGGCGTGGGCCGTCTGGGTGCAATCCTTGGGCCCGCAGTGACGGGAACCCTGGTTGCGGCGAACATCGTGTACCCGGCAGGCTTCTACGTTTTCGCCGCTGCCGGCGTGCTGGCCGTCGCAGCGTTGACGGTGGTGCCGCACAAGATCCGGGCCGGGAAAACAACCGTGCCGGCGGGAGAACGGTAACCGCCGGCACGGAGATTTACAGGCCCCGCGAACCGATTCCCAGAGAGGTTCACGGGGCCTGTGGCTTCAGGAGTCGCAATCCAGGGCTTGCCGGCCCCAGGGTTTCCCATGCCCGTCCCAGCAACTGTGGCCGGGCGGCGACGCAGCGCTCGGTGTACTGCTGGAGCGCCGGGAGGGCCTGGACGGCGAAGTCGATGTGGTCTTCGCGGATCATGTACTCCATGGCCCGGCACTGGTTTTCCGTTTCGCGGGCTCCCACCATCGCCGAGGAAATCTTGAGGCTGAGGACGGCTTCCATGCTGGCATCAACGTCGTTATCGCACAGCCCGCGGGAAATGCGGAGGATCCGGCTGGGGAGCATCGTCAGGTAGGTGGACAACAGGCGCAACACGGGCTTGGAATCGCCCAGTTCGTTGGCGAGGTTCTGCAGGGTTCGGACTTCCAGGGAAGGAATCTCGAAAGCGGGAACTTCCTGGGCCTGGAGGTCTGCGGGCAAGTTCCCGGGGACAGGAACGCTACGGTCCTGGTACTCACTCACCGCTGGCCGCCTGCACTGCTGCCGATTCCCCGGATGAGGCCTTGGAGGGGTCCTTGGTCCAGATGGAGGCGAGCATTCCGATGACCAGGACAGCCGGGGCACCGTACATGAGGATGTTCAGGACGATCGGTTCGCGCAGGGCACGGATGGCGTTGCCGACATAGGGGATCGTGGCGACTTGCTTGTCCACGGTTTGGCCCTGCAGGGTGGCGATCCAGGGGTCGATCCCGTTGTTCGCGTCGCCTTTGGTCTGCACGGCCACGCCGCCATCGGCGGTGGTGGTGATCTCGGTGATGCGGTGCGTTTCCACTCGCTGGTCCTCAACCGGGATGTGGTAGGTGATGATGTCGCCCACCTTGATGTCCTTGACCGGCGTCGGGACGGTCACGACGACGTCGCCCGGGTTGATCAACGGGGCCATGGAACCGGTGAGCATGGTGGAGGTCTGGTAGCCCAGGATGCGCGGCCCGATCGCGAGGAAAACGAAGACCAGGGCAGCGAGCACCAGCATGCCGGCACCAACGACTTTGAACGTCTTGCCCGCGATGCGTCGGAACGCGCCGGGAGCTGCTTGGGTGGAAACCCCGACGGCGGCCGGTGAGGTTGCTGCTGTGGGCTTCAGTACCGCCGCGGACTGCTTCACGGCGGTGGTCGTGGGGGCGCCGGACTCGGCGGGCTGCATCGGCTTGGCGGGCTGCACCGGCTTGGCGGCGGAACGCCGGCCATGGAGGGCGGGGGTGTTGATGCTGGTCAGTGCGCTCATGATCCTGGCGTTCCTTCCGTGGTGTTGTTCATCGTCTGGTTAAGAGTCTGTACCGCCTGACTCAGGCTTCCTGCTGGAAATCCTCAAGTCTGGCTCAGGATTATCCGGCGGGCCTGATCAGGAAGGGGGGATGCCTGACCAGGCCCGGCGGGGTCTTGGATCCCCGGCGTATCGACGGCCGGGGAATGCCGGCGCCCGACGGACCTTGCGCTGGGCGGCGGCGAGTTGGGCCGCGGCACGCTGGACGGATTTTGCGCTGGGCGACGGCGAGTTGGGCCGCGCCGCGCTTGTCGGACTTTGCGCTGGGCGACGGCGAGTTGGGCCGCGCCGCGCTTGTCGGACTTTGCGCTGGGCGGCGGCGAGTTGGGCCCCGCCGCGCTTGTCGGACATTGCGCTGGGCGACGGCGAGTTGGGCCGCGCCGTGCTGGCCGGATTTTGCGCTGGGCGACGGCGGGATTGGGCGGCGGGTTGATGGTGCCGCCAGGCCTGATCGGGCTGGGGTGGTGAATCCGATCAGGCCCGGCGAGGCCCGGTGTGCCGGGTCATCCCGGCGGTTCGTGGAACCGGAGGCCCGGCCGGAAGGGCAAACAGGCCGGACCTCCGGGGCGTGAAGCCCGGAATCGCCCTGGTTACTTGACGGTTTCGGTGCGTTGGGTGCCGGTGAAGGAGAAGGCGATGGTGGAGGTGGCGCCTTGGAAGGTGTTGTCCGCGGTGGTGGGGAACGCGGTGGTGACCTTGAGGTTGTCGGTCTTGGCCGAGGTCAGGGAGGTCAGGTTGTTCAGGACCTTGTTCGCGCCGATCACCGGGGCCGAGGCCAGCACGGTGGTCTTGGTCCCTGCGCAGGTGTACGGGGCAGCGGACCCGGTCCACGGTACGGAGCAGTTCTCGATGGTCAGCTGCAAACCATTCACCGTGTCGGTGGTCAGCAAGGAAGAAGTGGCGCCGGCGGAGGTGGTCAGGGTGACGTTGTTCAGGTCCGAGTTGCCGGTGTTGGCCAGGGTGACGAGCTTTTCGACCTTGTCACCGGGCAGCAGGCCCGCGACCGGGACGTTCAGGGTGTTCGATGCCCCGGTGCCCAGGGCGATGGTCACGGTCCCGGCGGTCACGGCCTGGGAAGCGGAGGTGGAGGAAGTGAACGCACCGTAGGTGCCCATCCCGGCGACGGCGGCCGCGGTGCCGACCAGGGCGACGGAGGCGAGGATCTTGCAGGAAGTGGTCTTGAGGCTGATGGCCATGTGAATCAGTGTCCTTTTCAAAGTGGCCACCGTTTCCCCGGACGGCCGATTCCTTGTTTCCAGCCCTTACTGGCTGACAAGAAATACTCTGACGGCCCCACCTCAAGAACCCCTCCTGCAATCAATCAACAGTTCCTCAGGAAAGCCTCAAGAGTTTCGAGGCCTCGACCGCGTGCCGAAAGTCGTCCCGGAAGCCGATTTCCACAGGAACCATGCACTCAGTGCGGCAGGAGCCCCAGCACCGGAAGGACCACCGCCGTCGAAACGGCCATGGCCGCGGTGTTGCCGATCACCGGATGGAAACCGGAAGGCAGCCAAGATGCCACCAGACGGGCAAGGGGTGGTGCCAGCAATGCACCCAGGAAGGCGCCGCCAATGATTGAGGCCCAGGATCCGTTGAAAGCAAAGACCGCTGCCGGGGCCACCGAAACTACAGGAGCGTAGGTGGCCGCCCATCCGCCGTTACGGAACCATCCCCGCCACAGCACCACGCCCACCGCCGACGCAATGGCCTGGGCGCACAGGATGTGGGGCACCAGGTGGGAGCCGTAGGCAGGAAGGGCCGGATTCAGGACGAACGCGGCCGCCACCCCCAGGATCACCCCGATGCCCGCCACCTCGTTCGCGAAGAAAAACGTTTCCGTGAAGTCCTTGAGGACCCGCCTCGCAGCCCAGTGGACTTCGTTCCGAAAAGACATTCCCGACGCCGGTGGGCCCGGTTTCGGTGCTGCCTCCGGCATCACGTCTGCAGGCAAAGGGTCCCCACCGGCCGGCAACCCCCGCACGTCTTCACGATCGCCGGCAGCACCTTGTGTGGCCCCCACCAACCCGGGCAGTCGCTGGATGACCAGGAACGACACCGCTGTCCCGATGGACATCGCCGCGACGTTGGCCACTGAGGACGGCAACCCCAGAGGGTCCGATAACAGAGCACTTAAGAGCACCGCCAAGGCTGTGGTGCTGGCGGCTCCGAGCACCGCCCCCGTCACGCACGTCTTCCATCCGGGACCGTGAACCAGAACCACGGCGGGCGCGACGCAAACAAAAGGGACGAACGTCGGCTGCCACCCGCCGTCGAGCATCCAACCGAAAGCTGCGTTGGAGATCAGGAGGCTGAGACATGCCGATGCCATCACCCACGGCCAGAGCCCGGTGCCGTAGCTCAATTCGCCCGCCCAACGGCAACGACGGCGGCCGGCCCACCACGCGATCAAGGCGCCTGCCAGGAGCCCGATAGTGGCGAGTTCGGATTTGTAGAACAACGGTTCGGTCATGTCGCCCACGAGCCACCGAAGGGCGGACAAGGGCGATTGGTCCACAGCTTCAGCCCACCCCGAAAAGACCGGACCGATCCGCGGCGATTGCGGGGCGGTCAGAAGGAGCAACCCGGCGAAACCGACGATCACTGCGGCTATGCCAAAGGCGCCAACGACGGTCCCTGCAATGGTCCGGCTGACACCCGGTTTCACATCGGGGCTAACGGGGGTGGCAACTGCGGCAATGAGGGTCATGGATGGTCCTGGCGTCCGAAGAGGCGGTGTTACGGTGCAGCGTAACCGCGCGTCGAACGCGGCCCACAATGCGGGCCGAACCATCGGATTATGACCGGAACGCGAGAGGCCCCGGCCCGGTTGTCAGCAAGTCACAACCGGGCCGGGGCCCTCAACGTTCCAGGCGGTCAGGCCTTCTTGCGGGTCAGCAGTCCCCAGATGATCAGGACGATCAGGGAGCCGCCAATGGCCAGCAGCCACGTGGAGAGCGACCAGAACTCGTTGATGCCCACGTTGAAGAGTGCGCTTCCGATCCAGCCGCCCAGGATTGCGCCCACCACTCCGAGGAGCAGTGTCGCCAGCAGTCCGCCACCCTGCTTGCCCGGCTTGATGGCCTTGGCGATAGCACCGGCGATGAGGCCCAGAATGATCCATCCAAAGAATCCCATTTTTCTTCTTTCTCTCGTGCGGTGGCCCTTGGGTACGCCGTTCGGCGCTTACCAGGAACCCTCATTTATGCCCGCCAGCGGAGTCGCCGGAACATACCGACGACTTGGCTGGCTGACGGCCTGCCGGCAGGGTCGGGGTCTGTCATGGCGTGCAACACCATGGACCAGCGCCGCCGGACCGTGCCGGGAACCCGTGGTTCGCTCAACGTCCTTGCCACCATGGACTCGAGCGGAGGCCCTGGAAACGCCTTGGTGCCGGTGAGGCACTCAAGGGTCACCAATCCCAGGGCATAGATATCGCTGGCCGGGGTAGGCGTTTCACCCCGGACGGCTTCGGGACTCATGTAGTGGGGCGTCCCCGAAGACGAACTGCGCGGCGCGTGGCCCGGACTGATGGCGATGCCGAAGTCGGTCAGCATGGCCCGCCCGGCATCTGCCGTGCCCGGGACCAGGATGTTCCCGGGCTTGATGTCGTTGTGCACCACGCCGCGACGATGGATGTAAGCGAGCGCCTTGGCAACATCGCTCATCCACGCCATGGTCGGAAGCGGCCCGGCAGGAGCCTCGCGCAGGACGGCCCGGAGGTCCCGGCCGTCCACCAGATCCATAACCACGAAGTTCCGGACCTGCCCTTCGACGGCCAGCTCGCCCGAATCGCGCAGCCGGACGATGTTCCGGTGACGCAAGCGCCTGTGAATGTGCAACTCCTGTTGGAAAGCCGTGGATGTGCCGGGCTGCGGGTCAAGGGTTTCAGCTCCACGGAAGATCTTGGCTGCGCGCAACGTTCCCGTCCGCTCGTCCCACGCTTGGTGCACCTGGGCTTCCGATCCGCCACCGAGCCAGCGCCCCAGCCGGTATCGCCCGCCCAGCAGCAGGCTGTGGCTTCCGCTCCCAGCCGCCGCTTCCGAGCCCATCGCTTCGTGATGCAGGCTCGACGGCGGTGTTCCCGGCTTTGTGGGGCCGGTTGGTGTAACGAGCGAAGTCACTGAAGGAGTGCTTCTACGTCCGCTGGGACAACTCCGATTGCCCGGGCCAACGCTTCGCGCTCAAGTCCGCTGTCCACAGCTTTCTTGAAGGCCAATTGGAAGGTGTTCCTTGCGATGGCCAGTTCGTGTTCAAGGCTCTGCCATCGCTGGGCCGCTACCCATACACTACTGACGGGATCCATGGCATCGATGTCCATCCGGAATCCGCAACCGCAAGCCCATTCGGGCCATATCGGCTCAACCGAGGTCCACTGCATTGAGGCACTGCCCGGCCCGGAAGAGATCGCCATGCTGGAGCCACAGTGCGTGGGTCCAGCGAGGACGGACACGTCCTGGCACACGTCTCCATGGTGCACGTGATCCGTTCCGCGAAGCGGCTCATCCGCGGGAGCGTGCTCCCTCACTACGACAGTCATTGTCTCTCCCACACCCTGGTAAGTAACTCGACTATCTAGTTATATGTGTACTTATCAATTCTGTCCAGTTGGCTTTACGTCGGGTTCCACCTGATCAATCGCCTCGCGGATGCGACGCAGGAAGTCCATAACCACCAAGGATTCGCCGCGGCTCAGGGAAGCAGCGACATCCAGCATCCGCCCATGCATCCCGCTGAGGGTGTTGCGAACTTCAAGGTCGGAGCCCTTCGTGGGCCGCAGCACCAGGGCACGCCGGTCAGTGGGGTGGGGTTCGCGCACAACATACCCGGACCTGACCAATCGATCCACCAGGGTGGTCATCGACGCGGAGGTAATACCCAAGCGGGCAGCAAGCTCCTTCGGCCCCACATCCCTGCCGGCACGCTCGTTCTCGAGCAGGTAGCGCAAGGCGAGCAGGTCGGTTTCACCCATCCCCATGGACGATCCGGTGCGCCGCCGCATTGCAGCCTCCGCACTGCGGTAATCCCGCAGCGCATTCAGTACTTCGACCGCGACGGTCTCCTGCCCGTACCAATATCCTTCCTTAACGGCATTCGCTGTCATGAAAAATCCTTCGTTAGACGAGTAACACGGTTGTCTAAGTTCTTTCATCTTAGCGAAGGGTACGGAGTCAGCAACCTTTCACGGCGGAGGCGGGCAGGCCGACGTCGTGCGTCTGCCGAACCGCGCCCAATATAAGGCCGCGCACCTGCCGGGCTCCGACCGCGCACCTGCGGGGGCCACGCGCGAGAGACAGTCCGCGCGTTGGCCGTGCCGCCTATTCGCCTGCCGCACGTTTGGAAGGGCCCCGCATTCAGCAGGAAGGCGTCGTCAGGCCGGGCCCAACCGACGCCACACGGCAGGCGCCACCACCACCGCGACGCCGATGGCGGCACCGATCACTGTCTCGACGATGCGGTCGCGCAGCAGCAGCCCGGGATCGACGGGAGCTGCAAGCAACGTGGCGAACAAGGCCAGGGGCGTCACAAAGACCTGGGCCACGAGGTACTGGCGCGCTATGAAGAGCTCGGCGCCGAACTGGCAGGCAGCGATCACCAACACCATGGCCCAGGGTGCAGGGTTGAGCCACAAGATACCGGCCAGCAGAACCAGGCCAATCACGGTGCCCGCGATTCTTTGGATGCCGCGGCTGACGCGGTGCCTGGTGGAATGGCCTACGAGCGGAACCACTGCAGCCACCATGGCCCAGTAGGTGTGCCCGAAACCGAGCCGCTCACCCACCAGCGTCGCGATGGTTCCTGCAAGGCCCGCGGCCACGAGGTACCCACCACCCTCGAGCCAGAATGCGCGCCTTTCAAGCGGCGTGTGCCGGATACGCGGCGGGCGCTTCCATGGCGTGCGGTGGCTCTTGACCACGCGGGCCGACATCCCGATCAGCAAGCACAGGACGGTGGTCAGCACGGAAACGAGCATCGCCTCCCACAGCGGTGGCTGGGCGGCAATGGACGCAATCGCGGCGAAGGCGAAGATATGAAAGAGCGAGCCGCCCGGACGCAGCCGCCACGCCGCAACAACCACGGAACACAAGCCCGCAACCAGCGTGGTCACGGCCGTGAGGAGCCAGGAATAGGCGGTTCCATCGATCCCGAGCGACTGTGCCACCCGTGCCGTCAACGTCGCCAGCAGGATCACCAAAAGCATGAAGCCACCTGCCCGGAGCTGGCTGCGGAAGCGGAGGCTGTGCGGCTCGTTCCGGCCATAAATTCCCGTAAACGCACCGAACGAGGCGAATACCGCAAGGTCCAGGCGGCCCATGAGCAACAGCGTAATCAGCGGAACAAAAACACCAACAGCGCAGCGGAGGGCCGGGTGATGGTCCTTGTTACCGGGACCCATCGTGAACATTTCCGCTACAGCCTTCAAGGGGCGGCTCGCCTTTCGTCGCAGGATCAAACGCACGACGGCGGCACTGGCGTCCGCTTCGAATCTTACGCCCGGGTCCGTCGGCAGGGCCGGGATTGTGGGTGGTTAGTGCGCCTTATCACTGGCGGCTCTGGCCGCGGGCTTCTGACAGCAACTGTTCCGTCGGAGGGCCAGGGGACCTGCCGCAAGCCCAGACCGCACGGCCCGGAGCTTGCGTGCAGGTTCCGTCCCGGAAGGGCAAACCAGGTGGTCGCCTGCACACAAGCTCCGGAGTCTAGAAGCTCGTAGCGTTCGGACTGATGAACTGTGAAGTGGAGAGGGCATTGCCCGCGATATCCGACAACCCGGACGACGGCGTGAACTTGGCTGCGGCCGCTCCTTGGGCTGTTGTGTTGGGGCTTCCCGAAGAGAGGGCACCCAACGTGATGGTTAGGGTCTTCGTCGTTGGGTTCCACACCAAGACTGACGCACTGGTAGAGGACCCCCTGAACGTCACCGAACCGGAGTTCTCGTAGTCCTTGCCAAGGGACACTGTGCCGAAACGGAAGGTGTTGCAGGCACTGTTCGTGACGCTGACGGTGAGGCTGTCGGACGCATTGATGGTCACCGTCACCTGGTTGTTGCCGCTGATGGTCTGGGTAGCGGTGTCGCTTGACCACGCGCTGCAGATCTTGCTGGCATCCAGGGCTTCCGAGTATGTGACGGTGATGGTGTCGTTTTCTTCGACCTTGCCGAGGTTGCCGCCACCGTTGCCGAGTTGGATGTTCGTGACGGTTGGGGCCGTGGCATCCTTACTGGACGTATCCAGGCCGGGCTGGCTCGTATTGCCTGCGGCGTCGGTGGCCCGGGCGGAATACGTTATTGTGCCGTCGTTGAGAGTGCTCAGATTCAGGCCGCTGGTGGACCAACTGCCGGAGCCGTTCGCCGTACGGGTCTGCGTCACGGTGTGTGCAGCGCCCGCGTCGGTGACGGTCAGAACAATTGTCGAGTTCGCTTCAGCCGTGCCAGTCACCGACACATTGGAAACGTTGGAAGCTGTGATCAGCGTCGGTGCATTCACAGATGGTGCGTTGGGAGCTGTTGCGTCCACCGTGGTCGCGGTACTCCGCAGGCTCTCGCTGCCCTGCCACTGGGAGATCATCGGCGTCACGGCGTAGTACCAGGTACCCGTAGTAGCCGTGTCCGTGCAACTCAGGGCCGACACCGTTCCAGTGCAGGTGCCGGATCCAGCCACTTTGGTTCCGCCACTTGCAGAGGTGTAGCGGGAAATGCTGTACCCGGCCACTGACTTTCCTGCCGCCGTCGAACTTGCCGCCCAAGTGACCGTAACGTTGCCGGCAAGCCCTACTGTGGCGACCGGCTTGGCGCCCTGTGCCACCGTGTCCGCCTTGGCGCCGCCGGCATTGCTGCTGACAGTCGTCCAGAATGCGCTGGCCGCAGGACCACCCCACGAAACCAGGAGTATCCCGAGCAAGACCACCATGACCCGGTTCCACCTGCCCATGGTGAACTTCTCCGGGGCTCCTTGGTTTGCTCGGCGGTTCACTTCTTGACCTCCAAGGTGACTGGGACGCTGAAGAGGGAGCCTTGGCAGGCAGACAGCGAGGCTGTGCTCATGCTTGCTGCGTTCGGGAGCCTCAATAGCGCCGAGGAATTGGCCGGAATGGTTACTTGCTGGGGTAGCGCCGGCGTTAGCGTCACGCCTGTTGTGGTGCAGCCAGGATGGGAGGCGTCGGCCGTGACTGCCCCATTCGGAGTGACGCCGATGACGGTGACGGCGTACGGATTGGGGTTGGTGGCGCGGAGTATGGCGTCCGCGGTCCCGCCTGGAACGAGGCTGTTTTGGGGAGTGTCACCACCGAGGAGTGCAACCACCGTGACAGTCTGCATGGTCCCATTAGTCGCAGCGCCAGCGCCTGCCCCGGTGGTGGCCCAGTAGGCGTAAGCGGAACCAACGCCGCCCAGGATGCACAACGCAACCGTGGCCGCCGCCGTTCGGGCGAACCTGCCTGGCTGCGTGGGCCTGACGCGGGGCGCGCGGGAGAAGTTCATGTCAGTTGCCCTGTCCCGTGCCGGAGTAGGTGAGTTGGAGGGTGGCGCCTTTGCAACCGTCTTGAAGGAGAGGCGTGTCCAGCATGGTGATCCGGGGCCAGCCCGCTTCGGCTACGCCCAGGCCGGAAAGTGAGCTCGGACCGGGTTGAACGGCAAGCGGGTAAGCCCCGGTGTACTGCGTGATGCTGTAGTCAGCGGCACTGCAAGGAAGGCCCGCTGCAATAGCCGCCGGCGTCCGCACTACCTGGCCAATGGCGACGGCGAGGTTCGTCACGGCAATGCTCTTGCGTTCAGGATTCGAGATCTGCAGGTCCAGGGGGAGGGAAACACCGGGAGCGAGTGCACCGGACAGGGAAGCCGAAACGCCGAAGGTCCGTTTGACCTCCTTGACCTGCAACTGCGCTTTCGCCGGGTTGGACTGGACCGCCCCGCTGGTAGCCGTCACGCTGAAGTCGGATTTTCCCGCGGGTGTGGTGGGTGACGCCGAGACGGTCAAAGTCGCTTTCGCCGAACCGCCGGATGCCAGAACCACCGACGACGGCGACCAACCCGCCGTCGTTCCCGTGGGGAGTCCGGCGACGGACAGAGAGACGGTCCCGGAGAGACTTCCCGTAGCCGAAACAGATACTTCGTAAGTGGCCGACTGTCCTTGATCGACACTGCGGCTGGCAGGTGACAGCGCCACAGTCAGGCCCTTGGATCCATTCCCTGACGCGGCCTGCCCACCATTTTGCCCGACACGAAGGACACCGCAGGCGGCCAAGGTGGTCACCACGGCCAAGACAACCAGCAGTCCCAGGATGGATGTGCGGATTGCTGCTCCGGGTCCACGGAAAAAGCTTGTGCCAAACACTGGGAGGTGGGCCATGGGGTCTCCTTCCGGGCTGAAGCGATGAGATCTTGACGGGACGAACCAGCCGGGGCCCTCCTCGTTCGAGGCGGTCCCCGGCTGGCGGAGTGTTAGTTGCTGGTGACGTTGACCGTCACGATCGCCGACTTGCAGGCGTCCTGGTTCACGGTGGCGTTGTCGTTGAACTTCAGGACGCCGCTGCCCACAGATGTGCCGGTCGCGTTGGCGGCGACGAGTGAATTGCTGGTCACTGCAGTGACTTCGAACCACGCCGGAAGACAGCCGGCAACGTTGGTGGTGACGTTCGCCGTGAGTGCACCAACCACAGTGCCGGTGGTGGTGGAGTTGTCCGCAGTGTAAGCAACATTGATCTGGTTGCCTGGCGCCAAGCCGCCCGCAAAGGTGGCGTGCAGCGTGACCGTACCGCCGCCGGTGGAGTTCGTGGCTGAGCCGCTTCCGGAACCCGTGGTGGTCCAGTAAGCGTAGGCTGCGCCGCCACCGACGGCGACGAGTGCCACGCCTGCGACGGCGGCGGTGATACGGCTCTTCTTGGAAAGCTTGCGCATGGTAAGGCTCCTTGGTTGATTCACAGTCCAGGGAGCCGCGTCGCAACCCCCAGCATCCGATCGTTGTTGTTCGGATGAAGCGATGCCCCCAATGGTTCAGTCAGTCCAAGGCCCATGGCTACTCTCGGATGTACCCCACTTTTCTTCTCGAACAAGGGGTTGGAAATACCTTCATTCCGCAGGCAAGTACTCAGTTTTCGAAAGTCCGGCTACTTGGTTCCTTTGACCCGTTGCAGCACGCCGGGGTCACGCTGATGGTGCTGCCCGGCTGTTCCATTCCGCGCCAACACTGGACTCCGCCCCCGCAGGCTCCGCTCCGGCGCATGCCCTTCCCGCTCCTTCCCGCTCCATGGAAAGGGCCCTTTGCTTTGTCCTTGATTTTTAGGGTCCGGCTCTTGCCGCACCGGGCCCTCCCGAGGCGTGCTGCGCGAACTTTGTGCCTGTCTTGAGCAAAAACTGCGCTGATGTTCGAACGGTCCCGGTGTGTGACTTAACCACGACGGCGGTCCGGTCGCCTTCGCGAGGTGACCAGACCGCCGTCGTACTTCTTTGGCTGTTGTTGCTCCGCGTCTGACTCGAACATCTCCGTCATACCGGCGGATTCGCAGTCCCGCTGCGGTCCTGTGGCTTAGCCGTGTGCGGCGAGGAGGGTGGAGGCTTCCTGGCGGGTGGTGCCGGAGGATTCGATGTGGGCGAGGGCTTCGGGGATGTCCCAGCCCTTTTTGCGCATCGCGGTGGCCCAGAGCCGGCCGGCCCGGTAGGAGGAGCGGACCAGGGGCCCGGACATGACCCCGAGGAAGCCGATCTCTTCGGCCTC
>NZ_JBIVXL010000037.1:0-14074 GCF_044769225.1 Paenarthrobacter sp. NPDC090522
GCGACAACGGATCCAACGGATGCGAAACACCCACCAAAACCTCAGTATCAGCATTCAAAGTCACAACTAACTCCTTTGTTTCCTGGGAAGGGACGTGGATCCCTCTTGTAAACGGAACGGACCGTAGATGGCAGACCTGTCCCCTGGGCTGGTCTGACTGAAGTTCGATGCTGCGGGCCGGCGGAGCTCCTCGAGGAGCCTCACGGGGTGTGATGCCAGTCACTCGCATTCCGTCTGTGTGAAAAAACTACGCCACTCAAAAGGTTTATGCGAGGCCTTTTTTGAATATTTAGGTGAGAAATTCGCGAGCACTTTTTCCCACCCCAGTTAACATGTTGGAAACATACGGAAACGCCTTCACATCTGTAAGGGAAGGGGTCTGGAATGCTAATGTTTTGCTTCTCGGCTCGATGGCGTCCGCCCCTTATCAGCACCGTAGGCATGCCTGTCCGAGGGAAAGTTGGTACTCAATGTCTGCCCGCAGTGATCGCTTCATCACGCGACAATCACCAGTGGAGGGCTTGCGCCGTCGAAAACTTTCCTTCCTGCCTGTCTTCGCGCAGGCCGTAGCCGGCGTAGCGCCCGCGGGCGCCATGTCGGTGATCCCGGCCTTGGTCTTCCCGGGGCTCGTGTTCGGAACCGGCGGGCCCAACCTGGTGGTGACGTTCGGCGCGGCCATGGCAGTCATGGTCCTGGTCTCGTTCTGCCTCCGGCCCATGGCAAAACGCATGGCAGCAGTCAGTGGCCTGTACAGCTACACCGCCAAGGGATTGGGACAACGCACGGCCATCACTGCCGGCTGGTCAGCCCTGTTCGGTTACGGACTCGTGGCCATGGCCGGCTTGTTGGTGGTTGGCATTTACACGGCCAAGCTCTTCAGCAACCTGGGCGTGGCGGCGGCGGATTCCACCCTCTTCCCAGTGCTGGCCATCGCGGTAGCCGCTGCAGCTGCGTGCTACCTCATGGTCCGGGGCATCCGGATCTCGGCATGGTTCACAGTGCTGATGGAGGCCATCTCCATCGGGGTCCTGGCCGTGCTGATGATCGTGTACTTTGCCTTGAACGAGTCCGGCACCGACTTCAGCAGCGCGTTTGCGTGGAGCGGAAACTTTGACGCCCTCCCGCTCGGAATCGTGGTGGCGGTCAGCGCGTTCGTGGGCTTCGAAAGCCCCACCACACTGGGCGGCGAGGCTCACAAGCCGTTCGTCAGCGTCCCCCGCGCCATCACCTGGACCCCCATGCTGATGGGCGTCCTGTGCCTGATTTCGGTGTCGGCGCAAGATGTCGCGCTCAAGGACGCACCCCTGAGCATTGCCGGGAGCACCACTCCCCTGTCCGACCTTTTCTCCCAAACATCACCCATCTTCGCCGCCGTCCTGGACCTTGGCATCGCAGCCTCGTTCTTTGCCTGCGCGATCGCTTCAATGAACGCCTTCGCCCGGATCCTGTTTTGCATGGGCAGGGAAGGCGTCGCCCCTCGGATCTTCGGCCGGACCCATGCCGCTTTCCGAACCCCCTCGACGGCGATCATGGTCACCATGCCGATTGTCGCCGTCGTGCCCGTAGCGATGATCGCACTGGGCGCCAGCCCCGAAAGGGGCCTGGCAATCCTTTTCACCCTTGGCGCGTACGGATACCTGGGGTCCTACACACTGGCCAGCGCGTCACTTCCCTTTTTCCTCCGCAGGATCGGCGAAAGCACCGTCTCAAGTTGGGTGCTGGGCGCAGTGACGTCGCTGGCCTTGGGGGCGGTGATCTGGACGGCCACGGCGATTTCCATCGGCGCGGGGAACTTCCAGGCATTCGTCTACGCCGGCGTCCTCCTGGCCAGCGTCCTTTACGCCACCTTGCTGCACTTCCGATTACCTGACCGCCTGGCATCCGTCGGAATCTACGACGAGACCCGGGACCTGGACCTCTTTAATGGCAGGCCAACTCGATGAGCATGAATTACAGACCGTCACATACCAAGCCGAGTTCAACGCTGAACTCGCTCAAAGTGCTGGAAACCGTTGCCCGCTTTGGCACGGGCACCACAGCCAAGGAGATCACCGACTCGCTGCAGATGCCCCAGGCAACGGCGTACCGGGTGCTGAACTCGCTGGTTGCGGACGAATACCTGGCACGGACCTCGGACCTGCGGGGCTTTGCGCTGGGGCACGCGATCTCGGGCCTGATCACGGCGGCCACCCCGCCCACGGTCCCCACGGCGGCCCGCAATGCCATCCAGGAATTCCGGAGCAAGAATCGCTTTGCCGTGCATCTCATAATGTTCAGGAATTCATCCCTGAGAATTGCGGACGAAGATCCGGATTATCCATTGCATTCAGTTTTCGAAATGCTGCGCTATCCGCATACCTCTGCCGCCGGAAAACTCATGCTCGCCGAACTGGGAGATTCCGCGGCACCATTTCCCAAGGGACCACTGATGCGGCTCACTCCCCAAACCATCACGGATGCCGCGCTCCTTGAAAAACAACTTGAAGAAATAAGGGCCAGGAACGAGGCCACGGAAATCAACGAGCTCGAGGAAGGCTCGGCCAGCCTGGCCTTCCCTGTGCGGCTGGCTGACGAGCCTGCCGGCGCTGCCCTTTGCCTGACCAGTCCGGCTGAGCGATTCACCGCAACGTGCGAACACGAAGACGAGGCACGGGACCTGACCGCCCGGTTGGCTCCCCTCCTGTTCTGACCAGGAGATTTTAAGTACGACGGCGCCATCACCTTGGGAGGTGATGGCGCCTTTGCGTTGCTGGAACTTCGTGTTCGAGGTTGCGCCCTTGGGTCAGGCGCGCCGGCTCAGCCCCGCTGGGTCAGAGTGCCGCGAGGGCGTCGTCGACGCTGCTGAGCGCGGAAACAAGAGCATCAACATCCACGTTCCGATGGTGGACACACTCCCGGTTCATTCCGGTCAGGTCGAAGGTGCGGACCGTGTCTCCGAAAACGTCGTCGGGGTCGAGCCGGCGGAGTTCTTCGGCGAGGCAGTCCTTGAGGCTGCGCCGGGCAAGGGTGATCCGTTGTGGCGGCTGGCCTGGCTGGGTCAGCTCGGCGACGGTGTGACCCGGCCGGGAGAGCCGGATGACACCCGCGGTGGTGTTGAGCCGGACTCCCCGGATGCCCGTACCGGGTGGATCGGCCACAATGGTGACCGGCGCCAGGAGTGATCGTCCCAGCCACGTGGCGAGCAGCATGGTGCTGGGCGAATCGGATGCGCCCTCCACCGTGATGCCCGTGACAGCAGCGCCGTCGGCCTGTTCCAATGCGGCGGCGAGTTGGATGCGCCAGTTGGTGAGGCGGGTCCAGGCGAGGTCGGTGTCGCCGGCTTTGTAGGTGTTGCGGATGGTGTCGAGGGCTTGGGCGGGGTCGGGTTCGTTGGCGGAGTCGGTGATGCGGCGGTGGGCGATGGCTCCGATGGAGGTTTCGCAGGCCGATGCGGGGGCGCCGTGGGGCCACCAGGCCACGATCGGTGCGTCCGGGAGGAGGAGCCCGGCGACGAGGGATTCGCTTTCGTGGGCCATTTGGCCGTAGCCGCGCAGCACGATCACTTCGGACGCGCCGGCGTCACCGCCGACCCGGATTTGCGCGTCGAGCCGGTCCGGGGCTTCGGCGCCGGCGTCGGCCAGGACGATGATCCTGCAGGGGTGTTCCCGGCTGGCTTCGTTCGCGGCTTCGATCGCTTCTTCTTCTTGCCCGGATTTGGTCACGACGACCAGGGTCAGGACCCGGCCCAGGGCGATCACCCCGCCTTGCTCGCGCAGGGAGGTGATTTTCTTGGAAATTTTCGAGGTGGTGGTGTCCGGCAGATCGACAATCATGGCCTTCTCCAGGTTCGTCCGTCACGGGCCAGGAGCTCATCGGCCGAAGCCGGCCCCCAACTGCCCGGTGCGTAGGGTTGCGGTTGTTCATCCAGGGACGCCCAATAGTCCTCGAACGGGTCAAGGATCTTCCAGGACAGTTCCACTTCCTGGTGCCGGGGGAACAGCGGCGGCTCGCCCAGGAGCACGTCCAGGATCAACCGCTCGTAGGCTTCCGGGGAAGATTCGGTGAAGGAGTGACCGTAACCGAAGTCCATGGTCACGTCCCGGACTTCCATCTGCGTGCCCGGGACCTTGGACCCGAACCGGATCGTGGCGCCCTCATCGGGCTGGACCCGGATGACCACCGCGTTCTGCCCGAAGTCGTCCTCGCCGTGGTCACGGAAGAGCAGGTTCGGGGCGCGTTTGAACACCACCGCGATCTCCGTGACCCGCCGACCCAGGCGTTTACCGGCGCGGAGGTAGAACGGCACCCCGGCCCACCGGCGGGTGTTGATGTCCACCCGGATCGCCGCGAACGTCTCCGTCTTACTGTCTGCGGGGATGCCGTCTTCCTCCAGGTACCCCTGGACTTGTTCCCCGCCCTGCCAGCCGCCGGTGAACTGCCCCCGCGCCGAATGCGTGGACAAATCCTCGGGGAGTTTGACCGCGGCGAGGACCTTTTCCTTCTCCGCCCGCAAATCATCGGCGTTGAACGAGATCGGCTCTTCCATCGCCGTCAACGCCAGCAACTGCAGCAGGTGGTTCTGGATCACGTCCCGGGCCGCACCCACACCGTCGTAATACCCCGCCCGGCCACCGGTACCGATGTCCTCGGCCATGGTGATCTGCACATGGTCCACGTAGTTCGCGTTCCACAGCGGTTCGAACAACTGGTTCGCGAACCGCAACGCCAGGATGTTCTGCACCGTTTCCTTGCCCAAATAATGGTCAATCCGGAACACCGCATCCGGCGGGAACACCGACTCCACAATGTCATTCAACGCCCGGGCCGAGTCCAGGTCATGCCCGAACGGCTTCTCGATCACCACCCGGCGCCACTGCCCGGTCTTGGCCTGCGCCAACCCATGCTTGGACAACTGCCGGCAGACCTGCTCAAAGGCCTTCGGCGGGATCGAGAGATAGAAGCCATGATTGCCGCGGGTGCCGCGGGTTTCATCCAACTCCTCCAACACGTCCCCGAGCCGCTCGAACGCGTCATCATCATCGAACTCGCCTTGGACAAAGCGGATCCCCGACGCGAGCTGCTCCCACACGGCCTCATCAAACTTCGTCCGCGCGTGCGCCTTCACGTTCTCTTTCACCTCAGCGGCGAAATCGGCGTTGTCCCACTCACGCCGGCCGAAACCCACCAACGCGAAACTCGGCGGCAACAACCCACGATTAGCCAAGTCATACACCGCAGGCATCAACTTCTTACGGGCAAGATCACCAGTGACCCCAAAGAACACCAACGACGACGGCCCAGCAATACGACTCAAACGACGATCCCGCGGATCCCGCAACGGATTCCGCAAACCAGCAGTCCTTGACCGCGAACTGGAAGTAGCCGGTGAATCTGTGCTTACCGGCGAATCAACGAACGTAATAGACATTGTTGCCTTCTAACTTTCGACGGCGGTTCCCACCGTCGGACCGACGGTCACGCGAGGATAAGCTCGCGGGTCTCCCCGAAGGGGACGGAGTCGCTCAGGGCGAGGGTATAGCGGCCAGGCTGGTGGCGCGTCACCAGGATTCCAGCGAATCTCTGGGGCTTCTGGCGGAGTACGGCTTCGGCGTTGTCGAGCATTTCGTCGTGACGCCAGGGATCTGTAACCAGGACTTCTACGTGTTCATCGGCCAGACAAAGCATGATGACCAGTTCCTTTCAGGGATGAGGGTCCCCCAAAGCCAACCCCTCATCCTTGGGTTTGCTGTGTGGATCGAAAAAGGTGGCGTCCCGCGGACTGCAATATGCGGGACGCCACCTCTCGATCTGATGGTTAGGAGATAGCAGCGCGGAGAGCCTTGGCAGCCAGGGCCGGGTCCTCTGCACCGTAGATTGCGCCACCGGCAACGGCTACGTCAGCGCCGGCCTTCTGGACATCCGGGATGGTGGCAACCTTGACGCCACCGGCAACGGAGAACGGAACGCGGGCTTCAGCACCGGCGCGCAGCAGGCCGTTCAGGTCGAAGCCAGGCTTGGCCTGCTCGTCCAGGCCGGCGTGCATTTCAACGAACTTTGCACCCAGGGCGCGAACTTCCTTGGCACGGGTGACCTTGTCCTCGATGCCGATGAGGTCAACAACGACGCCCTTGTTGTGGGCCTTTGCAGCCTTGACAGCACCGGCGATGGTGGAGTCGTCAGCAGCACCCAGGACGGTCACCAGGTCAGCGCCGGCCTTGAAGGCGATGTCGGCTTCGAGTTCGCCGGCATCCATGGTCTTGAGGTCGGCGAAGACGATCTTGTCCGGGTGGGCGTTCTTGACGGCGGTGATGACCGGCAGGCCCTCAGCCTTGATCAGCGGGGTACCGAGTTCGATGATGTCAACGTATTCGGCAACCTGGCCGGCCAGTTCCAGGGCAGCTTCGGTGGTCAGGAGGTCGATGGCAACTTGGAGCTTCATGATGTTATTTCCTTTGTGATTGATGTATTGCGATGGATGGGAAAATCTTGGGTGTTCTTACTCGAGGTTTGCGTGACGCAGCCACAGCTCTTCAGCCGGCTGTGCGTCGTTGTCCCAGAGCGACTGGAAGATGGCTTCCGTGGCCACGAACAGGGCCTGCTCGAACAGCGAACCTGAGTACTGGCGGGTCACCGAGGAGCCGTGGTCGGTCTTCTGGGCGGCCGGGATGATCACAAGCGCGTCGGCCAGGCCGGCGAGCGGGGAGTCCGGGTTGGTGGTGAACGCTGCGATGCGTGCACCTGCCTTGGCGGCGGTTTCGGCGGACTTGACCACACCTGAGGTGGTGCCGGATCCGGAAGCCACCAGCAACAGGTCGCCGGAAGCGATGGCCGGAGTGGTGGTGTCACCCGCAATGTGGACCGTGAGGCCCAAGTGCATCAGCCGCATGCCGGCCATACGGAGGACCAGGCCACTGCGGCCTGCTCCTGCCACGAAGATCCGGCCCGGGTGTGCGAGGTGGCTGGCCAAGCGAGCCATCTGCTGCTCGTCGATCTTGGCGACAACGCCCTGCATTTCGTCCCTGACGAGGGACACATTGCGGACAATGTCGGAGGCGGTTGTATACGTAGCAGTCGTCGTTGCGCTTGCTGTCGGATTCACGATTCTGTCCCTTCGATTCGGTCCTCGGCCTGTCTCGGCCATCGGAGTGCTTTTCGGTTGACAACTATGTTTCCGAATCAAAAGGGGTGGGGTAACACTGTTTTCTGACGGTTCTTCCTACACTTAAGGATTGGTGGGGTAGCCAGTTGCCTTGTGCGGGGAGGCGTGGATCCGTTCGACAAAAAAGTCCTGGCTGAATCAAAACTTTCAAGTAACCCTCCTCTGTAGTATTGGAGCCAACTCGTACCCGATCCCCGGAGCGCAGACCCTTGGCATCGCCTTCCTCCTTCCAATCGCAGATCTACCGGTCCTTGCCGGAGATCGAGCGTGCCGATGCGATTGTCGACAGAATCTCCACCGCCATTTCCCTTGGCTTGCTCAAAGTGGGCGAACGCCTGCCCGCTGAAGCGGCCCTGTCCGAGATGTTTGGAGTGGGTGGGGCCACGCTCCGCGAAGCGCTGAATGAACTGCGCGAACGCGGAATCGTTGAAACCCGCAGGGGACGCAGCGGCGGATCCTTCGTGGTCAGGCAGCCGGAGACCCAATCCGAGGCCATGCGCGCCTGGTTCCTCTCCACTTCGATCTCGGAAATCCGCGATATCGGTGATGAGCACGCAGCCATTGCTGCGGCAACCATCCGCTTGGCCTGCGAACGCGCCGAAACTCATGACTTCGAACGCTTGCAGGAGCTGGCACGGGCGCTAGTACTGGCCCACTCCCCCGAAGTCCGCGCGTCTGCCGACAGCCGGTTCCACGTGGAACTTGCGGTGGCAGCCCAGTCACCACGGCTTGCCAATGCCGAGATCCGGCTGCAGCAGGAGACGGTCCAGCAGCTGTGGACTCCCTTGGCCGTAGCATTTGACCCGGAAACAGCCACCGCTGAACACTTGGAGCTCGTCAGGGCGGTTGCCCAGGACCAGCCCGAGAAGGCCCAGGCGTTGGTGCTGGAACACATCAGGCGGAACATCTTCCACTTGATCGATACAAAGCTCACCCTCGGATATGCCCAATCAACCCAGGATGCATAAATGAAGCTAGTCGACGAAGTAGTACACGCCGCCAATGCCCTCACCTCGTGGACCAGCAGCGTTTCCTCCAGCGTCGGGGAACTTGCCAGCCACGTCGGCTCACTGGTGGAAGGAAACCTGGGCGGTCGGCCCAAGGTGGACCGCCCGGCGCTGAAGGGATTGGAGAAGCTGTCGCAGGATTTCCTG
Source organism: Paenarthrobacter sp. NPDC090522 (assembly GCF_044769225.1). Lineage (NCBI taxonomy): Bacteria > Bacillati > Actinomycetota > Actinomycetes > Micrococcales > Micrococcaceae > Paenarthrobacter > Paenarthrobacter sp. NPDC090522. The sequence continues at coordinate 8,293 of NZ_JBIVXL010000037.1, forward strand.
GCGAAGAACTCCTTCGCCGTTGGCGCGGGAACGTTCTTCGCTGCCGAGTCGGTGGAGCACGGTGACCATCTCCTTGAGTGGTGGACCAGGGGCGCCTCGGGCTCAGTGAAAAAGCTCGACGCTGACCTGACGCCAGGCAGCAACCGCTATTACGACTACGAGAAATTGCCCTTCTTCTCCACGGCGGCGGCCACGGGGGAACAAACGCTCTGGGGTCCGTATATCGACTACCTCGGCTTCGAGGAATACATCATGACGTTCACGGCGCCATGGTCCATCCATGGCCACTTTGCCGGCGTGGTCGGCTGCGATATCCGCATCAAGGACCTTGAGCCCATCATCATGCCGGACCTCCGCAGCATCCATGGAGATGCAGCCCTCATCAATGCCAGCAACCGCGTCATCCTGGGCAATTCCGGAGCGTACCTCGTGGGCGACCGGATCAAAGCCGGACCGGTGGAACCGCACCGCGTGGACCTCGATGTTCCACACTTGGGCCTTGCCCTGATCTACAGCCCCTGACCACTGCCGCGAACAGCCCCTTACTCCCTGGACCACCGGGAGGCAGGGGCTGTTTGGCATGCCAGGGACCGGAGGCAGCGGGACGGCGGCCACAAATTCCGATGCACAAAAGTCCCGAAAATAAAAGCTGTTGAACTGAGGTTTTTAAGCTGTAGTCTCTGGAGTGATTTACTTCACAGGAAGCTAGGCGTCGAGGCCAAACCCCGCCCCGGGACATGACGCGGATGACCCAACACCCGTACGCAGCAGCCGGCTTCCCATGCTTGGCGCAGGCATTTTTTTGATGCGCATCTGAATGTTTTAGCAATGACTTGCCGGAAGGATCGTGGCCATGGCCGCACCTCATCAGGCGATGGGCCCCACCAAGGGACGTGAACGGCAGGTCCATGAAGCACGACTTAGTTCAGTCAAGGGAGATTGTTATGAGCGAAAAGCGATTAGAGGCCAGTGACGGCCTGGAGCGGTCCATCGATTGGAAACAGGGGCTGGCCATCGCGCTGGGAGTTCCTCTTCTGATCCTGCCCTCGCTGGGCTACCTGCCGATGTACCTGGCCGCCGGTGCGATCCTGATCTGGGGACTGTCCGTGATCCAGGGCTTCTTCCAGAACGCGGCCTACGCGGAAATGGCCACCACGTTCCCCAAAGCCTCGGGCCTTCCCGGCTTTGCCCAGCACGTCTTCCGCACCGAGAACTACCAAGGGAAGTACGACAAGAGCAAGCTGATTGGCGGGTTCAGCGCGTGGGCCTACTGGTTCGCCTGGACCCCCGTGCTGGCCATCTTCTCCATCCTGGTGGGCAGCTACCTGCACGGACTGTTCCCGGCGCTGGGCGAGATGTTTACCGAGAACCAAATGGCCCTCATGACCGGACTGGTGATCTTCGGAGGCCTCTTTGTGGTCAACTGGTTCGGACTCAAGGACGGCGCCAAACTGGGGTATGTACTGGCCGCCTTTTCGCTGATCCCCCTGGTGGTCCTGACCGTGGCGCCCTTCGCCACCGGCCACGTCGACATGCGAAACATCACCGGGAACCTGGTGCCGGCCGACTGGGCGTGGGACATGCACCATATCCTGATCCTCCTGGGCATCTTCGCCATTGCCCAGTGGAGTGCTTGCGCCTGGGAGACAGCCGCGATCTATGGGCCGGAGTACAAAAACCCCGCCAAGGATGTCTCCAAGGCGCTCTTTGCCTGCGGCGTGATCTGCTTCTTCTCGTTTGTCCTGGTGCAGGCCGCCGTGATCGGCGTGCTCGGGGTGGACGGAGTACTGGACCAACCCGTGTCCCCGCTGATTCCCGTGGCCCACGCGGTGTTCGGCGAAGTGGGCTCCATGGTCACGATCTTCATGCTGATCGCAGCCATGGTTTTGATTATCCAGACCGCCTACCTGGGATCTTCCCGGGCCATGCACTCCATGGCCATTGAGGGCAACCTCCCACGCTCCCTGGGCAAGACCAACCGTAACGGCACACCTTTTGTTGCCATGCTGGTGATCGGCGCCTTCAACCTCGTACTCATCTTCATGGGCAACCCCGCCGCGATTGTTGCTGCGTCTGCCATCGGCTACACCTGCGCCAATGGCATCAGCCTGTTCGCGTACGTCCGGGCAAGGAAGCACCCTGCCTTCGCCGGCTTGGACCGGCCCTTCAAGGCCCCCAAGGGCTGGAAGAACGTAGCCATGGTGTTTGGCCTGTTCAACCTTCCCCTCTGCCTGATCGGCGTCGTCTACCTGAACAGCCTCGAAATCGGCTGGGCCCCCACCTGGGTGGGCTTCATTGTGCTGGCCCTCTACGCTCCCATCTGGTTCTATTCGCAGCGCCAGGCCGCGCGCCACAAACCAGAGCCAGGTGCCGCCGTCGTACCTGACGCACGCCCCGGGGCGAACCTTGAGGACGCCGCGCGCCCGTAGCCGCCCCTGGATCACCTCGGAAGGCGGGTTGGTGGACAGCTGTTGCTGCCCACCAACCCGCTTTTCTGCTGCCTTGTGCAGCTCCAGGAAGCAAGTCAAGCACCGGCCGGAACGTCAATCTACAAACTCGTCATGAAATTTTCTAAAAAAGTCTGGACTAGAAGTATTAGTCCGAGTAGGTTTGTTTGTGGGGCCGGAGAGTGACCCGCATCACACAATCTACGTAGACCAAATGTCTTCCTGGGCTTTGATCTATCAAGGGATTCGGGTCAACTCTTCCCACCATTCAGGGCATTCAGCCCAGTTCACCTCTTGGCCATAAAGGCACCAAAGTGAATGTTTTCTGACCACTTCCCACCACTGTCCACTCAAAGGAGAGACCCATGGAAACACTGCTTGGAACACTCAGCAAGGCCGGAGCAATCCACAAGGTGGAGGACGGATACCGCAACATCCCGTCCATGGACCTTCCCGGAAGCGAAGCCTTCATCGGTGACGCCCTCCACAACCCCGAAGGCACGGTCATGAGCGCCGGCTTCTTCGAGCTCAAGGCGTCCGAACCGTTCGAGTACACCTACACCTACGACGAGATGAAGGTAGTCATCCAGGGTGAATTCATCCTTACCGACGTCTCGACCGGCGAAGTGACCCACGCCAAGGAACGCGACGTACTGTTCTTCCCGAAGGGCACCACCGTCAAGTTCGACACCCCCACCTACGGCCTCGGCTTCTTCGCCGGCGACCGCTCCTTCGCACCGTAAGGACCCACCATGAGTTCCGTGTCCATGCCACACACAGCGGGCAACGGCTTGGAACCTGGTTTTCGCGGTGTCATCTGCGCGTCGTTCGGCGCAGCAGGTGACACCGCGGATAAGCAAAGCGACAGCCAGCCCAAGCTAAACCTGCACTTCGAAGCCGCAACCCCGGAGGCCCTCTCCGAACTGCGGTCCGCACTGGGAAGCTCCAGCGTCGGCGTCCGTCTCCTGCTTTCAGGCCCGACGGCGGACATCCGCGCAGCAGCGGCCGTCGCCGCCGAGTGCGGACTTCAGCAGGAGGAAATGACCCTCCTCAGCGCTGAATCCGCACCTCGGGCAATCTACTGCCCGCATTGCCACACCACCACCGCGACCACCGAACCCGCCGGTTCGGAGGTTCCCTGCCAGGGCTGCAGCGTCGACCTGGTAACCACTGACCACTTTTCCCGCCGAATGGGCGCGTACCTCGGATACGCAGCCCGTGTCGAGGAGGCATCATGACTGTCACGGCACTGCCCATCAGCCCCCACCCGGCGGTTGACGGCGGCCTTCAGCTGGAAGTGACCAACATCAGTCCCCAGACCGATTCGATCGTGAGCATCACCCTCGCGGACCCGTCGTTCCGGAAACTGCCGTCCTACGTTCCCGGCAGCCACCTCGTGGTCCAGTACGGGGAAGGCGTCAATGCCTACTCCCTGACCGGGTCCGGCAACGCGCCTTCCGAGTACGCCATTTCGGTGCTCCGTGTCGAAGACGGCGCCGGCGGATCCCAGGCCATGCACCGTCTCTCCGTTGGCGACCGCGTCTTCGTTTCGCGGCCCCGGAGCGCCTTCGCCCCGGCGTCGACCGCCACCCACCACCTCCTGGTGGCGGCGGGCATCGGAATCACCCCGGTGCTCTCGCACGCACGGGCCGCCGCCGACCGCGGCACCACCTCGTCCCTCATCTACGTTTACCGCCCCGGATCCGGAGCGCACGTGGACGAAGCCCGGGAACTCCTCGGTTCAGCCCTCACTGAATGCAGCAACCGCGACAGTTTCCAGGACGTCCTCACCGACCAGCTCACCAAGCAGGGCGTGGGAACCCACCTCTACGTGTGCGGCCCCAACGCGTTCATGGACTCCGTCCTGGACCAGGCCCGCCAAGCCGGATGGGCTGAAGCACGGCTCCACTCGGAGGCCTTCGGCGCAGCTGAACTGGACGATGGCGAACCCTTCACGGTGAACCTGGCCCGCAGCGGCCTCAAGCTAAACGTTCCGGCCGGCGTCTCCCTCCTGGAGACCTTGGAAAAAGCCGGAAAGACCATCCCCAACATGTGCCGCAAGGGTATCTGCGGCGAGTGTGTCCTGCCTGTCCTCAAAGGAACCCCGCAACACCGGGATATGTACCTCACTGATCAGGAAAAGGCCCAGAACACCACAATGATGTGCTGTGTTTCACGCAGCGAAGACCCCGAATTGGAGTTGGACCTTTGAGCATCACGATCGACACACCAACTGACACCGCTTCCCTCCCGGACCGCATCCGGCGCTTCCCCTTCCCTTTCCGGGACGAGATCTACCGCTACAGCGCCAACGTGGAGCCGGCCAACAAGAACATCGAAACTGATGCTGGTTCCTGGGGCAAAGGACTCATCGACATCGACGAGTTCTACCTCGAAGAACTCGCCGACCGCGAACGGATCCTGACCGCCGATCCATCCCGCTCCCAGGTCCTTCCCCACATGAAGCCTGCCGCTTGGGACACCGTGGCCACCCTGCTGCCGGCCATGGCCGAGGAAAACCCGGAGATCATGTCCTTCGAGCGTGAAGGAAACCACTGCCGCTGGCACAACGGCCTGCAGAACCTGGACATCGAATTCACCATCGGCGACGACGATTCTGTTCCCGGTGGACCACTGCGCTTCCTCGGAACACAGATCCAGGACGACATCGTCCTCCTTGACATCCGCGACGGCACCATGTGGCTGGACGCCGGCGTCGTCAGCTTCGCCGCTGACTGGTCCTTCGGGTTCGACGTCGGAATGAGCTTCCTGGAGATCCACGGACCCGTGCCCAGGGTCAAGGAAGAGAACATCATCCAGCGCGCCGAGCAATTCCTCATGCGCCTCCAGCCCGGTGAGCAGTTCCGCCGGACCAACTGGACCATGACCATCGGCCGCCGCCTGGACACTTCCACGGAGACCTACCAGGAATGGGGCCCGGACCGCGGCACCATCGCCACCGACCCGGACATGCCGGACAAACTGCACCTCCGCGTCGAGGTCCAGCACCTGGTCCGGCTCCCCCACACCGGAACCCTGCTGTTCCTGATCCGCAGCTACCTCTTGCCGCTGCGGGACATCGCCCAGGTCCCCACCTGGCGCGAGAAATTCGGCAACATCCTCGCCGAACTGCCGGAAGACATGGCCGAGTACAAAGGCATCACCCGGTACCGCAACGCTGCCTCCGAATGGCTGCTCGCGGGCTAAGAACGTCCAAACCATCTACACATCAAAAACATAAAACAAAGGAGTTAGTTGTGACTTTGAATGCTGATACTGAGGTTTTGGTGGGTGTTTCGCATCCGTTGGATCCGTTGTCGCGGGTGGAGATCGCG
>NZ_JBIVXL010000038.1:0-13567 GCF_044769225.1 Paenarthrobacter sp. NPDC090522
TTTTTTTTTGGGTTAACTAAACCTCCCGGCTGTTTTGTACTCTTATCGGCCCCGCGGGCGCCCCCCCGGGGGGGCCGCGCCCCCCCCACGTGGTGTCCCCGGGGGGCGGTTTTTTCGTGTAAAAACCCCCCACAACTGCGACTTACTTGGGCGGAATTACGACGCGCGGAGGCTGGCCAGGTATTCCACCGGCGCCAAGGCGTCGGGCTGCTTCGTCTGACGGGTGATGCCGGGCGCCGAGCTGGCCAGCCGGTCGGCCGAGCGTCCCAGGCACTGCAGGAAACTGGTGACGGAAACGCCGGCCTCCGACTTGTGCCGGAGCGCCGAGATGTGCCGCCGGGCCGTACATCCGCTGATAGCCGTGGCTACGATGTCCTCGGCTGGTACGTGGTCCAATGCCGGCACCAGTGCAATGCCCACGCCTGACCGGACCATGCCGCGGAGAGCATCGTAGTTGTCGCTCCTCACCGTGATTCGCGGCTTGAAACCTCCGCTGGCGCACAAATGCCTCAGGCACGCGTCGCCGGACGAGTCTTCCTTGGTGGATACCCAGTTCTCCCGGGCAAGGTCATGGAGCGTGATCTGCCCGGCACCGGCAAGCCTGTGCTTTTCGGGGAGCAGCAACAGGAGTTCCTCGGCCAGCAGCGGGACCGCGACCACATTGGAAGGCCATTGCTGCGGGACAAGGTCGTAGTGGAAAGCCACAGCAACATCCAGCACTGAATCCCTGACCATGGCCGCCAAGTCCGTGGGGCAGCCTTCCTCCAGTTCAACCGTGGAGGTGGGATGCCTGCGCAGGTATGACGCCAGCCCGGCGGGCAGGAGTCGTTGGCTCGCCGTGCTGAAGCTGCCCAGCCGCATGAGCCCGTAATTGCCTTTGCTGAAGCCCTTCATCTCGTCTTCGAGGGTGCTAAGGGCGGCGATGATGTCGCGCGCCCTGGTGGCCAGGAACTTTGCTGCCTCGGTGGGGCGGATGCTCTGGGCGTCGCGTTCCACGAGGGGAGCCTGCACAGCACGCTCGAGCGCTGCCACCTGCTGTGAAACGGCCGAGCCGGTGTAGCCGATTTCCCGGGCGGCGTCAGCAAAGGAGCCTGTGCGAAGGACCACGGAGAGGGTGCGGAGATGGACTGGATTTAACATGATGCTGCTATTTCTCGGTTGGTGGGGTGAGGAGTTGCTCCACGTTCACTGCTCCACCAGCGGTTTCGAAGTCCAGTTGCGTCTGCTCTCGGAGCCGCTCGTCCGCCAAGTAGTCTGCAATGGTCAAAGCGAGGCCGATGGCACCGTCCACTACTGCTTTGTCTCCGGCGGGGCTGATGGCGTGCTGCCCGAACTCCACCGTGTGCATGGGCGTTGTTTCGCGGGAGATGCTGACGGTCGGATGGATGGAGGGGAGCCGCAGGCTGAGGTTTCCCAGGTCCGTGGACCAGCCGCCGCCCACAAGTTCGGTCTCCAGGGTGATGGCGCGGCCGCGGGAAGACATATGCCCGTGGTAGCGGGCGGCGAGGGAATGGTTGCTGCGTACCGGAAGATACGCCGGGAACGGATCCCAGGTGGTTTCGAGCCGGGTGCCCGTCATGAGCGCTGCGCCCTCCAGGACGTTCTGCACTCTTTGCGAAAGGTCAACCAGGCCGTCGGGGTCAAGCGAGCGGATTTCGACGACGGCGCTCGCCAGGTGGGGTACGACGTTCACCGCAGAACCACCCTCGACGATCAGGTAGTGCAAGCGGTCTGTTGCCGGAATGTGCTGGCGAAGTGCCGCAATTCCTTGGTACGCGGCAACGACGGCGTCCAGGGCGTTGAGCCCCATGTGCGGTGCTGAAGAAGCGTGCGCGGCTACGCCGTGGAAGGTGACCTCAACGTCGCGGACGGCCAAGGAGGCAAACGATGCCGCTTCGGATTCACCGGTGAAGGGGTGCAGCATGACCACGGCGTCGATGTCGTCAAAGGCACCCGCCCGTGCCAGCAACTCCTTGCCGTTGCCGTTTTCTTCCGCCGGGGTTCCGATGAGCACCACTGATCCGCCGAGTTTTTCGATCTGCGCGGCCACGCCCAGGAATGCGCCGACCGCCGCTGCGCAGATGACGTTGTGGCCGCAGCCGTGGCCGACTCCCGGAAGGGCGTCGTATTCGGCGAGCACGGCAACCTTCGGTGAGCCCGAGCCCGCCTCTGCGCGCAGTGAGGTACGCAGGCCGTAGCGCCCAACCTGGACGGGAAAACCCCGGTACCTGAGGAACTCGGCGGCGAAGGCAACGGACAGGCGCTCTTCGAAGCCCACCTCCGCGATGCCATGGATGCCGTGGCTGAGTTCCCGGAGATCCGTCGTGAGGTCTTCGATGGTGCTCGTAATGTTCCGGGCGATGGATTCGGAGGCGCCAAGTATGCCGGTGAGGGCCAATTTGGACGGGTGCGTTTCCACGGTATCCACGTGGCGTCCTTTCGAGAAGGGGAAGTGAAGAGGGCCAGAGAGTGAACGTCGTCGTCGACTCGTTGGCGCGTTGTTTAACTTAAGATACATCTGGATCTGTGTTAAGAACAGCTAATCGTGCAAGAATGTTCCATGACCGAAAAGCCACTTCCGGACGTGCCACGGCTGCGCCTGCTCAACGAGGTAGCGCGGCAGGGATCCCTGGCTGGAGCCGCGAGGGTTCTGGGCATTACGTCCTCGGCCGTGTCGCAGCAAATCAGCATCCTGGAGAAGGAAACGGGCGTGCAACTCCTGGACAGGTCTTCCCGAGGTGTGGGCTTGACCGGAGCCGGCGAAATCCTGGTGGAACATGCCCGTGCGGTGGTCAGACTCCTCGAAGCCACCCGGGCCGAAATGGACCAGCTTGGCGGGGAACTGGCTGGCAGGGTACGGATCGGATCCATTCCCTCCCTTGCGCGGAACGTGCTTCTTCCGGTCGCTGACAAGCTTGAGGTGACCGCGCCCGACGTCGAACTCACCGTCAACGTCGTTGAGCCCGTGGACAGCATCGAGCAATTGCTCAACGGAGCCCTGGACATTGCGATTGTGGACCTTTACGACAACGTCCCCGTCGCCTTCCCGGACTACCTCGTCACCCGCGAGGTCATGAATGAGCCGCTGGTCCTGGTCACGCCGCCGGACTATGTGGTGCCCCCGCTGCTGAAGCTGACTGACCTCAAGAATGCCGACTGGGTGCTGACGCCCGAGGCCGGGGCGTGCGGGCAAGCCGTACGCTTCGCGTGCCGGAATGAGGGATTCGAGCCGAACAGCCGCTGGGTGGTGGATGATCTTCTTCTGCTGGTCGAGGCCATTTCCCGGGGCAGGGGCATCTCCTTGCTTCCGCCCCTGTCTGTGGACGATACCGTTGCGCCCGTCGGGATCCATGCTTTCGACAAGCCTCGCATTCATCGCCGGGTGCTCACCGTAACGCGAAGCAGCGATGCCCGCCGGCCCATCATTAAAGCCGTCCTCGATGAGGTCCACGGGCTGCTGGGCGCCGCTGCCGCCTAAGGCGCGCGCCGCCGTCGTACCCTGACCGGCGACCCAAACCGCAGCCAAAGAAAGTCTTGCGGCAGCGCCAGCAAACCTCGTTCTGTCGCAGGGTTAAACCGTGATTTCCCGTTCCATGCTTGAAGTGATCAGTGACGATCACCACAAAGGAGAACGAAGAAATGACCACCCTCGAACGACGTTTCGCAGAGCTTCCCGGCCACTGGCAGGTGCCGGGCCACTTCAAGATCAACCACAGCCACGGCATCCGCGTGGGGGACATGATCTACGTCGGTGGCCAGGAGGACCTCGACGAACAGGGCAACGTGCGCAACCCCGGCGACATCGTGGCGCAGTGCAAGTCCGTCATGGAATCGCTCAAGCGGGTCATCGAAGAACTGGGCGGCACCATGGGCGACGTTGTCCAGTTCAACACCTTCTACGCCGGCGAACTCAGCTACGAAGAGTGGCAGCGCACCTACGACATCCGCTTCAGCTACTTCCCCGCCCCCGGCCCCACCGCCACGGGCATCCTGATCGGCGAGGAGCTCAACCTCCCGGGGATCCGGGTTGAGGTTAACGCCGTCGCTATTGTTGGGAGCGCCGCCACCCGTGTTGAAGCGTTCGACGGCGGCAGGCCGGAAGCGCTTGATGATGCCAACCCGGGTGGGCGTAATGACTAGCATCAAGCCCCAGCTTGGAGTCATCCTCTGCGACCTCGACTCCTACCCCGTCGACTACGTGGAGTGCCTCACCTCGGACTCGCCCGGCATCAGCGACAATCCTGTGGGCTTCTTCGAAAACCCGGCGAGCTGGCAGGGTCTGCCCGTAGCCTACGCAGTCGCCCGTGGAGCACGCGTGGAACCTCTGGTCAACGGCGAACCTGAAGCGGTCGAAGCCTTCTGGGCGGCCAGTGAAAAGCTGGCCCACTGCCCGCTGGTAATTACCGATTGCGGCTTCTTCTTCTACGCCCGGAAGGACATGCGCCAGACAGCCAATGTGATCACGAGCGGCCTGGACCTCCTGCCCGTCGCCTCGGTGCTGACCAGCAAGGACATCGGCGTCCTGACGGTCTCGGAAAAGCTCGCCAGCAAGCTCCTCGACGATCACGTGTTGTCTTCCAGGATTGTCATCGCGGGAATGGAAGGCGAGTCCGGTTGGGCCAACATGCTCACCAACGACCACGCCCTGGGCAACGGCTGGGACCAGCCAATGCTCAAAGAAGGCGTTGCCTCCGTGGTAAAGCGCGAGTTTGGGCCCGGCGGCCGGTTTGAGGACATCGGCGTGCTGGTCTTGGAATGCACGCTGCTGCCAGAGTTCCGCCAGGAAATCCGCAAATACACCACCGTGCCGATCCTCGACGTCGCGTCCTTCGCGCTCAACGCGCTCGGTGCAGGGTTCGACGCCGGTGCTGACGCCGCCGAGGGGCCGGCCGCTGACGGGACTTCGGCCGCCGGCGCACAAGCCGCGTCAGTCCAATGACACAAGCCAGGAACGAGTTAGCCATGCAAGAAGATGCCGCACAGGATCGGACCGCCATATCGCTGGAATCAGTGGTGAAGAGGTTCGGGAACCATACGGTGATCGACAACGTGTCCTTATCCGTCCGCGAAGGCGAAGTCGTGGCGATCATCGGCCCCAGCGGCGCCGGCAAGAGCACACTGCTCCGTTGCATCAACCTGCTGGAAGTCCCGGACAGCGGGCGCATCACGGTTGAGGGCAACCAAGTGGACGCCGGAACCGAGATCAGCCATATGGACTTGGTGCGCTTGCGCCGGAATGTCGGCATGGTGTTCCAGTCCTTCAACCTGTTCCCGCACATGACCGTGCTGCGGAACATCTCCCTCCCGCAGGAACGCGTGCTCGGCCGGTCTCGTGCCGAGGCCGATGCCCGTTCCAAAAAGCTCCTGGAGCGCGTGGGACTGGCGGACAAAGCCAACCAGTATCCCAGCCGATGCTCCGGCGGTCAGCAGCAGCGCATCGCCATTGCCCGGGCCCTGGCCTTGGATCCGCAGGTGATGCTGTTCGACGAGCCAACGTCTGCGCTTGATCCGGAGGTGGGCCTGGAAGTCCTCGCCGTCATGAAGGAACTGGCCTCCGAAGGCATGACCATGGTGGTGGTCACGCACGAGATGCAGTTTGCGCGGGATGTCTCCGACCGGGTGGTGGTGATGGCGGAGGGCGCCATCCTTGAACAAGGCGACCCTGCCGACGTCTTCACCTCTCCCAGCATGGACCGCACTCGCCGGTTCCTGCGAGCCGTATTGGAGCGCTGACATGGAACACCTCAGCGTGGTGGCACAAGGCGTCTCCATGACGCTGTTGCTGACACTCTCCTCGCTCTTGTTCGGTGCAATCGGCGGCATCCCGCTGGTGTTGGCGCGCCGCTCGCGGTTTGTCCTGGTCCGTTTCATTGCCAGGACCTTCATTGAGTTTCTCCGGGGCATTCCTCCGCTGGCGTGGCTGTTCATCATCTACTTCGGCGTGGGAAGCGGTGTGATCGAACTCAGCTCGTTTGCGGCCGCAGTCATCGGTTTTGGCCTGGTCTCGTCTGCGTACATGGCCGAGATCTATCGGGGTGGCTTGACCGCCATCCACGACGGCCAGTGGGAAGCCAGCGACGCCTTGGGGCTCTCGCGGGCTGCGACCCTGGCCAGCATCATCGGCCCGCAGGTGCTTCGGGTCTCGATTCCGGCAGCGGCCACGTTTGCCATCGGCCTGCTGAAGGACTCATCCGTTGCCTCCGTGATCGGCGTGCAGGACACCATCTACTGGGCTGGCCACGAATCCACGGTCACGGGTGATGCGATTGTGCCCTTCCTATGGGCGGCCGGCCTTTACGTGGCCATGACCATTCCCTGTGCCTGGGCAACGCGTTTGCTGGACAGCAAGCTCCGAAAGAGGGTTGCGCGATGACGTTCTTCAACGACTGGGTGGACTACTTCCCGGACCTGCTGGGTGGGCTGGGCGTCAGCCTCCAACTGACTCTCGTGACGCTCCTGATGGGTTTGCCGGCTGGCCTGCTGTTGGCGTTGGGGGCCGGTTCCAAGAACCGTGCCTTGCGGGTTGTTTCGATCGGCGTGATCGAAGTCGGCCGTGGAACCCCTGCCCTGGTGGTCCTGCAGCTGTTCTACTTTGGACTGCCCAGCGCCGGCATGACGCTGACGTCCTTCGTGGCAGCATCCTTGGCTTTGGCCTTCACCACCGCCGCGTACACGAGCGAAATCCTCCGCGGTGGTTTGCAGGCCGTGCCCTCTGGAGAGGTGGAAGCCGCCCACGCGCTGGGCATGGCCCGCGGCGACATCCTCCGATTTGTTGTGATCCCGCAAGGGGTCAGAATCGCCATCCCGCCGCTCATGGGATTCGCGATCATGGTGTTCCAGGCGACCTCCCTGGCCTACACCATTGCCATGCCGGAACTGATGAGCCAGGCCTACTCCATCGGCTCCATCACCTTCCGCTACCTGAGCATCCTTACCCTCGCAGGCTTGATGTACGCATTGATCACCATTCCCGCGAGTTCCCTCAGCAACTTCGTCGAGCATCGACTGGCGCGTCACCGCTGACACGCCGGCACCCCCATCAAGAGGAACCATCATGAAACTACGAGTCATCGCATCGGCTGTGGCTGCCCTGACGTTGGCCGCTGGGCTCACGGGTTGCGGCGGCAGCACCGACGCCGCCGGATCCAAGACGTCCGCGGACTGCAAACCGGCATCCCAGTTCGACACCTTGAAAAAGGGCTCACTGACGGTCGCCGTCTATGAAGCACCGCCCTACGTCACCTTCAAGGGCAATGAACTTGGGGGCGTCGACGGCGACATCCTCATGGGCTTTGCCGAGAAGCAGTGCCTCACCATCAACGCCGTGTCCGCGGCCGCGGCAGCCGTGATCCCCACCGTCCAAGGTGGCCGGGCCGATGTTGCCACGGGCGGTTGGTGGCGCTCGAAGGCCCGTGCCGACATCCTGTCGTTGACGGATCCGATCTACACCGACCAGATGGTGCTGATCTCCAAGGACGGCCTTAACAAAGTGACCGACCTGAAAGGCAAAAAGGTCGGTACGGTCAACGGCAACGTGTGGGTGGACGACGCCAAGAGCTACCTCGGGGGCGACCTTCAGCTGTACAAGGCTCCGGTGGACCTGTTCCAGGACCTGAAGTCGGGCCGGCTCGACGTCGGCATTGATGGCTTCGGCGAAGCGCATAACAACAGCAACGGCCTGAAGGTGGAGGTCCTTGACCCGGATTCTGCGATCAAGGCTTCTCTTGAGCCGCCGCAGACCTGCTTCCCAGTCACGAAGGACAACGCTGGGCTGCTCAAGGCCCTCAACGAGTACGTGGACGGACTGCGCAAGGACGGCGGCCTTGAGAAGATCGTGGTGAAGAACGGCTTCCCGGCCTCCGCGATCAACACCGGCGATGCCCGCCTGATCGGCTAACCCCGCCCAAGTAACTGGCAGTAGTGGTTGTTTTGACGCCTCAGATCAACCACTACTGCCAGCCAGTTTGGCCGTTTCGATAAACAAAAGACTTCAATGCCGGAACACGCGTGAGAGCCCAGACGAAGATCGGGATGGCAAGGAAGACAATCGCACCGGGTTTCATGTGAACGCCAAACTTCCCATTGAGGCGGAATCCTTCCAAAATCGGGAGACCGAATATTGTTTGGGCGAACACGTGATTTCCGGTTGCCTCCCGCGCGTCGGTGGAAGCTGCAACGAAGGCAAACCCAAGAACAAACAAGCAAATGATCGTGACGACTGTCGTCACGATGATGGATGCTGCCTTCCAGCGATGGCGTGAAGACTTCACAGTAGTTCCTTTGGTCTGGCTCTGTAAGACGTCCACTGAGAATCAGCACCCGTCAACCATCTGTGACCCACATCGTTGTTTCGTGACGCCGTGAAGGATGGCCAACCCCCCAGTTGGGTGCGCGGGGCGTTAGAGGGCGTAGATGCTCCACGACGCCGTGTGGGTTGCCCCGGGTACCAGCCGGATGAGGTCGGTTCCGCTGTTGAAGGCGTCCGGTGGGCAGGTCATCGGTTCCACGGCCAGACCGATCCGGCTGGGGATGGGTGCCGGCTTGTCTGCCGTATGGATCTGCAGCCAGGTGCAGCTTTCGTCCCAGGACATTCCGACGCCGGTGCCCGCCGGGTCCCGAAGCGACAGCCGCGCCAGCCCGCCGTCGAACGCCACGTCCGTGAAGGCGTGGTCGATTTCGGTGGCGCCGATCGCGCGCGGTGAGCGGAAGTCGAACCCGTGTCCATCAACAGGCGCCAGCCGAACGGGAAGAAGGCGGTCCGGAGTGACTTCGAGGAACGTCCCCACTGGCGCTTCGAGGGTCCACTCATCCAGGGGCGAAGGTCCGGCAACCAAGTAAGGGTGCGGGCACACACCGTAGGGTGCGGCGACGTCGGCGGCGTTCACAGCCGTGACGAAAGTATGCAGCCCGGCCCCGTCCAGCACGTACCGAGCCGAGACTTCCAGCACGAACGGGTAGCCCTCCGTTGGCCCCACCGTGCATGTCAAGGTGACCGAATCGGCGTCGTGCTCTTTCATCGTCCAATCGAGCGGAAAGGCAAAGCCGTGCAGCGCCGTACCGCGCTCCGGTTCGTTGACGGCGAGTTGGTGCGTGACGCCGTCGAACGTGTACTTCCCGTCCGCTATCCGGTTGGGCCACGGCGCTGCAATGATGCCGCGGTAATCCGGGATCGGACCGCCTTCGGCGAACGGCACCACAAGATCGCGGCCCTCGAACTGCAGAACGCGCAGCGCGGCGGCCTGGGCGGTGACAACAGCCGTGTAGCCACCCGCTGTCAGCGTGAATTCAGGGCTCACAGGCCGCCTGCCAGCTTGTAGTACGCGGCGTTCCAGGCGAGTTCTTTCTTGAACGTTTTGATGGTGGTGCTTTCGTCGATGGTGAGCAGTTCGGTGCGGGCAATTTCGGCGAAGTCCTCGAACACGTCCAGGCCCACCTGCGTGGACAATACCGTGTGGTGGGCCGCACCGGCGGTGAGCCACGCTGCGGCGGAGGTCGCGAAGTCGGGCTTGGGTTCCCAGAGCGCGCGGGCTACGGGCAGGTTGTGGAGGGGCTGGTCGAGGTCGACGACGTCCACGACGTTCGCGACCAGGCGGAACCGGTCGCGCATGTCGGACAGCGCGACGACGACTCCCGGGCCGGCGTCGGTATCGAACACCATGCGGACGGGATCTTCCTTGCCGCCGATGCCCAGCGGGTGGATCTCGACGCGCGGCTTCCGGGCGGTCAAGGACGGGCAGACCTCGAGCATGTGCGCGCCGAGGATCTTCTCCGATCCCGGTTCCAGATGGTACGTGTAGTCCTCCATGAGTGACGCCCCGCCGGCCAGGCCCGCACCCATGACCTTCGCGGCGCGGACCAGGATGGCGGTCTTCCAGTCGCCCTCTGCGCCGAAGCCGTAGCCGTCGGCCATGAGCCGCTGCACGGCCATGCCGGGCAGTTGGCGGAGTTCGCCCAGGTCCTCGAAGGAGGTGGTGAACGCTGCAGAGCCGTTCGCCTCCAGGAAGCTACGGAGACCGAGTTCAATCCTTGCGCTGTAACGGAGCGATTCGTGGCGGGTGCCGCCTGCTTTCAGCTCGTCAACCACCTCGTAAAGGCGTTCGTACTCGGCCACCAAGGCGTCGACGTCGGACTCTGCAGCGGTGTGGACCGCATCGGCGAGTTCGTTCACGGACCAGGTGTTCACCGAGACGCCGAAGCGCAGCTCGGCCTCGGTCTTGTCACCCTCGGTGACCGCGACGTTGCGCATGTTGTCGCCGAACCGCGTCAGCTTCAGCGTCCGGACGGCGGCCCAACCCGCCGAGGCGCGCTGCCAGGCGGCCATCTGGCGGGCGACCTCCGGGTTGGAGACATGCCCGACGACGGTCTTCCGCGGCACGCCGAGGCGGGACTGGATGTACCCGAATTCCCTGTCGCCGTGGGCTGCCTGGTTGAGGTTCATGAAATCGAAATCGATGTCCGCCCACGGCAGGTCCCGGTTGGCCTGAGTGTGCAGGTGCAGGAGTGGCTTGCGGAGCGCGTCCAAACCCTGGATCCACATCTTCGCCGGGCTGAACGTGTGCATCCACGCGGTCACGCCGATCACGGAATCGTTCGAGTTGGCTTCCAGCGCGGTGCGGCGGATGGCGTCCGAGTCGGTGAGGACGGGCTTCCAGACAAGCTTGACCGGCACCGTGGAATTGAGGGCTTCCGCGATTTCCTGGGACTGGGCAGCGACCTGCTTGAGGACATCCTCGCCGTAGAGGTGCTGGCTGCCGGTGAGGAACCAGACCTCGTAGTGGTCAAGGGACGTGGTGTTGGCGGAAGGCATGTTGGCTCCTGGAGTTTGGGGTGTGGCCGGGTTTGCGGCGTCGCGTCAGCGGCCGTAGACGTTCTGGTAGCGGTCATAGAGAGAGGCGATCTTGGCTTGGTCGATTGCCTGTGGCTCGCCAAGTTGGCGGGACACGTGGACTGTTTTGGCCACTTCTTCGCACATCACTGCGGCTTTGACCGCGGCGCGGGCGTCCTTGCCGATGGTGAACGGACCGTGGTTCTGCATGAGGACCGCAGGGGAGTGGGAGTTCTTGAGCGTCTCCACGATGCCGTGGCCGATCGAGTCGTCGCCGATCAGCGCGAAGGGTCCCACCGGAATGGGGCCGCCAAACTCGTCTCCCATCATGGTCAGCACGCACGGAATCTCCTCGCCGCGGGCCGCCCAGGCAGTGGCATACGTGGAGTGCGTGTGGACCACCCCGCCCACCTCGGGCATGTTCCGGTACACATATGCGTGCGCCGCAGTGTCCGAGGACGGGGAGAGGTTGGGGTTGCCCCACTGGACTGTTTCGCCGACCTCCGTGGTGACGCTGCTGACGGGGACTCCGTAGAGGTCTGTCACCACCATGAGGTCCGGGGCCAGGTCGTCATAGGAGACACCGGAGGGTTTGATCACCATCAACTCATGGCCGGGGATACGCCCCGAAACGTTACCGGCCGTCCACACCACCAGCCCGTAGCGGGTCAGGTCAGCGTGCAGTTCGCAGACATCCTTGCGAACTTTCGCGATGGTTTCCAGCAGGGCGCTCATGCGGTGGCTCCTTCCAGGGTGTGGGATGCCGGGGCGCTTGAGGCTTGGGAGCCAGCGTCCGACGGCGTTGCTGCCGCCGCCTGCTGTTTGTCTCTGGCCGTCCGCTGGATGGCCTTGAGGCGGTGCATGACCTCGTTGGCGCCCCGACCGAAGTAGTCGTGCAGGGTCTTGTATTCCTGGAAGAGCGCCTCATAGGCTGCGACGTTTTCGGGAAGGGGTGTGTAGACGGCGCCGGGTGCGGCAGCCATTGCGGCGGCGGCTTCCCGAATGTCCTTATATACTCCGGCGGCGACTGCCGCGTGGATCGCGGAGCCCAGGGCCGGACCCTGTTCGGAGCCGATAGTGGAAAGCTGCAGCCCTGTCGCGTCGGCGTAGATCTGCATCATGAGCTTGTTCTTCAGCAGGCCGCCGGCCACGATGAACTCCCTCACCGGAACTCCCGAATCGCGGAACGCGTCCACGATGGTCCGGGTGCCGAAGGCCGTCGCTTCAAGCAGTGCGCGGTAAATGTCCTCCGGTTTGGTGGCCAAGGTCTGGCCCACAACAACTCCGGAAAGTTCGTGGTCCACCAGGACGGACCGGTTGCCCGAATGCCAATCGAGGGCAATCAGGCCGTGCTCACCAATTTCCTGCTGTGAGGCGAGCTCCGTCAGGTATTCGTGGATCCCTTGACTGCTGGCCGCGGCGGCCTGGTGATATTCCGGAGGAACTCCGTTCTTGGTGAACCAACCGAAGATGTCGCCTACGCCTGACTGACCGGCTTCGTATCCCCAGAGCCCGTCCACGATGCCGCCGTCCACTACACCGCACATGCCCGGGACCTCCCGGAGCACGTCGCCGTTCATGACATGGCAGGTGGAGGTGCCCATGATCGCCACGAGTTGCCCGGGCCGGACGGCATTCGCAGCGGGCGCCGTGACATGTGCGTCCACGTTGCCCACGGCCACGGCGATGCCAACTGGGAGCCCCGTCCATTCAGCGGCCTCCTCGGTGAGGTATCCAGCAGCTTCGCCGAGGGCGCCAATCGTGTGCTCGAGTTTGCTGCTGACAAAGTCTTTAAAGTCAGGGTTCAGCGCTGCCAGGAAATCCTCGGACGGGTAGCTTCCGCCCTGATAGATGCCCTTGTAGCCGGCAGTGCAGGCGTTGCGGACGTACGTGCCGCAGAGTTGCCAGACGATCCAGTCGGCTGCCTCAACCCAGTGGTCCATCGCGGCGTAGACCTCGGGGTCTTCCTCCAGAAGTTGCAGACCCTTGGCGAACTCCCATTCCGACGAGATCAGACCGCCGTAGCGGGGAAGCCACGACTCGCCGCGTTCTTCGGCCAGTTCATTGATACGGTCCGCCTGCGGCTGTGCCGCGTGGTGCCGCCACAGTTTGACGAACGCGTGCGGGCGGTCTGCGAAGCGGTCCAGTTCGTTCAGCGGCGTGCCGTCTGCCGTCGTCGGAACCATGGTGCACGCGGTGAAGTCGGTCGCGATGCCCACCACCTGGGCGGGGTCGATTCCGGCGTTGACGACGGCGGCCGGCACCGCATGGCGCAGCACGTCGCGGTAGTCGTTGGGCACCTGCAGGGCCCAGTCCGCGGGCAGCCGTTGTCCGGTGCCGGGGAGGCTTTCCGAGACGACCGCGTGCGGGTACTCGAAGACTCCGTTGCCAAGTTCCTTGCCGTCCGAAACGCGCACGACGACGGCGCGGCCGGACAAAGTGCCGTAGTCCACGCCGATGACGAATTGCTGGTCCAGGGGACGGGTCTCTGAGGTGTTCATGTGTGGTCTCCATCCGGCTGGCCAGGGCCTCATTGCCGGGGTCGGGTGAAGGGGCGGATCAAGCTGCTGATGCAATTGTTAGCGCTAACAAAATGATTGTCAAGACTTCGGCACCCAACTGGGTCGCAGTAGATGCCGTTATGAAAGGGCGGTTTCTAGCGGTTATCGCAACAGGAAGGTTCTGATCATCTCATTTGGGGTGCAGAAGTCGAATCGTTGGCGGGGTCTGTCGTTGAGTTCG
>NZ_JBIVXL010000039.1:0-12334 GCF_044769225.1 Paenarthrobacter sp. NPDC090522
AACTACAAAAGAAGTGTCCACAGAGTCATGAGACACCAACTGTCCACGAAGTCATGAGACATGAAGTGTCTACGAAGTCCTGAGACATCACAAGCGCTGGGAACAACCACAAGTGCCAGTCAGTTGGGTGGGGCTAGTAAACAGATCCTTGCAGGATTTCGGACAATCGGCCGGCCGCACGCTTGAGCTCGGGAACCCCGGCCTTGAGTGCTTCCTCCGTGGCGGTCTCCACGGGACTGGTCAGGGAGATGGATTCGCTGGGCCGCGCGGTGGGGTGTGGAACTGCGACGGCCACCGAGAGCACGCCGGTGGCCCGCTCGTCCTCCGAATAGGCGAAATCAACCCCGTCCTGGGGGAGGCGGCTGCGGAGTTCCTCCACCGTGAAGGTGTCCTTCTCGTGGCCTGCCGTGATCGCCGCTGCGGTCACTTGGTCCAGCTCGGCATCAGGTGCCGCCGCCAGCAGGATTTTGCCGGCGGCTCCAACGGTGAGGGGCAGCCGCTTGCCCAAGGGAAGGTCGTAGCGCAGCGGAGATTCGCCGTCGACGCGTGCCACCAGGATCCGTTCAAAGCCGAGGCGGGTGTACAGCGAGGCCGTAAGCCCGGTTTGGGTGGCCACCTGCTGCAGGATGGGCCGCGCGGCGACCACCAAAGGATCGTTCTCCAGGTAGCTCCGCGCTGCGGGCAGTACTGCCGGGCCAATGCGATAGGACTTGTCCGTTTGGCTGACCATGCCGAAGTCCTGCAGGACACGCAGTATCCGCAATGTGGTGGGAAGGCTCATTCCGCACGTCCGGGCAAGGTCGCTCAGCCTTTGCGGGCGTTCGGCCCGCTGCAGCTCGGCAAAGACTTCCATGGCCCTGGAGAGGGAACGCATGTTGGCGGCCTTGGGGCCGTCCTCGGCTGCGCCGGCTGAGTGCGTGGAGCTCACGGTCATCCTTTCATTCTATGTAACTTCCTTGCGCTTGACATGCATTGTGGCTCCTGTCACTATTTCTTCATACGCAATGTTCTTTCATTCTATGAAATGAAGATCCGCATAATGTAAGCGTTGGAACGGACTCTGACGGTCTGCGGAATGCAAAGAACCACCAAACGTAAGAAGGAAACCATGACAACGGAGTCACTTATCGCCGAGCCCCGGGCCAAGGGGCGGGTGGCGAAATCCGTGCTCGCGGGGATTGGCGCTTTCGTCGCAGTCGGCGTCTATGTCCTCATCAGTTCCATCGGCCTCGGCCTCTGGACCACCCTTGGGCCCGGGCCGGGCTTGTTCCCCTTTGCCATGGGCGTCCTTCTGGTGGCCATGTCCGGCATCTGGCTCGTCCAGGAGCTCCGCAAACCCAGCGAAACGCCCGGGGGAGTGGACGGCGGGCTGGTGATTGCCGTCGTCGTAAGCCTGGCGGTACTGGCCGCCGTCCTTGACCTGCTCGGCTTCCAACTGGCCATGTTCCTGTTCCTGCTCTACCACCTCAAAGTGCGTGGGCGCCGGGGCTGGATCTCCTCGCTGATCATCGCGCTCGCGGGCAGCGTGGGGGCCTTCTACGCCTTCAACTACGGGCTCAACGTCGCCCTGCCCACGGCGGGCATCCCCTTCCTGAACTCGATCGGACTCTAGACGTGGACACACTCAACGAACTGCTTGGCGGCTTCGCTGCGGCGATGACCTGGCAGAACCTGATCTTCGCCTTCCTCGGTTGCCTGCTCGGCACCATCATCGGAGTGCTGCCGGGCATCGGTCCCGTGGCCGGCGTCGCGCTGCTCATCCCGCTCACCATGAACCTCGATGCCACCGGGGCGATCATCATGCTGTGCGCCATCTTCTACGGCACGGCCTACGGCGGAACCATCACCAGTGTCCTGCTGAATACCCCCGGCGAAGCAGCCTCGGCGATCACCACCATCGACGGTTATGCCATGACCAAGATCGGCAAGGCCGGAGCGGCCCTGACCATTGCCGCCGTCGGGTCCTTCGTGGGCGGAACCATCGCCACGCTGGGACTCGTGGCGGCCGCGAAGCCGCTGGGTGAGATGGGCCTGCTGGTTGGCCCGCCGGAATTCTTTGCCTTGATGGTGGTGGGCATCTCGCTGCTTGTTGCGCTGGCCGGCAAGTCCATGGTCAAGGCGCTCATTTCCGGAGCCTTGGGCCTGCTGATCTCCATGGTGGGCATCGACCCCGTTGCCGGCGCTCCCCGGTTCACCTTCGGCTCGGACAACCTGCTTGACGGCGTCAGCTTCGTGGCGGTGATTGTGGGCGTATTCGGACTGTCGGAGATCCTCTCCTACCGGAAGGGGGCCACGGCGGACACCGTCCACGCGCCCGGCTTGAAGTCGCTGCTGCCCAACCGTACGGAGTGGCGCCGCAGTGCTCCATCCATGGCCCGCGGCACCGGCATCGGATTTGGCCTGGGACTCATCCCCGGCATGACGGGTTCGGTGTCCTCGCTGCTGGCGTACGGAGCCGAGAAGAAGTTCTCCAAGCACCGCAACGAGCTGGGACACGGAGCCATCGAGGGCGTCGCGGGACCGGAAACGGCCAACAACGCTCACGCCAACGCAGCCCTCATCCCGCTGTTTACGCTGGGCATTCCGGCCTCGCCCACCATCGCCGTGCTGATGGGCGCGTTCCTGCAGCAAGGGCTGACCCCGGGTCCCACCCTCTTCACCGAACACTCCGAGATCGCCTGGGCCATCATTGCCAGCCTGTTCATCGGCAACCTGCTGTTGCTGCTCCTGAACGTTCCGCTGGTGGGCCTCTGGACCTCCATCCTCCGTGTGCCGGCGTCCATCCTGACAGCCCTGATCCTGCTCTTCATGGTGATCGGTGCCTACACCATCAACTTCAATGTCTTCGATGTGTTCGTCATGATCGCGTTCGGACTGCTTGGCCTTGCCCTGCGGCACCTCGATATTCCGCTGGCCCCCATGGTGCTGACGCTCGTGCTCGGGCCGCTCATGGAGAGGTCCCTGCGCGAGTCGCTGGAGATCTCCCAGGGCGACTTCGGAATCTTCGTGAACCGGCCCATCTCCATGGTGCTGATCGGGGTGGGGCTCCTCATTGTCCTCAGCCCGCTGCTCAAGCTCCGTAAGCCCAAGGCGCTCACCGAAGACCCGGAAACGTAAACAAACCTTCATCGCCACGTTCTACCCGCATCACTTCAAAGGAGAAGACCCCCATGCCCCGTGTACGCATCGCTGCTGCCTTCGCAGCCGTAACCCTGATGGCCCTCACCGGCTGTGGCGCCAACGCCGGCGCAGCCAACAATGCCGCCGACGACTTCCCCAAGAAGGGCAAATCGATCGACTTGATCGTCTCCTTCTCGTCCGGCGGCGCCGTGGATACCGCGGCCCGGCTGGTCCAGCCCATCCTCGAAAAGGAGCTCGGCACCAACGTCGAGGTCATCAACAAGCCAGGTGCCGGCGGACAGATCGGCTACACGCAGCTCACCAGCGCCAAGCCGGACGGCTACACCATTGGCGCCACCGGTTCGCCGTCCGTCGTCGTTTCCCCGCTGGACCCGGCCCGCGGCGCCAAGTACACCCGCGACAGTTTCCAGCCACTGGGACGCCAGGTCATTGACCCCACGGTCATCGCGGTCCAGCCGGACAGCCCGTACAAGACGCTCAAGGAGCTCCTTGATGCGGCCAAGGCCAAGCCCAAGTCCATGACGGCCAGCACCACGGGGCTGCAGACCGGCGAACACTTCGCGCTGGCCCAGATGCAGGAAACCACGGGGGCGGAGTTCGCTCCCGTGCACTTTTCCGAAGGCGCCTCCCAGGCAACCACGGCCTTCCTCGGCAAGCATGTGGACATCCTGGTGGCCAACGTCAGCGACGTCACGGACCTGTCCAAGCAGGGCAAGGCACGTGTGTTGGGTGTCATGACGGCCGAGCGTGCGCCCTCGCTCCCGGACGTGCCCACGTTCAAGGAATCCGGCTACGAGCTCGAGGCCGGCACGGTCCGTGGGTACTCAGCGCCGGCAGGCTTGCCGGACGCCGTCGCCAAGAAGATCGAAGCAGCCCTGCAAAAGGCGATCGAAGATCCCACAGTGGTCCAGAAGATGAAGGACCTCGGCCTGCAGACGAGCTACCTGAACGGCTCCGACTACAAGCAGTTCTGGGCCTCCCAGGAAGAGGACTTCAAGAAGGTCCTGCCACTGGTCCAGAAGAAGGACTAGCCCAGAAGAAGGACTAGCCCAGAAGAAGGACTGGCCCGGCCGGGCACAACCCTCCAGAAAGAAGAAGAGACACCATGACATCTCCCGTCCTCGACCACATCGACGCCGACTTCCCCCGTCCCGACCGGGCAGTGTTGGATCGCCTGTCGAAGTTGCCTGCCGCCAACATCGGCGACGCGATGGACCGGCTTGGCGTGGCCGACTCGGCCATCCAGGCCATCTGGTCCGGCGCCCGCCTGGCCGGGCCGGCGTTCACTGTCTGGACCCGTCCGGGTGACAACCAGGGCATCCACCAGGCCCTTCAGGTGGCCCGGCCCGGGGACGTGATTGTGGTAGCCGGTGGCGCCGACGAATCGCGGGCTTTGCTGGGCGAACTGATTGGCGAAAAGGCCATCAACCTCGGCATCGCAGGCTTCGCCCTGGACGGGGCCGCCCGGGACGCGGAGGCCCTCGCCGAGATCGGAATGCCCGTCTTCGCACGCGCCATCACCCCGGCCGGACCGTACAAGAACGGTCCGTCCAGGCTGGGTGGCCCGGTAGCCTTCGGCGGCGTGCCCGTGATGCCCGGCGACATCATCATCGGCGACCCGGACGGCGTGGTGGTCATCCCGCGCGAGCAGGCTTCCGCCGTCGCCGACGCCGCCGAGGCGGTCTTCGCCGACGAAACCAGCCGGCGGGCAGCGATCATCGCCGACCGCCACAAGTAAGACGCCGGAACACGCCGGAACACGCCTGGACCTGCCGGAGCCAAGCAGCGGACCTCCGTTCCCGGTCCGGCAGGTCAGCACCGGCGTGCCCACTGAACCCCACAGAAAGACAGATCATGACAGTTTGCACGGTCATCGGCCTCGGAGAAGCCGGAGCCACCTACGCCGCAGCGCTCGTTGCTGCCGGTCACCACGTCAAGGGGTTCGACCCCGTGGCACCGTCCACGCCGGCCGGGGTTGTCCGTGCTTCGACCGCAGCTGAAGCCTGCACCGGGGCGGACATCGTCCTGGTCCTGACAGGGGCGGCCGCTGCCCCCTTCGTCGCCGAAGAGTGCCTTCCCGTCCTTGCCGAGGGCAGTTGCTACGCAGACTTCACCTCTTCCGCTCCACAGGTGATGCAGGAACTCGGACGCATTCCGTCCGGGGCGCTCTTCGCTGACGTCGCCATCCTCGGCCCGGTGCCGACACAGGGTGCCCGGACACCCCTGATGGTCAGCGGTCCCGGTTCCGCGGCGGTAGCCGCGCTGCTCGCTCCCCTGGGTGCCGACGTCGAAATTGCCGACGGCGAACCGGGCGCTGCCATGGCGCACAAGCTCTTGCGGAGCGTCCTGATGAAAGGTTTGGCGTCGGTGGTTGTCGAGGCGGTCACGGCCGGGCGGGCAGCCGGGCTGGAGGAGTGGATCCGTGGCCAGATCGCCCGCCAGTTGGCCGGCGACGGACAGGCAGTGATCGACCGCTTCCTGGTGGGCACAGCCAAGCACGCGCAGCGCCGCTCGAAGGAAATGCAGGACACCGCGGGCTACCTCGCGGACGACCTGAAAGTGCCCGCAGAAATGACGACGGCGGCTGCCGCGGCCCTGGTGCGGATGGCCGCCGAACCAGCCCAGCCTGCGGCAGCCTTGCGCTAAGCGGCACAGCGGGAAGAATCGGGACAAGAGCAACAATGAAGTACGCAGCAGCTACGCCAACCCCGTCAGGAGCAACGCCATGATCGGCATCTGGGCCCTCGGAGCCTATCTTGCCGTGATCCTGCTTTGGACCACCCTGTTGAAGCGCAGTGTCGGGGAAGCGATGATCATCGGCTTCCTCGCCGTCCTGCCGTTCACCGGAGCCGCCGCAGCCCAGGTGGGTTGGGCGTCGCTGTACTCCGCAGTGACGGACGAGATCGTGTACGCCACCATGGCGTTCGTTTTCATGGGGTATCTCCTGGACAAGACGGGTGTGCTGGACAAACTGATCGACCTCTTGAACTCGATGATCGGCGGCGTGAAGGGTGGCCCGGCCTGGGTTTCCACCGTGGCATCCGCGGGCCTGGGAGGCGTGGTCCACAACCAGGCAGCCATCGCCGCGACCGTGGGTTCGGTGACCATCCCGTGGATGGAGAAATCCAAGTTGGACAAACCGGCAGCTGCCACGCTGGTGGCGGGAAACGCGGGCATGGGCATCACGTTCCCGTTCAGCGCCTCCATGTTCGTGCTCGTGGGATCTGCCACCGTCGGCCCGCTGCTGAACGTCAATGACCTCGTGCTGCCCTTGCTGGTGGGTGGCCTGTGGTGCTTCCTGCACCGGCTGGTGGTGACCTGGCTGTTGGTCCGCAGAAGCGGCATGACGCCCTTGGATCCAGCCCATCGTCTGGTGGTCAGGACGGCGTTCGGCCAAGGCTGGGCAACGCTGCTCCTCTTCGTGGTGGTGGCTGTTCCGCTGATTCTCACCTCGGGAGCCATCGCCTCCGCCCTGTCCGACTGGACCGGCGGGGACGTCGCCAAGTCCTTGAGCGTCATTGTGTGGATCCCCGTGGTCCTCATCATCACGGGCGCACTGCTGGGGTGGAAACTGCTGCCCCGGAACGGCAGGGCCTGGTGGGACCTGCTGCAGTCATCGGCTCCGCGCTTCGGGGTGGTGGGAATCACCGTGGTGTTTGCCTTCGCCGGGGCCAATGCGCTCGCCGCCACCGGGTTGCCGAAGCAGATGACCGCACTGCTGGGCCAGATGAACCTGCCGCTGTGGCTGCTCGCGATCCTGATCGGGCTGATCGTGATCACCGTAGCCGCGCCGCTGTCCGCCACCGCCACCATGGCCGCCGTCGGAACCGTGGGCGTAGCCACCCTGGTGGCAGCCGGAGTTCCGGCGACCACCGCAGCCGTCGCCGTGCTGGTGTTTTCCTCCTGCGAGGCCGCGGTCCCGCCAGGCGGTGCCCCGCTGTACGTGGCGTGCGGGATCGCCGACGTCAACCCGATCAAGACCTTCTCCAGGCTCCTCACGCACTATGCCCTGCCACTGCTGGGCATTGGTGTGCTGATCATCCTGGGCATCCTCCCCATCTAAGGAACACCCCATGCAACAGATACGACGAGCCATCCAGGTAGTCTTCGTGATCACCCTCGCTTTGCTCCTGGCCGGGGGAGTGGTGTTCGTGGTGGGACAGGCCGCGGGATTGGCGGCCGGGCAGGGCGTTTGGCTGACGTTCCTCAACGAGTTCTTCAAGCCGGGGATGTGCGTCGCGGCCTCTGTGTGTGCCATGGCTGGGTTTCTGCTGAGCTACAAAAGCCGGCAGGGAGCGGAAACGAAACAGGAGGCAGGCACGCGATGAAGGAATCACCAGCCGGCTATCCGAGCTACGCCCAGTTGCTGCGGCGCGAAGGGCGGCTCGCCGGGACATCATGGGAGCTCTTCCCCGAGAAGGACCGC
The DNA here is from genome assembly GCF_044769225.1 of Paenarthrobacter sp. NPDC090522. Taxonomy (NCBI): domain Bacteria; kingdom Bacillati; phylum Actinomycetota; class Actinomycetes; order Micrococcales; family Micrococcaceae; genus Paenarthrobacter; species Paenarthrobacter sp. NPDC090522. Next base: position 7,568 of record NZ_JBIVXL010000039.1, read on the forward strand.
GGGACGCCGTCCTTCATTACCCCTGAAGCGGTCCTTGCGGCGAAGGAATGCATCCGAACCGGAACGGTTTTTGGCCTGGACTACGCAGCCGACGATTTCGACCCCGGGATGTCGCTCAAACGTGGTGCACCCCGGCACATCATCTATTCAGCCCACCCGGCACACCGCGACGACTACCTGGACGGTTACTACCTCCAAGGGTCCACGCAGATCGACGGGCTCCGCCACCGGCGGGCGGACGATGTGGGTTTCTACAACGGCACCCCGGACCATCTGGTGTGCGAAGGCACCCCGGAGCTCGGCATCCAGGAATGGGCGGAGCAACCTATCGTCGGGCGGGCTGTACTGGTTGACCTCGAAGGATACCGAGCGGCGCAGGGATCCCCGATCGACCATCCGGCCGGCGAACCGCTCGGACTGGGGCTGATTCAGGCCGCCATCGAAGCCCAGTCCCTTGAGCTCAGGCCGGGCGACATCCTGCTGCTGCACACCGGCTGGTGCGAGTGGTTCCTCGGGCTTCCATTGGAGGAGAAACGGGAGGTCCGTTCCAGCCGCAAAGCAACCGGGGTGGAACAGTCCGGCGAATTCGTGGCCTGGGCTTGGGACAACCGGCTCGCGCTGCTGGCAGCCGACAACTTCGCTTTCGAATGCCTCCCGGCTGTTCCGGACAGCCCGTTCCTGGAGTCGGCTCCCAACGACAACGGGATGATGCACCAGCAACTCCTCGCCAAACTGGGCATGCCGCTCGGTGAACTGTGGCGGCTGGGTCCGCTGGCCAGGCACATGCGGACAACCGGTGCCTGGGAGGCGTTCGTCAGCGTCAAACCACTCAACATCGTGGGCGGAACCGGGTCGCCCGCCAACGCGACGGCGCTGACCTGAGTACTAATCGTCGGTGAAATCCCCGGCATCCCTGCGGAAGGTGCCCAGGACGCGGATGAGGTGGTCGACGTCGTCGTCCTCGAAGCCCGACTTGCCGAAAACCTCGGCGTTGAGCGCCGCCGTCGCTTTTTTCGCAAGGGCGCGGCCCTCGGCGGTGAGTTCGATCAGCGTGGTCCTGCCGTCCGTGGGGTGCGGCGAACGGGCCACCAAGGCCGCCCGTTCCAAACGGTCGACGGCGTTGGTCACCGAGGTGGGATGCACCTGCAGGAGGGCGCTGGCTTTGTTCATGGGCAGCGCACCGCTGCGGGCGAAGCTGAGCAGGGCGAGGAGTTCGTAGCGCGCGAAGGTCAGGCCGAAGGGTTTGAGGACCGTTTCGATGCGGGCTAACAGGATCTGCTGCGTGCGCATGATCGCGGTGATGGCAGCCATGGGCGCGGCGACATCGCCCCAACCATGCCGTTCCCAGTTCCGTTGGGCGTCGGCAATGGGGTCTCGGGGGAGCGGGTTGCCCATGGGCCTCCTTGGTGGTGTGGGGGACTAGTCTTTCAGATTCGGGAACTCTTCTTCCGTGTATTCCACGCCCAACCCGGCGGGCAGCGGGCCGTCCCCATGCCGTTTGATCTCCGTGCCGCGCAGCTCAACCCGGCGGATCTTGCCGGAGATCGTCTTGGGCAGTTCGCCGAATTCGAGCCTGCGGATCCTCTTGAACGGGGCCAGGTGCTCCCGGGCGTAACGGAGGATGTCCTCTGCGACGGCGGGTCCGGGTTCGTAGCCGGCAGCGAGCACCACGAACGCTTTGGGCACCGAGAGCTTCAGCGCGTCGGGCGAAGGTACGACGGCGGCCTCCGCCACTGCGGGGTGTTCGATCAGGACGCTTTCGAGTTCGAAAGGCGACAAACGGTAGTCCGATGACTTGAAGACATCGTCGTCCCGGCCGACGTACGTGATCACGCCATCAGCGACCCGGCTGGCCATGTCTCCTGTGTGGTAGTAGCCGTCACGGAAGGCTTCCGCCGTTTTCGCCTCGTCTCCGAAGTAGCTTTTCATGAGTCCCACGGGCCGCGGGTCCAAGCGCAAGCAGAGCTCGCCGTCGTCGGCCTCTTCACCGGTGAGCGGGTCCACCAGGACGACGTCGTACCCGGGCAGCGGCCTTCCCATGGAGCCGATCCTCACCGGCTGTGCAGGAGTGTTGGCGATCTGGACGGTGGTCTCCGTCTGGCCGAAGCCGTCCCGGATGGTCACGCCCCAGGCTTCCTCCACCTGGCCGATCACCTCCGCGTTGAGGGGTTCGCCTGCGGAAACAACCTTGTGGGGCGGGTTCTTCAGTTGGGTGAGGTCCGCCTGGATGAGCATCCGCCACACCGTGGGCGGGGCGCAGAAACTCGTGACACCCTCGCGGTCCATCTGTTCCATGAGGGCTGTGGCACTGAAGCGATCGTAGTTGTAGATGAAAACGGAGGCTTCGGCGATCCACGGGGTGAAGACGTTGGACCAGGCGTGCTTGGCCCAGCCGGGAGATGCAACGTTGAGGTGGATGTCGCCGGGTTCCACGCCGATCCAGTACATGGTGGACAAGTGACCCACGGGGTACGAGGTGTGGGTGTGCTCCACCAACTTGGCCCGCGACGTGGTGCCCGAGGTGAAATACAGCAGCAGTGTCTCGTCCGCGTGTGTGGGGGCGTCGGGAGTGAAGTCCGTGCCGGCGTCGTGGGAGTCTTCGTACTGTTTCGCGTCAGCGACGGTGCGTTCCCGGCCCACCTCTATGAGCGTGTAGTTTCCTGTGACCTCGGCGAACTTGCCGATGTTTCCGCTGCCGACAGCAACCCATGACGCCCCGCCGCGCTCCACCCGGTCCTGCAGGTCGCGGGCGCCCATGAGCGTGGTGGTGGGGATCAGGACGATGCCGAGCTTGATGCCCGCCAGCATCAGCTCCCAGAGTTCCACCTGGTTGCCAAGCATGACGATCATGTGCTCGCCGCGTTTGACTCCTTGTCCGCGCAGCCAGTTGGCCACTTGGGACGACCTCTCCGACAACTCCTTGAACGTGCGCCGGGTGGAACTGCCGTCCTGCTCGACGATCACGAGTGCTGCTTGGTTTTGCCGTTCCGGGGTAGCGGCGATCTGGTCAAACCAATCCAAGGCGAAGTTGAAATGTTCGAAGCGGGGCCACTGGAACTCGCTGTGGGCCTGCCCGTAATTCTCGCGAAGCCCAAGCAGGCGGTCGCGGGCCGCACGGAAGTCGTCGGTGACTGTCATAGTCCGCCTTTCGCTGGGGCATCGACGCCGGACCTGGCGTTTGGGGGCCGCTGAGCCGGCCTAGTGATCCACATCACCTTGCAATATACTAGGACATCCAAGGGTTTGGAAGAGCCTGCGCGGGACATGACGAAGGGGTCACATGCTCGACGAAAAAGCCGGCACGGCCACAAGCGGTGCGGCCAAGGAAAATGTCCTCCCTCCTTATCCGGAGGCGGACCTGATGTACGTGGTGGACCTGCTCCCCGACGGGGAACGCGCCCGCTACGCCGAGGTGCGCGAGTTCCTTCAGGGACAGGTGCGGGCCGCCAGCATCGACTACTGGAACCGGGAAGAGTTCCCCTTTGGCCTGCTGGCCGATATGGCCAAATTTGGGCTCGGGAGGCTGCAAACGGATGGCTCATCGAAGCTCTTCAAAGGCCTCATGTACACCGAGATCGCCAGGGCCGATGTTTCGCTCTCCGCGTTGGTGGGCATCCACAACGAGCTCATCGTCGGAATGATCCACGAGTTGGGGTCCCCCGAGCAGAAACAGCGGTGGTTGCCGGGGCTCGAATCCTTCACGCAACTGGGCGCCTTCGCACTCACGGAACCTGACCACGGCTCGGACATCGCCGGAGGACTCTCGACGACGGCGCGGCGCGACGGCGGCGAATGGGTCATCAGCGGCGCCAAGCGCTGGATCGGCGCCGGTACCATCGCGGACTTCGCCCTGGTGTGGGCCCGCGATGAAGCCGACGGGCACGTCAAGGGGTTCATCGTGGAAACGGACCGGACCGGTTACTCGGCAACAAAGATCACGCACAAGATCGGCCTGCGCATCATGCAGAACGCGGACATCGTCCTGGACGAGGTCCGGGTGCCCTTGGACAATCTCCTTCCTGGAGCTACCGAGTTTTCCCGCGCCAACGATTTGCTGCGCGACTCCCGGGCGTGGGTCGGATGGCAGGCCGCGGGGATTCAGCTCGCGGCCTTCGATGTGGCCCGAAGCTACGCGTTGAGCCGGTTCCAATTCGGCCGGGAGTTGGCACGCTTCCAGCTTGTCCAGCAACAGCTCGCGGACATCCTGGGCAATGCCCACGCTTCGTTGTCCCTGATGGTGGAACTCGCCCGGATCCAGCAAGCGGGAAAGCTGGAGATGGTCCAGGCTGCCATGGCCAAGGCCACCACCACCCGTTTGGCCAGAGCCTCCGTGGCGATGGGGCGCTCGCTGCTGGGCGGCAATGGGATCACCACGGATTACGAGATGGGGAAACTCTTCGGAGACGCCGAGATCCTCTACACCTACGAAGGCAGCTACGAGATCAACTCGATGATCGTGGCCCGGGCTGTGACGGGCAAGTCGGCGTTCGTCTGAGGGGCACATGCCCTGCTCCTGTCCTTGATACCTTTGCGCGCTCTTGGTCCTGATGCCTCGGCGTGCGGCCGTCCGTGCTCTGGGTCCGTTCGCCGCGCTGGATGTGCCTGCGGCCGTAGTTGTACATCCGTAGTACTGGGCGAATCCACGCGCGCCGCAGCCTATCTCCGTAGCGGGGTGTGGTGGTGGTTTCGTCGGGGTTTTTGGGTGGGGTCGAGGTGTGGTGGTGGGGTGAACCAGGGGATGCCGTTGTTGGTGGTGATTTTCCATTG
>NZ_JBIVXL010000040.1:0-9246 GCF_044769225.1 Paenarthrobacter sp. NPDC090522
GTGGTGCCGGGGCCCTGCCGTCAGGTCTCTCCCCCCCCCTCCCCCCCCCCCCCCACCACCCACACGCGCCCGATTTCGTCCGCTTTTCCCCCCCAAACCCCCCCCACAACTGCGACCTACTTGGGTGACCACCTACGAAAGGCTTCACATGACAGCAACACCAACCCTGCCGCCGTCGGGCCTGACCGTGCTCAGCCTGCCCATGGACGATCCCCGCGTCCGCCCGCTCCTGGACGAGCTCGCCGTCGAATACGACACCCGCTATGGCGACCTGTTCAGCAGCGAAGGGGCCTCGGAGGAACTGAACCGCTACCCTGCCGAGGAATTCGCCGCACCGCACGGAGCGCTCCTCATCATCCAGGAGAACGGCGAATCCATTGCCGGGGGCGCCTTCCGCCGCTACGACCAGGACACTGCGGAACTCAAGCGCATCTGGACCCACTCGTCCCACCGGCGCCGGGGACTGGCCCGGCGTGTGCTCGCTGAACTCGAGGCTGAGGCCCTCCGACGCGGTTACTCCAAGCTGTACCTGACCACCGGACCACGCCAGCCGGAGGCCAAGAACCTTTACCTCGCCACCGGCTACACAGCACTGTTCGACCTCACGGCCGACCCCGAGGAAATCATGCATTTGGCATTCAGCAAGGATCTTGTCCCGCGCAGCTAAGCTATGCGCATGGCCACGAAAACCACTGCTGAAAAACTCGCCACCATCCAGCAGGGGTACACCCTGCAAGGCGCCACGATTGAGCTGGGTGCCGCGATTGTGGACGACGAAGTCCACAAAGAAGCCCAGGTCCGGCTCCCCCTTGCCATGATGAACCGGCACGGCCTGGTGGCCGGTGCAACGGGTACGGGCAAGACCGTCACGCTGCACATGATCGCCGAACAGCTCTCGACGGCGGGCGTTCCGGTGTTCCTCGCCGATATCAAGGGCGACCTCTCCGGCTTGGCGACGGCGGGAACCGCCAGCGAGAAGCTGACCGCCCGCACATCGGCCCTGGGCCAGGAGTGGTCTGCCAGGAACTTTCCCGTGGAGTTCCTCTGCCTGGGCGGGGACGGCAACGGCATTCCGGTGCGCGCCACCATCACCTCGTTCGGGCCCATCCTGCTCTCCCGCATCATGGACCTCAACGACACCCAGGAATCCAGCCTCCAGCTCATCTTCCACTTCGCGGACAAGAACAACCTGGAACTCATCGACCTGAAGGACCTGCGGGCCGTCATCCAGTTCCTCACCTCGGATGAGGGAAAAGCCGAACTCGCGGACCTGGGCGGCCTGTCCAAGGCCACGGCAGGCGTGATCCTCCGCGAACTCGTTGGCCTTGAAGCACAGGGCATGGAAAAGTTCTTCGGGGAGCCCGAGTTCGATACCGCCGAGCTCCTCCGCACCGCTCCCGATGGCCGCGGCGTCATCAGCTGTTTGGAACTCCCCACCCTCCAGACCAAGCCCCTGCTGTTCTCTACGTTCCTTATGTGGCTACTCGCGGATCTGTTCGAGGACCTTCCCGAGGCCGGCGACCTGGACAAGCCAAAGCTCGTGTTCTTCCTGGACGAGGCACACCTGCTCTTCAACGGCGCTTCCAAGGCCTTCCTCGACGCCATCACCACCACGGTTCGGCTTATCCGTTCCAAGGGCGTGGGCATCTTCTTCGTGACACAGACGCCCAAGGACGTGCCCGCGGATGTCCTCGGCCAGCTCGCCAACCGAGTGCAGCATGCCCTGCGCGCCTTCACCCCGGAGGACGCCAAGGCTTTGAAGGCCACGGTGTCCACCTTCCCGGTCAGCGACTACGACCTCGAAGAGACCCTCACCTCGGCCGGCATCGGCGAGGCCGTCATCACGGTCATGAACGAGAAGGGCGCGCCCACTCCCGTGGCCTTGACCCGGCTGCGCGCGCCCGAGTCCGTCATGGGTCCCAGCGCGGACGACCTTGTCCGGAGCACCGTGGCGGCTTCATCGCTCCTGGCCAAATACGGCACGGCGGTGGACAACGTGTCAGCCTACGAGAAGCTGAACGGTGCGGCGCCCGTGCCCACGGGATCGCCCGCGCCGGGGCAACCTCCCGTGCCCGCGTCCTCCGGTTCGTCCGGCGGCTCCCCTGCCGATATTGACGCCGAGGCCCGCCGCATCGAGGAAGAGATCCTCGGCCGGCTCAGTTCCCGTCCCGCCCCTGCGCCGTCGTCCTACCCCGTCCCTTCGGCTCCCGCGCCTGTCCCCGCACCCGCGCCCTCGGACCCGGGCGTGTTCGGGGACCTCGCCGGAGCCCTCGGCGGTGCCTTGGGTGGCGGCCTGAAGAACATGGTCCGATCCATGGGAACCCAATTGGGCCGCGACCTGATCCGCGGCGTGTTTGGCACATCGTCACGGCGGCGCCGGTAGCTTTGCTCCTGCCTGAACCACGACGGCGGGTGCCCGGCCCGCGTGCGCCGGTCGCCGCCGTCGTGCGTCCGTATGGCGTTCTTGCTAAGTCACCTTACAGTCTTCCTGCGCGGCTATTGGCGCCACGGCAGGTAACGTAAAGGGCGTGCAGGTGAGTCAAGCATTGGTCAAGACCGCAGCCGGATGGCTGCTCGGTCTGATGCTTGCTGCCGCCGGCGCGATCGTCTGCATCAATCTGGTGAGCAACTCCGTGGCCAGTCCGCAGCAGCCCGTACGGGAGTACCTCGAGGCGCTGCAGAAGGGCGAAGGCGAGCAGGCCCTGGGCTTATTGCGCGCCAAGGTACCCAACGCGAACGCCGCCATGCTGGACGGAACGGCCCTGCAAACCGCCGCGTCCGCCCTTTCGGACGTCAAGATCGGCAACGCCGAATCCAGGAACGGCAACCGTGTGGCAGTTCCCGTGGAATACACCCTGGACGGCAGCCGGCTCCACACCGAGTTCCTCATGGAACGCACCGGTACGCAATGGCTGTTCTTCGGAAAATGGGCTTTCGTACCCACCACCCTGCCCACTATCGACGTCACAGTGGTCAATGCCAGCGAAGCCGCCCTGAACGGGGTTCCGGTCAACATGCCCAACGGTCACAACACGTTCGCTGTGTTCTTTCCCGGCAAATACGAGGCCAGCCTGAACGGCACCTTCTTCGAGGCACCCGCCACTTCAGCCCTCGTCTCAACCCGCGACGGCGGGCAGGCTCCCCTGAACCTCCAGACCCGCTCCACCAAGTCCATGGACGAGGCCGTCGCCGGCAAGGTCCGCGAATTCCTGGACAAGTGCGCCGCCGAAGCCACGGAGCAACAGCGGCTCCAGCCGGACTGTCCGTTCTACCACGCCAGCAACGCCCGGGTAGTGGACGGGACCATCAAATGGGAGATCACGGAATACCCCAAGATCACCATCGAACCCTTCGGCGGGAAATGGGTGGTGGCACCCCTGAACGGCAAGGCACGGCTGACTGCCCGCGAGATCAACCTGTTCACCGGGGCCGTCAATGACCTCAACGTGGTGCATGATTTCAGTTTCACCACCCAGTTGGACACCGACGGCACCACCGTGACCGTCACACCGCTGCTCACGTTCTAGGGCTCGCGCGGGTCTCCGGGGCTTCCCGGCCTGGCTGCCTCCGGCTCGGAGGATGCCAGGCCACCCCGTCTTTGCTTCGGCCTTTAGTCCATGCCCCGCAGGTCCAGGACCAGTTCTGAATCGCCATCTGCCTGGAGGACCACCGGGATGCCCCAGTCCTGCTGGTAGAGGTGGCAAGCCGCGTGGTCCGGAATCTCGCCGTCTTCGGTCTCAGGACCGTCGCAGGCCGCAGCACGGGCGGTGATGTGAAGGATTCCCTCGGCCACCTCCGGGTTCAGTTCCACGGTCCTCAGGAGCCCCACGGAGGTCCCCCCACCCGACACGATGAGTTCCGGCGGGGTAGAGGAAATCTTCAACTGTGTGGGGTCGCCCCAGCGGTCGTCAAGCTTCTGGCCCGTCGGGGCCTTGAACCGGACCGTGAGATCCAGGTTCCCGGGAACCACAGGACTCTTGGGACGCTGGGTCTGCGAAGCGCCCTCGTCCACCTGCTGGGCTTCCTTGGGAATCGGAACCAGAACCAGTTGGTGCTTATTGGATTCCACCACCACCAGCAGCGGTTCCGCGTCTTGATGGTTGACCACCACTACGTCGCTGGGCTCGGCCAATCCGCGGGCCAAAGTGGACACCGTGTTGGTTGAAGGATCGTAGCGGCGCACGGCCCCGTTGTAGGTGTCCGCAATGGCAACCGAACCATCCGGCAGGACGGTCACGCCCAAGGGGTGCTGCAAGCGCGCTTCAGCCGCCTCGCCGTCACGGAAGCCAAAGTCGAACAAGCCGGTGCCGACGGCGGTTTCCACTGTCACGCCGGACTCACCCACCACCAGGCGGCGCAATGCCGAGGTTTCGGAGTCGGCCACCCAAATGTTGTCCTCCGCATCGACGGCCAGGCCGGACGACTGGGCGAACCAGGCTTCCTCGGCGGGACCGTCCAGCAGCCCCTCCAGGCCGGAGCCAGCCAGGATCGAAACGATGCCGCTGACGGGATCCACAGCGAAGATCTGGTGCGTCCCTGCCATGGCAACAACCACGCGCTGCAGCTTTTCGCTCCACACGAGGTCCCATGGCGAGGACAGGGAGACGCCGGTGCCGCGGCCAAGCACCCCAACGTCCAAGGCATCGGCAGCAAAGTCCGCCGGACCGCCGTCGTGGTGCTCCGACCAGCTGCCGGCACCCGACTCGGTGACGCGGGCCGGGCCGGCGTCGAGCAGTCGCTGAACACCGTTGCCCGCAATGGTCCGCACTTCGCCGCTGCCCAGGTTGACGCCGCGCAGGCGGTGGTTCACGGTGTCGGCAACAACAACGTCGTAGCCAAGCGTCGAGGCGAGCCCTGCAGGCAGCACCGCCACGCCCTGGGGTTCGTTGAACTGCGCGGTCCCGGCAGTGCCGTCGGCGAAGCCCTTGGTACCCGAGCCAATCACCCGCTCCACCGTCTCAAAGTCAGGGCGCAGCTCAACCAGCCGGTGGTGTCCGGAATCGACCACCAGGTAGTTGCCGTTGTCCAACTGGGTTGCCTTCCCCGGGAAACGCAACGTGCCGGATGTCGGCTCGGGCGCCACGTAGGGGCCGTTGCCACGGTGCAGGGTGCCCTTGGCTTCATGTTCAGCCACAAGCTCTTCCAGCAGGACCGCGAGGCCGTCGGCGTGGCCCTCGCCTGAGAGATGGGCCACGATGTAGCCCTCCGGATCAATGACAACCAGGGTGGGCCAGGCGCGCGCTGTGTAGGCCTTCCAGGTGGCAAGCTCAGGATCGTCCAGCACCGGGTGGTGGATTTCATAGCGCTCAACGGCCGAGGCCAGCGCTACCGGGTCTGCCTCGTGCTCGAACTTGGGCGAGTGCACGCCTACCGTCACCAGGACGTCGGAGTACTTTTCTTCAAGTGGCCGCAACTCGTCCAGGACGTGGAGGCAGTTGATGCAGCAGAAGGTCCAGAAGTCCAGCAGCACGATCTTGCCGCGGAGCGATTCGAGGTCGAGCGACTTGCCGCCGGTATTGAGCCAGCCCCGGCCCTCCAGCTCAGAGGCGCGGACCCGGAGTTGGGTGCGTACGGTTTCGCTCATCAGCGTCCTTCCAGCTTGGTGTTTCGTTCAGTCTGCCCGGTCCCGGACTCATCGCCCGCCTGGTTCCCGGCAGTGCTGCCGGGGCCGTTGGCCGCCTCGGTCCCCGGATTGTTGCCGGCAGTGGTCCCTGGACCCGACTGGCGGCTGGACACCTTGGCGTCCCGCTCGGCCAGCCGGGCAAACATATCGTTGTAAGCACTCAGGTCGGCGTCGTTATTCCTGTCCGCCGCCCGATCGACCCTCCGGGTTTCCCGTGCATCCGAACGGGACCACATAACCGCCACTCCGATTGCCACCAGCAAGGTGGGGACCTCGCCGATGCCCCACGCAACAGCACCGCCCATTTGCTGGTCAGCGAGAGCGGACGCACCCCAGGTCCGGCCCAGGTTGCCGAAATAGTCCGCAGCGAGGAGGCCCGTGCCACCCATGATCGATACGCCGAAGAACGCGTGGAAACCCATCGTGGCCAGCAACAGGAGCAGGCGCATCGGATACGGAGCCCTGCGCGGCAAGGGGTCGCTGCCGATCATGCTCAGCACGAAAATGTAACCCGTCAACAGGAAGTGGAGGTTCATGAGCTCGTGGCCTACATGCTCACGCATGGCAAGGCCGAAGAGGTCCGAATAGTAGAACAGCACAATGGAACCGGCGAAGTTCGCGGCCGCAAACAGCGGGTGCGTCACTACCTGCGAGAAGCGTGAGTGGACAAAGAGCAGCAACCATTCGCGCAGGCCCCTCGATCCATGGGCACCCTCACCGCGGGCAGGGAGGGCGCGCAGGGCAAGCGTCACCGGGGCGCCAAGGACAAGGAAGATCGGCGCAACCATGGTCAGCGCCATGTGGTCAACCATGTGCGCAGAGAACAGCACGCGGCCGTACACGGCGGGCGGTCCGGAGGTGATGTAGGTCAGGACCACCAGGCCCACCAACCACGGGATGGTGCGCAGCACAGGCCAGGAGTCGCCGCGTTTGCGGATCTTGATGACACCCAGGATGTAGGAAACGGCGCCAAACAACGCCACGCCTACCCAGAGCCAGTCGAAACGCCACTCGGTGAGCCAGCGCTCGGGCGTGAGCTCCGGTGGCACCTCATAGCCAGACAGGATGAAAGCGGGCGAAGCATCCGGCGCATACGTGGTGGGTTGCGGCGGAGCGGAACGTCCCAGCGCCACGGCGAGTCCCGACGTCGCGCCCATCACCAAGAGCTCCACAAGAATCAGTTGCCACAACACCCTGCGGGCGGACATCGAACCATTCTTGCCCAGCTGGGGTATCACCCACTGCCGGTGCATGAAGCCGATGCCGCCCAGCACCAACGTGGCCAGGGCCTTCGCAAGAATGAGCTGGCCGTAGGAGGAACCGAAAAGATCGCCGGGATTGGTCACGCGGATGGCGGCGTTGATCACGCCCGAGGCAAAGACCAGGACGAACGCGAAACCTGCCAGGGACGAGAAGCGCCGGAGCGTCGGTTCGGTGATGTCAGCGGTTCCCGACGACCGTGAACCCGTCAGGAGACCGGACAGGACCGCAAGCATGATGATGCCGCCCACCCACGTGGACACCCCCACCAGATGCATGCCCAGGGAGTTGATGGCGCCCTCGTGGTCGCTGGAACTTGAAGAGTGCCCAATAAGGGCAGTCGGAACCAATCCGATGAGGGCCAAAAGCAAGGTAAACGCCAGGCCAGTCAAGGACCGCACGCCAAACAAGGCCGTGGTGACAACGGCTGCGATGATGGTCACCGCAAGCCAAGCCTTGCCCGTCTCGATATCCGTCATGAAGTACACCAGGGAACGGGTGAATTCGGCGTCCCCGGAGACTCCCTGCCCTGCAACGTCGGCGTAGGTCAGGACAAGGACGGCCACCGCTGAAAGAGTCCACGCGGCGCCCGCCGCGGCCGCAACGGCCAAGGCCCGCGAAAACGCGGGGTGCTCGGGTGCCTCGGGATCATCCTTGCCACGCGTCCTGGAGGGCTTGAGGTTCTTGGGAAGGATTCCGACGGCGAAGATCAGGCCACCGATGACGGTTGCCACAGACACGTTGTGAATGGCCTTCGCGAAGGGAAGGCCCCACCGGACCAAGGCGCCGGGGTCGGAGACCTGGCGGGCTGCCGCAGCACCGGAGAAGATGAGCGCTCCGGCCAGCGTCAGGAACAGGACAGCCAGGCCCGCGAGCTGCCACGGCAAGGAAATACCCATGCCAGTGGCGCCTCCCCGCGCTCCCGGCTTGGGAACGGGCGAAGGGGCAGTGGCGGAGCTTCTGGCTAATGGCACTTATCCATTGTCCGTTACCTGCCGCCGGGCTGCGAATCGGGAGTTTGCTGGGGAGGAGAAGTGGGCAAACATCAGATTAAAAAGCAGAAGAGGCGGCAACATCACGTTGCCGCCTCTTCCAGGCGTTCGCCGAAGTATGGTTACTTCTTCTTGGCTACAGCAGCCTTCAGCTTGGAACCAGCGGTCAGCTTGACGCTGTGGCCGGCTGCGATCTGGATGGTCTCGCCGGTCTGCGGGTTGCGGCCGGTACGAGCTGCACGGTCGGTACGCTCAACTGCGAGCCAGCCCGGGATGGTGATCTTCTCGCCTGCAGCAACAGAAGTCTCGAAAACTTCGAACAGTGCATCGAGCACGGAGTTGACGGCTGCCTGGCTGGTGCCAGCCTTGCCTGCTACCTCTGCAACGAGTTCACTACGGTTCTTAGCCATTTACGTCCTCCTGGACTAATACGTTTTTGAGCCGGCAAGCGGAACGCGAGCAAGCCACTGCTCGAAAACTTACCAGCTTGCACCGGCATGGCCAGCAAATTCCGCGTGTTTCCGCGCTTTTTTGACCAAAATCACCGGATTTTCGGGGTTTTTGGGCCTACGGGCCGGCTGTGGCGTACCCTACGGCGCGGCAACACAGTATCCTACCCCCGCAGGGATCAGTGCAGAATGCGCTGATAGAGCACATGGTCTTGCCACTTCCCATCGATCTTCAGGTACGACGGCGCCAACCCGATCCGCTCGAATCCGCTCCGCTTCAGCACCGCTTGGGAAGCCGCATTGTGCACCAACGTGGCCGCCTGGACACGGTGCAACCCCAGCTCACTGCCGGCCATATCCAAGACCGCACCGACGGCTGCCTTGGCCAAGCCCTTGCCGGCATGAGCCGAATCAACCCAATATCCAAGGTTGGCGCTGAGGAAGGGACCACGGACGATGCCTGTCAGGGTCATGGTTCCAACGATCATGCCGGACCTGACGAGCACCCAGGGCACCTCGCGGCCGGCAGCACACTGCTGCAGCTTGCTTCGAACCGCCTTCTCCTGCCCGGAGACCGAGAAGAACGACGGCTCGCGCCGAGGCTCCCACGGGGACAAGTGCTCGGCGTTCCGGACGTACGCCGCTGCCAATGCCCCGGAATCCTCCAGGACGACCGGCCGCAAATGGACCTGTTCGTTTGCAAGGAGTGCGGGGACATCGAGGGACCGGGACAGGTTCATCCGGTGACTCTATCTTGCGCGCGGGCAACCTCCCGTGCCGTTGAGGGGTCCGCATTGCTTGTTGTCGGGTTTGTTGTGCGTGTTTTTTGGTGTGTTAAAGGTGTGGAGCCCCGACCGTCGTGGTCGGGGCTCCTGTTAAGTGTTGTCCGGCGGTGTCCTACTCTCCCACACCCTCCCGGGTG
>NZ_JBIVXL010000041.1:0-9214 GCF_044769225.1 Paenarthrobacter sp. NPDC090522
CCAGCTGTGAGGTGCCTGTCAATTGGACTCAGCCCACTCCGGTGCAGGCCCAGGCCTGGTCCCGGAATCCCACAAATGCTAGGAAAAACAGTGATAGGTGTCATCGCCGATGACGTGACGGGAGGAACGGACGTCGCGGTAGCCTTCCGTCGTGCCGGGCTGGCTACAATCATTCTCTTCGGCCACCCCGACGACGGGGCCGTGCTGCCGTACCATGACGCTGTGGTCATTGCACTCAAAACAAGGACCCTCCCGGTTGACGACGCCGTCGCCCAATCCCTCCGCGCCGCTGCATGGCTCAAAGCCCACGGAGCCACCCAGCTCTACTTCAAGTACTGCTCAACCTTCGACTCCAAGCCGGAAGGCAATATCGGCCAAGTAGCCGACGCCCTTGCCGATCTCCAGAAATCCAGGCTCACTGTCGTCGTTCCCGCGTCGCCCGAGCACCGCAGGACCCAATACATGGGGAACCTCTTCGTCGCCGAGCAGCCCCTGGCAGAGTCTCCGATGAGCCACCATCCCTTGACGCCTATGACAGACTCCAACGTCGTCAGGCTGCTCAGCGCCCAAACCGAACGCCCGGTGGAACTTGTCACCCACAAGACCGTCCGCGCCGGGGCTGACGCGATCAGGAAACACCTCGATCAGCTCACGTCGCGAGGAGTGCGCTACGCCGTCACGGACGCCATCACTGCCACCGACCTGCAAGCCATCGGCGATGCCTGCCGCGACGATGTTCTGGTCACCGGTGCAGCCGGACTGGCAGGGGGACTGGGCCGGGCCTTGACCGGGACCAGGGCTCGACGCCAAAGCCAAGGAGAAGACCCCGTCGGTGCCGGCCGCGCGGCGGCCCTCGCCGGCAGCTGTTCAGCACGGACCCGGGAGCAGGTCGCTTACATGCGCGAACACGGGCCGGCCTTTTTCCTTGATGCCCTCACAACGCCGAGCGCAGAGCAGCTCGCCGCCGCTGCCCTGGACTGGTATGACGGACTTCCTGCTGATGCCCGGCCCCTGATCTATTCCTCGCTTGAACCGGACGCGCTTCGCAGGACCCAGCAAACATTGGGCACAGAACGCTCAGCCACGATCCTGGAAACGGCTACCGGCCTGATTGCCAAGGGATTGGTTGAGCGCGGCGTCCGACGCATCGTCACCGCCGGTGGCGAAACCTCAGGAGCCGTGGTTCAGGCCCTCGGCGTCCAGGGCGGAACCATCGGTGCCGAACTCGCCCCCGGTGTGCCATGGATCTACACAACAGGAGAGACACCCATCGCTTTGCTTCTCAAATCCGGAAACTTCGGAACCCCTGAACTCCTCGTTCAGGCGGTCCGAGCCGCTACGATCCCCGGGGAGGCCGGTCTTGCAGGCCACTGAACTTGCCTATGTCGGATCCAGGACCAGCGTGCTGCGCGAAGGACGTGGCAGCGGCCTGGAGGTCTTCGAAATCCGCCCCGACGGACACTGGCTTCCGCGCCAGACCGTCGGAATGGACAACCCCAGCTTCATGGTCATGAGCCCTGGTGGGTCGCAACTGTACGTCGCCCACGGTGACGGCAATCAAATCAGCGCCTTGGAACTGGACCCCACCACGGGCCGCATCGATTACCGGGACACCGTCGACGCCGGCGGGGTCAACCCCGTGCACCTCGCCCTCAGCCCCGACCAGCGGTTCCTGCTGGTAGCCAACCACAACAGCGGCACCGTAGCGAGCATCCGGATCCTGCCCGACGAAAGCCTCGGCCCCGTCGTCGACATGCTGTCTTTCGAAGGTGAGACCGGCCCCCACCGCCGAGACCAGAACAGCTCCAAACCCCACCAGATCGTCTTTGACGCCACAGGCGGCTACGCCTTGGTTCCCGACAAGGGCCTCGACTCGGTCTTCACGATCTCCGTGAACGGCGACGGGGCATTGACCTGGCACCAGGAAAAGACCGTCCGGCTCCGGGAAATGTCCGGACCCCGGCACGTGGTGTTTTCCCCGTCCAACAACTTCGTGTACTCAATCCAGGAGTTCCTCTCCACGGTCACCTCCTACAGTTGGGACGCCGCGACAGGGACACTAACGCCCATCCAGTCCCTGACTTCGTTGCCAGACACCGTGACCGGGGACAGCCGCGGGGCAGAGATCGTGATCAGCGCGGACGGTCGCTACCTGTACGTGTCCAACCGCAGTGGACCAGGAGACCACTCACCGGGTGGGGACTTCCCGGACACCATCGGCACCTACAACATTGATCCCGCCACCGGGCGTCTCAGCGCCGGGCGATGGACTGAAACCGAAGGCATCAGGCCCCGGTTCTTCTGCCTGGACACCGACGCCACTTCCCTGCTCGTGGCCCACGAACGCGGACACTCCATCGCCTCACATTCCTTGGACCCTGCGACCGGGACACCCGGACCGGCCGTGTTCCGGGCGGCGACAGGAAGTCCCGTCGCCATCCTGCGCCATCACATTCCCACCGCACCGCTGGCAGAACAGCGCACCAGCGCGGCTGACCACGCTACAAATCGCTAGAAAGGAGATGACATGGGAATCGCCGTCTGGGCCCTGATCGTCTACCTCATCACCATCCTTCTTTGGGCCACTATCGTCAAACGCGGCATCGGTGAGGCCATGATTGTTGGCTTCCTCGTCCTTTGCGCCTTCGGCGGCGGTGACTTCTTCGCTTTGCTGGGCACTGGTCTAGCAGAGGCCTTCAAACAGCCCGTCGTCTTCGCAGCCATGTCCTTTACGTTCATCGGCTTTGTCCTGACCCAGACCGGCATCATTCACCACCAGGTCCACATCCTGAACTCCATGCTCGGACGGCTTCGTGGCGGCGCCGGTTACGTCTCGACCCTTGCATCGGCCGGGTTCGGCGCGCTGACACACTCCGCCTCCGCGAACGCAGCCACCATCGGCTCAGTCACTATCCCATGGATGGAACGCTCCAACTGGCCCAAGCACATCGCCTCCTCAGTGGTGGCAGGCAACTCCGGAAACGGCACCGTCATTCCTCCCAGTGCGTCGTACCTGATCCTGGTCGGTTTGGCCACTGTCGGGCCTAACATCGACAAGAACGCCACGCTCGTTGCCATGTTCGCCGTCGCCGGTTACTGCGTCCTTTGGCGGTTGCTGTGCATCTTCTACTTCGTCCGCCGCTACAGGATCGCCAAGGTCTCAGGCGAGGAACTAATGCCGCTGCGCAGCTCGCTGAAGCAGGGATGGCGTTCGCTGATCGTCTACCTTGGCATCGCCGTACCCATCCTGATTACTGTAGGCGCTGGAGCAGACCTGCTCGGCAAGCTGCTGGGGGACAAAGGCCCCGACGCTGTCAAGGCCATCGATATCCTGCTGTGGATCCCTGTTCTGTTGGGCATCCTTAGCCTGATCATCGGACGCAAGCAGTTGCCCTCGACCCCTCGCGCCTGGTACGGCTTCATCGCCAGCACTGCACCCCGCTTCAAGGACATCGGAGCGACGCTGGTCTTCTCGTTCGCCGGAAGCGCCGTCCTGTTGGCTTTGGGCCTGGACAAACAGCTCCGTGACGCCCTCACCGGGCTGAATGCTCCCGCGATCGTCACCGTCCTCATAATCGTAGTGATCATCGCCCTCGTGGGTGGCCCCCTCAGTGCCACAGCCACCGCCGCTACCCTCGGCGGCGGAGCCTTCGCGGTACTCACAGCCGCCGGAGTCCACCCTGCCCTGGCCGTTTGCGCCATCATGGTCGCCATCTCCACCGAGGGAGCATCCCCGCCAGGCGGTCCTTCCATCTTTATCTCGGCCAGCATCGCCGAAGTGAACCCGGCCAAGACATTCGTGCCCCTGGTGCTCTTCTACGTTGTCCCCTTCCTGATCATCCCCGTAGTCGTGGCCTTCAACCTGCTACCCATTCCCCACTAGCCGGAACAGAAAGGCTGTTCAATGTCTTCCCCCAAACACATCGAAGCCGGTGCCGGCTTCGGCCCCCGCCGTAAGGCACTCATCAAGGTGCTCACCATGCTCTTCGTGGCGCTGTTGCTGGCCATGCTGGTCTTGGGCGCAGTCCTTGTGCTCCTGCAGCTCGCTGGATTGCTGATTGGCAACAGCGAATTCATCATCGGAGTTTCCAAAACCCTGGGACCGATCACCTACTGGGTGGCAGCGGCCTTCGGCACCTTTACCCTCATCCTCGCCATGGCCCATGGCTGGAAATCTGCAGACTAGGAGTACCCGACCCCGTGACAGATCAACGTCGCACCGCACCCCTGATCTCACTGATCAGCGCAACCCCGCTCGCCATACCTCCGGCAGCAGGTGCGTTCCATGAAGTCTTCCCCGAGGCGAGGCTCTGGAACCTCCTCGATGACCGGCTGCTTGACGACGCGACGGCCGAGGGCGGGGTCACCGACGGACTGGCCGAACGTATGACCCGGCTGATCCGTCACGCCGAAACCGAGGGTGCCGACGGGATCCTGTTGACCTGCTCGATGTACGGGCCGATCGCCGAACGGCTGTCTACGGAGCTGTCCATTCCTATCTACGCCCCGGACGCCTCCGCCTTCGATGCAGCGCTTGAAGGCTCCTACGATCGGATTCTCCTCTTGGCCTCCGCAGCGGGACCGCTGGAGGACGCCCTGGAACGCTTTACCCGGGCTGCGGCAGCCACAAACCCAGGCCTTAAGGTGTCAGGAACCGTCGCTGACGGCGCAGCCGCCGCAGCCACAGCCGGAGACACCGCACGACTGGCCGAATCCCTGGAAAAGGCCTGCACCAGCCAAAGCACGGACTTCGACGCTGTGCTGCTGGCCCAGTACTCGCTCTCACCGGCCGCCGACGCCCTCTCCCAGGCTCTGGGCAAACCCGTCCTGGCCGGGCCGAAACTGGCCGCCGCCACACTGCGAGCACAGCTGCTGGGGGAACCGCTTCCGGCACAGACATCCACGAAAGCGAACAACGCATGAGCACCGAACGCCGCCTCCGCGAAAACGTCATTGACGCCGCCCGGTCCATCTTCAACCGCGGCCTGACCCACGGACGCACAGGCAACATCAGCGTCCGTTGGGAGGACAAAATCCTCGTCACACCAACCGGGAGCAGCCTTGGCACGGTCACTGTCGATGAGCTCTCACTCATTGACGCCGCTGGCAAGCATGTGGGCGGAAACAAGCCGTCCAAGGAGGCGTTTCTGCATGCCGCCGTCCTGCGCGCCCGCCCGCAGGACACCGCCGTCGTCCATACTCATTCGACCTACTCGGCAGCTGTCTCCTGTCTGTACCATGCCGAGGGCGCCAGCGTCATCCCGCCGTTGACCGCCTACTTCGCCATGCGCGTCGGAACCCTGCCTCTGCTGCCCTACCATGCACCCGGCGACGCGGCCCTGGAAGGCCTCGCCGAGGCCACCGCGGCCGACCATCTGGCCATGCTGCTGAGCAACCACGGCCCGGTTGTCGCCGGCAAGGATATCGACAGCGCCATGGACGCCTTGGAAGAACTGGAAGAAACAGCAAAGGTCTACCTTCTCCTGCAAGGACACAACACCCGGCCGCTGACGCCGGAGCAGGCCGCAGCGGCCGCCAGGATCTAGGTTTCTTCCCAGCACTGTGTCCGTCTGGTTGGGCCGGCGTTGACTTGACGGGGTCTTCGCTGGATTCGCCGTCGTCGGCTGCCCCGCGGCTGGTCCGGGCTCGCCGGACCAGCCGCGGACAATTACTGGTGTGCCCCGGCGTCCTTCTTTTCTGCAGCGGTGTGCCGACCGCGGCTTTTAGCGCGGGCAGGAAGGGTGGACGACGGCGGTGCGCCGCGCCTCAGAACCCGTACACCGTCTCCGGGTTATCAACCAGGATCCGCTTGCGGTCCTGCTGACGCGGCACCCACGAGGCGAGAAGATCCAGCATGGCCGCGTCATCGGGCATGGGCACTTCCCCTCGTGAAGCCGTGGGATGCGGCCAATCGCTACCCCACAGCAACCGCTCCGGGGCCGCCTGGGCGAAGGCGGCCCCCACGGCCGCCCGGTCACTGTACGACGGCGGCCCGACGGGGGACTCGTGATACACGCCGGACAGTTTCACCCACGTATGCCCTGCGTCAATCAGGCCAAGGATCGCGGCGTACGCAGGGTGGGACGTTCCCGTGGCGCCGGGAATGCGGCCCATGTGGTCAATCACCAGCTCGGTCGGGAGGTCGCTGATCCGGGAAAGATTTTCAAGGATGCCGTCGGCAGTCATGTGGATCTGGACATGCCAACCCAACGCTGACACGCGCTCAGCCAGAGGCCTGATGAGCTCTGCGCCCGCACCTCCTGGGCGGGTGAGATTGAATCGGATCCCGCGGATCCCTCCCTCGTCCAGTTCGCGCAGCTGCGCATCCGAGAACGAGGTGTCGATGACCGCAACCCCGCGGGCGTCTTTGCGTCCGAGCTGCGCGATGGCGTCCAGGGTACAGCGGTTGTCCGTGCTGTAGTTCGACAGGGTCACCACGACCGTGCGTTTGGTTCCGGTCCTCCGCTGCAACAGGCGGTACTCCGACACTGTCGCCTTGGGTGGGGGAGTCGTCGTCGGAAGCGGGTAGGGGAATCTGTCCGGGTCAAAAATATGCATGTGGCAGTCCGTCGCCTGGCCGGGAACCCGGTAAGCCGCGCGGCCGCTGCCGGCAGAGAACGGGGCCTGCTCAGGCCCCGCGGCCTGTGCGGAGACTGCCCCACCGGCAGCCAGGGCAACTCCGGCCAGCGCGCCGCGGACCAGCGTCCGGCGGGTCAAGGGCACAGCCGGGAGGGCAGCAGCCAGCGAAGACAGTTCAGGGGTCATGGGTCTCTCCTTTGAGGAAGCTCTGACAGCCTCACTTTGTGAGGCGAGCCACAACTATTCTCAACTTAAGTGGTCGTCCAGTCAACCACTTAGCCGTGTCCCATTGTTTTGTTTGCTAGGCGGCGTCGTCGAACGACGCCAGGAGCGGCCCGCCGGTCTCACGCTGGCTCCCCGGGACGACGGCGCGTTGCGCGGTTTCTCGATAGGCCTTGAAGTGGGCTGAGGAGAGGTGGTCGTGTTCGAACGCGGCCCTGTCCCGGTAGAGCTCATAGAAGGCAAACTTGTTGGATCCCTCGCCGAGCTCAATGACATCGAAGCGGTGGCATCCGGGTTCGTCGCGGACGGAGAGCCGCGCGTTCTCGGTGATGGCTTCGAGGAACGCTTCGCGTTCCCCGGCGAGGATCTCCAGGGTGACCCACAGGCTATACATGTTCGCTCCTTTGGTTCGGCGGGTCCGGGATCGGCCGCGTACTGCCAAGGTTAGGCGGCTGCGGTCTGTGGGCTGACGGCCTTGACAAGAAAATCAACCTCACCGAAGTTGCCTGACTTAAGCAGTAGGGCCAATGGTCCTTTGAACGCGGTGTGGATCCATGGCACGCCCGGCGCTGCCTCGGAACCGATCATTCCGCCGCTGACCTGCAGCGCCGTGACGACGGAACCTGAGGTTTCCCCTCCTGCTACGACGACCCTCTGGACTCCTCTGTCCACGAGTCCCCGGGCGATCAGTCCCATGGCTGTTTCCAGAATCTCCGCCGAGGCGGCAACCCCGAGTTGTTCCTGGGACTGGCGCAGCTTTTCTGGAGGAAGGGAAGAGTAGATCAGGGGGGCCGAAGCGGCTGGTTGGGCGTCGTACCAGGCCAGTGCAGCCGCGGCCAGCCGCGCGGGGTCAGGGACGGCGACGGCATCGAGCTGGTGGGAGGGGTGCCCGGCTGCCTGCATGGCATCGATTTGCTGCAGAGTCCGGGCGGAGCACGATCCGGCCAAAGCGATGGCCGGGCCATCATGCGCCGGTTCGCCACCGGCCCGCGCGGCTGAACCTTCGATGATGTTTTGTTCGGCCAGGGCAGTTGCGAGGCCTTCGGCGAGGCCTGCTGCGCCGGAGACGAACGGGTGTTCCAAGACGGCCCGGCCGATGGTCACGAGATCGGCGGAGGTGATGGCGTCCACAACGACATAGGAGGTGCCGGAAGAGCGCAGTTCCGACAGCCGATCGGCCACTGCTGAACTGCCGGCCTGTACGTCTGCCAGGGGAATGAGGGAAACCTTCCGGGCGGTCTGTGCGCGCAGGAGTTCCGGGATTCGGGCATCGGTCATCGGGGTCAGCGGGTGGTGGCGCATGGGGGAGTCTGAAAGAAGCTGCTGATGGACGAACAGGTGCCCGTTGTATTGGGTTCGGCCGTGCGTGGGTGAGCTGGGGACCGCTACGGTGATGCTGCTGCCTGTCAGGTCCGCCAGTGCGTCGTTGACAGGCCCGATGTTGCCATCCGGGGTGGAATCGAACGTGGAGCAGAACTTGTAGAAGAGCTGCCGTGCTCCGGCGTCCAGCAGTTCCCTGGCAGCCTGCAGGGACTGGGAGACTGCCTCGCCGGCGGGCAGCGTGCGGGTCTTGAGCGCCACCACGACGACGTCGGCATCTCCAGGGTTGGCAACGGTTTCGGGAACGCCGAACTGGATCAGGACACGCAGACCTGCACGCCGGAACGCTACGGCGACATCGGTGCCGCCGGTGAAGTCGTCGGCAATGACACCGATCATCGTGAACCTCCAAGGATGGTGCGGCGAAGTGCCGCGGCTGAGCTCAACGGCCCGGAAAAAACCGGTATGCCGGTGGCGGTTTCAAGGGTCCCGGCCACTGGGGCCAGGGAATACTGTGCGAGTAGGACCGCGTCGGGAGGGGTCGGCTGGCTGGCAATGACGGCTGCGAGGGCCTGGGTGAGATCATCGGTGTTGCCGCGGCGCGCCGCGTCCAAGGCCCCGGCGGCGACGGCACCCCGCGTTTCAACCGGCACACCGTGCCGCGCCGATTCGTTGATGAAACGGTTGAGCGAAACACTCAAGGGTTGGTGGGCGCTTGCCAGGACCAGAACGGTGGCGGGCGACTGCTGGAGGATTGCCTCCAACGCCATTTCGTCGGGGTCAAGCAACGGAATCGGGCAGCGTGCCGCGTAGGACCGTGCCGCCGGCGTATACACCGGGCAGGTGAGCAGAGCCGCATCCGCGCCTTCGAGCACCGCGTGGTCGACAAGACGCCGCAGGCGTGCCGCCAAGGAGCCCGTGACTCCGCGGGAATCTGCATCTTCTTGCAGGCGGTCATCGAGGATGTTCCACAGCCGCGCTTCGGGAAAGCGTTCGGCGAAGGCGCTGTTCGCCGGGGTCATCGCCGTCGGGTTGGCGCTGATCAGCGCAACCAGGGGACGCGCGGGTCCTGGGTGCATGACTGCTCCTGCGT
>NZ_JBIVXL010000042.1:0-8809 GCF_044769225.1 Paenarthrobacter sp. NPDC090522
CCACCCTCAACCTCGAAACCCCAGCCAACCGGCTTAACCAGCTGCTACAAGCGGCCTAACCCCCCAGCGTTGCTCCCACCCCTTGACTCCGCCGGGCTCATAACGTGCACAAATGCGACCTACTTGGGTGCGTAAGGCGGAAGGTCAGCCCACCCGGTCCAGCATGTCCGGGTAGCTCTGGGCATAGATGTCCTTCACGATCCGCAGCGACTTGGCCGCCTCGGCAGGGCTGATCCAGAACGGCTCGGGATGGTTGAGCCTGGCGTAGAAGTCCCGGATCAGCAGCTCATGGGAAACGCCCCAATAGGCCCGGCCTCCGGACTCCAAGGCGCGCTCGGGAATCACGTCCACTCTGCCGTCGGCGTACGTGACGGTCAGCTCGCCGCGGAGGCTCAGGGTGGCGTTCTCCGTAACGATGTCCAGCGTCACGGGTGCGTTCACGGCATTGGCCAGCGTTGCGAAGAAGACGCTGCGGGCTCCGTTCTCGTGCTCGGCAACAAACTCGGCGGTGTCCTCCACCTCGATCACGCCGGCAAGCGCCCGGGTGGATGCACGGCCTTCCACTTTCGCTACGTCACCCACCAGCCACTGCAGCAGGTCCACGGTGTGGATGGCCTGGTTCATCATCAGCCCGCCACCACCTCCGGCCCACGTGCCACGCCACGGCCGGTCGCGGTAGTAGTCACCCGAACGGTGCCACATCACAGTGGCCGACGCCCCGAGCACCTGGCCCAGCGTGCCGCCGTCGAGCAGTTCCCGCATGGCTTGCGACGTCGCGTTGTAGCGGTTCTGGAAACACACGGCGATCTTCGCCGTGCTCCGTTCCGCCACCTCGATCAGCCGACGCCCCTCTTCAAGAGTGTGCGCAAGCGGCTTTTCGACGATCACGCTGACGCCGGCCTCCAGGCAGTCGGCGGCAATCGAGGCGTGGAGGTGGTGCGGCGTGCAGATATGCACGACGTCGGGACGCACCTTTTCGAGCAGGTCGAGGTGGCTCGCGTACCCCGGGACGCCGTGGGCAGCTGCCGCCGCTTCCAGGCGTTCGGGATTGGTATCGCAGACCGCAACCAATTCGGCATCTGCCAAGGTTGCCAGCGCCGCGAAATGGACACTCGATACATCACCGCAACCGATGACAGCCGCTGTTGGCATGTTCCTGCTCCTTCGAAGGAATGGGTTGGTTTTGGGTCGCCGTGGTGTGCGCGGCGCTGTTATGTGCCGGGCAGGCCAGGGGCCCTAGTTGGCGGACGCCAAGGCTGGCGAGTGCGCCGGTTGCCGGACGCCCTGGGCTCACGCCAGGCTGACGCCGTTCTTGGCGGCCAGCCCGGCAAACGCCCGGGCAGCGACGCCGAAGGCCACCGGCCCGGAGAAGCCGCCGAGTTCGTGCGCCTGGGCCAGATGCGGCTCCAGCGAGGCGAACCCGCCGAACCCGTCTGCGGCGAGTGCGGCGATGGTTTCTTCGAGTTCACCATCGCCCTCGCCGGACGGCACCACCTCGCCCGTCGATGCCAGCGCGTCCTTCACCTGAAAGTACTCGAGGTACGGGCGCAGGATGGCATAGCCCTGGGTGTAGGGCTTGACGCCCACCTGGACAAAGTTGGCGTTGTCCCAGGCAACCCGGAGCGCCGGCGAGTTCACGGCTTCCATGATGTCCAGGACACGCTCCGGGGTATCTCCGTAGATACCCTTTTCGTTTTCGTGGAGGAGGACAACGCCTTCCTTTTCGGCCACCTGCGCCAGCGCTGCCATGCGTTCGATCACGGCGTCGCGGATATCTTCCTGGGTCTGGCCTTCGCCGCGGTAGAAGGAGAAAATCCGGACGTACGTGGTGTCCAGGCCCTTGGCCACGGAGATGATCTGCCGCAGCCGTTCCACTTCATGCTCCACGGGGAGGCTGACGTCGACTTTTCCGATCGGGCTGGCCACCGCGGAGACTTTCAGGCCCTTTCCGTCGAGGATGGCTTTGAGGCGCTCGACGTCGACCGGCGCCAGTTCCGAGACGTTGGTCCCCCAGGCGCTGCGCACTTCGATATGGCTCGCGCCGAGTGCAAGGAGCACCGCAGCCTGGATGGTGGGGTCGGGGTCTACTTCATCGCCGAAACCTGACAGGCTCCACACGGCGCTGGGTTGAGTCACAAAATCTCCTTGATGTACCGGCGATACCCTGATCGGAATGCGCGCGGTGATGCAGTTCACAGCGGGTCTTGTCCGTTTGAGTCTAGCTATCTTGGCACGTTATTGACAACCGATTGCCAAAAGTTTGCAAGTGTGGCACGGTTGATCCACACTGTGGCAGTGGTCACAGCAGGATTCCACGCTCACGGAATCCTTTGTTCAGAGAGGAACGCCCATGGCGACGCCACCCGTGGCAGCAGACCGTCCTGCCACCATCCATGACATTGCCGCGCTGTGCGGCGTCGCAGCGTCAACCGTCTCACGGGCACTGACCAATCCCGACCGCGTGAATATCCGCACCCGGCAGCGGATCCAGGCAGCCGCCGTCGAACTTAACTACACGCCGAACT
The DNA here is from genome assembly GCF_044769225.1 of Paenarthrobacter sp. NPDC090522. Classification (NCBI taxonomy): domain Bacteria; kingdom Bacillati; phylum Actinomycetota; class Actinomycetes; order Micrococcales; family Micrococcaceae; genus Paenarthrobacter; species Paenarthrobacter sp. NPDC090522. Next base: position 2,526 of record NZ_JBIVXL010000042.1, read on the forward strand.
CCCAGGCGAAGGCGCTGAGTTCCGGGAAGACCGGAGCCGTGGGCGTCCTGGTCCCGGATATCACCAACCCGTTCTACTTCGACCTCATCCGCGGGACGCAGCTCCAGCTCAAGGCCGCCGGTTACACGCAGCTCCTGGTGGACACCGAGGAGTCGGACGAGGTTGAGGCCAGCACCTTGGAGCAACTCCGGAAGAGCGCCGACGGGGTTATTGTTGCGGCGTCCAGGCTCAACGACTCCTCGCTTTCCGAGGCGGCGCTGCGGATGCCCATGGTCACCGTCAACCGGGACGTGGACGGCGTGCCGGCAGTCATCATCGATACGCCGTCGGCCATGACGCAGGCGCTCGACCACCTCATCTCACTGGGGCATACGTCGGTGGCCTACCTTTCGGGCCCCGTCGTCTCCCAATCAGGCTCCCGCCGCTGGGCCGTCCTGTCCGCAGCAGCGGAGGACCGCGGGATCGACCTGCGCCTCCTTGGCCCGTTTGCCCCGAAGACCCAATCCGGGGCAGCGGCCGCAGATGCCGCCGTCCACAGTGGCGTCACGGCGTGCATTGTCTTCAATGACCTCATTGCCATCGGGATGCTGCAACGCCTGCGCGAACGGGGCATCCGCGTGCCGGAAGACATGAGCATCGTAGGCTGCGACGACATCTTCGGTGCCGACTTCTGCAACCCGCCACTGACCACGCTGAGCTCACCGATTGAACAAGCCGGCCGGGTGGCGGTATCCATGCTGTTGGCCCAGCTCAATCCCCTGGCCGGCGGGGGCAGCCGGAGCCGTTCGGTCATGCCCACGCATCTCACGGTCCGCGGCTCCACCGGCCCGGCACCCAGCTCCACCCGCCCCGCCCCCAAGTAAGTCGCATTTGTGCGCGTTTTGAGCGCTCAAAACGCGCACTACTGCGACTTAGTTGGGCCGGGCGGGGCAACATGGTTGAGCGGTCACAACCGCGCTGGCTAGTGTTGAACACATGCGCGAACTCCAGGCCAAGATCATCGAGGAAATGGGCGTCCAGCCCCGGATCAATCCCGCAGAGGAGGTTCGCAAACGGGTTGCCTTCCTGAAGGACTACTTGAAGGCCACGGGCACCAAGGGCTTTGTGCTCGGCATCTCCGGCGGCATCGACTCGTCGCTGGCAGGCCGGCTGGCCCAGTTGGCCGTCGAGGAGCTTGAAGCCGAGGGCGTTGAGGCCAACTTCGTCGCCGTCCGCTTGCCTTACGGCATCCAGCACGACGAAGACGATGCCCAGGCAGCCCTGGACTTCATCAAGGCCAAGACCGAGTGGACGTTCAACATCTCCCAGGCCGTGGACGGCTTCGAGGAGGAGTTCGAGAAGACTACCGGCGCCGCGATCTCGGATTTCCACAAGGGCAACACCAAGGCCCGCGCCCGCATGATCGCCCAGTACGCACTGGCCGGCGAACACAACTACCTGGTGATCGGCACCGACCACGGCGCCGAGTCAGTGACGGGCTTCTTCACCAAGTTCGGCGACGGCGGTGCGGACATCCTCCCGCTGTTCGGCCTCAACAAGCGCCAGAACCGCGAGCTCCTGGCTGAACTGGGCGCTCCCTCGCGCGTGTGGGAAAAGGTCCCCACCGCCGACCTCCTGGATGGCAAGCCCGGCCGGACCGACGAGGACGAGCTTGGCATCACCTACGACCAGATCGACGATTACCTTGAGGGCCGCGACATCGCCGAGGGTGCAGCTGAGCTCATCGAGCAGAAGTACCTCCGGACCCGCCACAAGCGGACTGTTCCGGTCACGATCTTCGATACCTGGTGGAAGTAGCGTCTACCCCTTAGGTGCCACCTCACGGAACCACGCCTTATTCACGCACCACGCTTAACCACGACGGCGGGTGCGGACTTCACGCGAAGTCCGCACCCGCCGTCGGGCTTTAACAACGCTCTCTCACCAAACACCCCCCTCCCGCCAACCCTCTCTCACCAAACACCCTTCTCCCACCAACCCTCTCGCACCAAACACCCTTCTCCCACAAACCCTCTCCCACCAAACACCCTTCTCCCACAAACCCTCTCCCACCAAACACCCTTCTCCCACAAACCCTCTCTCAGTACCCTTGACGATGCGATAGTTACCGATATATCGTTAACTATCGCCGATACTCGATCGGTGATACCTATCGAAAGGACGATGCTGTTATGAAAGGCATCCACGAACACCACGAAAATTCCTTCCCAGAGCACGGCGACGACTCCCACGGGCGCGGCCGATTCAACCGGGGCAAGGGCCGGCGCGGTCCGGGCGGCCACGGCGGAGGCGGGTTTGGTCCGGGCTTCGGTCCCGGATTTGGCCCAGGCTTCGGACCCGGCGGGTTCGGCCCACGGGGCTTCGGCCCGGGTGGTCCGCGTCGCAACCGCGGCGACGTCCGGGCAGCAATTCTGTCGCTCTTGGCAGAGGCTCCCTCGAACGGCTACGGACTGATCAAGACCATTGCCGAAAAGACCTCCGGCGCCTGGCGTCCCAGCCCCGGCTCGGTCTACCCCACACTGCAGCAGTTGGTCGATGAAGGACTGATTGTCGCCGTCGGTGAGGGTCGCCGCACGGAATTCACCCTCACAGAAGACGGCCGCGCGTACATCGCCGAGCACGAGGAAGAACTGGCTAACGCCTGGAACACGGAGGCCGACTCCACCGGCGCAGCCTTCCACCAAAGCGTTGGAAAGCTCATGGGCGTCATCCACCAGTTCCGTTCCGCCGCCACCGACGAGCAGCGCCAGGCCGCCATTGAGAAGCTCGACGAGACACGTCGCGCGCTCTACCTGATCCTGGCTGACTAGTTTCGAATTCATCCCCTTGACCTTGACGTAACGTCAACCTCTACTGTCGAAGTACAGGCACAGGACGGAGGACGGATGGACTGGTCAATCCAGGAAATCGCCAAGATGGCAGGCACCACCAGTCGCACGCTGCGTCACTACGACGACATCGGGCTGCTGAAGCCAAGCCGGACCGCCAACAATGGCTACCGCTATTACGACGGTCCGGCACTGGTCCAGCTCCAGCGCATCCTGCTCCTGCGGGAACTCGGGCTGGGCTTGCCGGCGATATCGGACGTTCTTTCCCGGGAGACGGACACCGTCAAAGCCCTGAGCGGCCATCTGGAATGGCTCGGACAGGAACAGGACCGTCTCGCACGGCAGATCGCGTCCGTGCAGCAAACCATTGCGACATTGAAAGGGGATGGAAAGTACATGGCACAGGACATGTTTGACGGCTTTGACCACACTCAGTACAAGGACGAGGTGGAGGAGCGATGGGGCAAGGACGCCTACGCCGCGAGTGACGCGTGGTGGCGGGGAATGGGCTCCGAAGAAAAGCAGGCTTGGAAAGACAGGGCCCAGAGGCTGGGCAGCGACTGGATCGCCGCCGCTGGTTCCGGCGTTGCGCCGGACAGTGCCGAGGCACAGGATCTCGCACGGCGGCACGTCGAGTGGCTGCGAGGTATCCCGGGAACGCCCTCGGCGGCGCCCGGCGGTGACGTGAAGGGCTACGTTATAGGGCTGGGCGAGATGTACGTTGCCGATCCACGTTTTGCAGCCAACTACGGCGGGGAAGCCGGAGCCACCTTCGTACGGGACGCGCTGCGGGCCTACGCGGAGGCGAATCTGTAGAGCCCCGCGCTGAACCGGGTGACCCGGACACTGCAGTAGCATCACTTGCATGCCGAGCACGGTCCCTGCGTCCCCCGCTTCCTGGGGGCGATGCTATTTCGCGTTTCAATCCGGGGCCGGTTTGGCGTGGTGGATCTTGGTCTTCGGGTCCACTTGGGTTCGGGATACCACCCTGGGAGGGCTGGATCCGGTACTCGTCGCCATTTTCGACGTGCCGCTGTTCGTTATCGCATCTGCCGCGGCAGCGCTGGGAAGCAGGGCCGCCGCGAAGGTGACATCCGGCTGGACCGTAACTGTCGCCGTCGTACTTGGACTCTACGCGACCATCACGACGCACGCGGGGTGGGGCGTCCTGCTCATGGGCGCCGCCAGCGCGGGGTCGCTGGTGGCCGCGTGCCTCATGATGTTCGGGCGGGTTCCCACAGAGTGGATCCTCAAAGGGCCGTTTGCGTTCCGGGCCGCCCGCGAGAGTGGCACCGCGGTGCCCCATTTGGCCAGGACCATGCTGCAACTGCTGTTCTTTTGGGGGTTGTTCCTTGGCCTGATCCCCTGGATTCTGGCTTTTCTGGAACAGCGGTGGGGAGTTGCTGCCGTGCCTCCAGCAGGGGTAGGGGCCGTGGGGGCGTCGGTCTTCCTTTTAGGGAGTGCGCTCGGCGTGTCTTCTGCCATCACGATGTCGACGCTGGGGCGCGGGACTCCGCTGCCCTCGGCGATGCCCAACCGCTTGGTGATTGCCGGACCGTATCGATGGGTGCGAAACCCCATGGCCGTAGCGGGGATCGGGCAGGGGGTGGCCGTCGGCCTGATGCTGGGCTCGTGGATGGTAGTAACTTACGCCGCCGCGGGATCCCTGGTGTGGAACTATGCCGTACGACCACTCGAGGAGGCCGATCTGGAGGTACGGTTCGGCGAAGACTTCCGTAGTTACCGGGCCAACGTCCAGTGCTGGATTCCGAGGCTGCCCGCGCCCTCCTGACCTTCCCTGCAGTTTCATGTAACAATCCGCGGCGAATCACAATCTTGTAATTTCGATACTAGAATCCCCGAGGGCGTCCAGCCACAGGCGCTCTTCTATCGGCCGTTGACTCACGGTCCGATGTTCGAAATGGGGATTTTTTGTCTAATCACACTCCGCCCGATACGGGTTCTTTCCGGCTGCCCACCTCCACCATTTGCGTGGGCATCCTTGCTTTACTTTTGCTGGTGATCGGCGCTGGTGCCTCGGGCATCGGTGGGGTTCTCATCATGTTGGGGCTCTTTGCCCTGGTGACCGGTATCTACGTCGCCGCTACCGGACGACGCTCGTGGGCGCTGGTGCCCGGTGGTCGTCGTTCCGGGGCAATCGTGCTGACCGGCGCATTGGTCTTGTTCGTCGTGGGGGCCGCCCTGAGCCCGGCCAAGCCCAAGGAGAACCTTGAGGCATCACCGGCTGCTGCCGAAGCCCAGAAGTTGGTGGAATCCAGCACCTCCGCCAGCGCTACTCCGTCTCCAACGCCCTCGGAGTCTGATTCCGTCGCACCGATGGACCCCGAGACCACGACTGAACTCGCTGCCAGCGCCACTTACAAAGCTCCGCACGCCCAGCCGGCCTACGCTTCCAAAGCCCTCGACATCCTGGCAACCCTTGCCGTCAAGGGCCGTGCCCCGAAGACGGGATATGAACGCGAACAGTTTGGCCAGGCATGGGCTGACGTTGACCGCAACGGATGCGATACCCGCAATGACATCCTCAAGCGCGACCTCACCCAAGTGGCATACACCAACAGCGTCCCCTGCAAAATCCAGAGTGGGATGCTCGCGGACCCTTACACCGCCAAGTCCATCGACTTCCTTCGTGGTGCAACCACCAGCACCGCCGTGCAAATCGACCATGTGGTAGCACTCAGCGATGCCTGGCAGAAGGGCGCAAAGAAGTTGAGCTTGGAACAACGTACCGCGCTGGCGAACGACCCCCTTAACCTGCAGGCCACCGATGGTCCCACCAACCAACAGAAGAGCGACGGCGACGCCGCCACCTGGCTGCCGCCGAGCACGTCGTTCCGCTGTGAATACGTTGCGCGGCAGATCTCCGTCAAGGCCACCTACAGCCTCTGGGTAACGCAGGCCGAGCACGATGCCATGGCCCGGATCCTTGCGGATTGCCCGAACCAGGCTGCGCCAACCAACGAAAAGGCCCCAGCACCTGCGCCCACGCCGACTCCGGCAACTGTTCCCGCGACGGTAGCTGAGCCCGCACCCGCAGCCCCTGCGCCGGCGGCTCCAGCCCCGGCACCAGCCGCGCCGGCTGTCGTTCCGGCCCCGGCTCCAGCTCCCGCTCCTGCTCCTGCTCCTGCCTACTACGCCAACTGCGCGGCCGCGAAGGCGGCTGGGGCCGCTCCGCTCTACGCCGGACAGCCTGGATACCGCGCGGCACTCGACAGGGACAAGGACGGCGTCGCGTGTGAGTAGGGCTTTGTAGCTGAGTAAGACCAGATGATGCCTCCGCTGGGTCCAGCGGAGGCATCATTTTCGTTGGACACCTGTCTGTTGGAAAGGTTTCCACCTTGGTTTTCCACATAGGCGTTGTGGGTTGTTCTGTGGGTGTGGGGGTGGTGTCAGGGTTGGTTTATGGGAATCGGTGGTGGGTTTGAGGCGGTAGAG
>NZ_JBIVXL010000043.1:0-8074 GCF_044769225.1 Paenarthrobacter sp. NPDC090522
AACAAACTTGGCACACTATTGAGTTCTCAAACAACAGACACTAACCAGCACCACCAGCAACCACACAGGCCACCAGATCGCTCCGGAGCAACTTTCCAAACTTACCCGATCAACCGAAACTTCGCAAACCAGCGTTACCGCTATTCCCGAACCGATCATCGGCCCCACCCGATAACTGACACGCTCGAAAGCGCACCGTTTTTCAGGCCGTTATCAAAGGGGGTTTGCCACCCGCGGTACCCAGCTTCACGCTGTCTCCCTCGCGGCGACTCAGAAAACATTACACGCCAACCAGCCCCCACACAAATCCACCCCAACTCCACACAAAAACCCCGAAAACACACCGCAAACCAGACCACCAACCCGACAAAAAACCCACAAACAACCAAAACCAACCCTCGTGAACCCCATCACAGCCAACCAAGAAGGGAGCGTCCGGCGGAAACGGCGATTCCGTGAGAGAGCATCCGGCGGAAACGGCGGTTCGGTGAGAGAGCGTCCGGAAGGGGAGGCGGCGATTGGGCGGGAAGGCAGGCACGCCACGGCACGAAGCACCAAGCCAACGGCACGTCAAGCACCAAGCCAACGGCGCGCTAAGCACCAAGCAACGGCGCGTTAAACACCAAAAAGGCCGGCAACCATGACGGTTACCGGCCTCTTTAGAGAGCTAGGTGCTTACCAGGAAGACTTGGTGATACCCGGCAGCTCACCCTTGTGAGCCATGTCGCGGAAGCGAACGCGGGAGATACCGAACTTCTGGAAGGTGCCGCGGGGACGGCCGTCGATCTGGTCGCGGTTACGCAGACGGATCGGGGAGGCGTTGCGGGGCAGCTTCTGCAGGCCGAGGCGTGCAGCTTCGCGGGCTTCGTCAGACGCGTTGGGGTCAACCAGGGTCTTCTTCAGCTCGAGGCGCTTGGCAGCGTAGCGCTCTACGATGACCTTGCGCTGCTCGTTGCGAGCAATCTTGGACTTCTTAGCCATGTGTTTAGCGCTCCTCTCGGAATTCGACGTGCTGGCGAATCTTGGGGTCGTACTTCTTCAGGACCAGGCGGTCCGGGTCGTTACGACGGTTCTTGCGCGTAACGTAGGTGTAGCCCGTGCCCGCAGTGGACTTGAGCTTGATGATGGGACGTACGTCCTTGTCCTTTGCCATTAGAGCTTTACTCCTCGTGCCAGGATCTCGGCGACGACCGCGTCGATGCCTCGTGCGTCAATTACCTTGATGCCCTTGGCCGACAGCGTCAGGGTGACGTTGCGGCGCAGGGACGGAACCCAGTAACGCTTCTTCTGAATGTTCGGATCGAACCGGCGCTTGTTGCGGCGGTGCGAGTGCGAAATGCTGTGTCCAAAGCCCGGCTCGGCTCCGGTCACTTGGCAGTGTGCTGCCATGACTCTCCTCCAAAAAATTTGATGTAACGGCGTGCAGGATCTTCCTGCAGTACCGTGCGACAGGCAGCGTCCGCGTCCAGTCCACATCCATCCGCAATGACGCGGCAAGAGAAGGTTTCAGAACAGGGCAGTGGAAACCACTGCAGCAGATCCTGGGATACTGGGCGAATACAGGGATGCACGCAACTTGAGCCCCTAACTACCGGCCCACGGGATGTCAGTCAGACCGACATTTACCGCCAACCGGAGCAATTGCACACGCTCCGCACTACCTAGCGCCTAACTATTCTACGGGCACGGCCAAATTAAGACCAATCAGGAATCATAAGCCCGCTCTAGCCCTTTCACAGCAGATCGAAAGGATGCGCGGCGAGTCTTGATTCATGACATCGCTACTGACACCCCGGGCTGCTGCGGAAGAACCCGCGCAGGAACCCCCTTCGCCGGCCCCGCGGACCGCACCCGCCGCCGTCGAACGCTTTAATCCACAGGCCCGACGGCGGCTGGCGAGGAGGGATGTCCTGGGCGTCCTCGCGTGGTTGTCGCCGGTGGCGGCGGTGGCCTTGTGGCTCGCCGACGGCGGCGCGACGGGCTTCACCACCCTCGCCGGAGCAGCGACGAACCTGGGCATCGTGGCGGGTTTGGTGGGCATGGACCTGGTGCTGCTCATGCTCCTGCTGGCGGCGCGGATCCCGTTCATCGGTAACACCATCGGGCACGACCGCGCACTCGAGGTCCATAAGAAGCTGGGCAAGCCGGCGTCGTACCTTCTGCTCGCCCACGGGCTCCTGATCGCGGTCGGCTACGGCATGGCCGAGGGGCTGGACCCCATCAGTGAATCAGTATCGCTCTGGGTCAACGTGCCGGACATGTGGCTGGCGTTTGTCGCCATGGCCTTGTTCATCGCCGTCGTGGTGACGTCACTTGTGGCCGTCAGGCGAAAGTTCCCTTATGAGTTCTGGTACGCCATCCATCTGCTCACCTACGCAGCCGTGGCGACGGCGATCCCGCACCAGTTCAGCGTCGGCGGCCTTTTTGCCGAAGGCACGTGGCAGCGGTGGTACTGGATGGTCTTCTGCATCGCGACAGGCGTGGCCCTCGCGTCCTACCGCGTGGTCCAGCCCATCATCGCAACCTTCAGGCACCAGCTCACGGTCAGCCGCGTGGTCCGGGTGGCCCCGGATGTGTTCAGCATCGAGATGAGTGGATTGCATCTGGAGCGTTTGTCCGGTTCCGGTGGGAGGTTCTTCTTCTGGCGGTTCCTGGCCCCCGGGTATTGGAGGGAAGCCCACCCGTTCAGCCTGTCAGCCGAGCCTGTACCGGGAGCGCCGGGCCAAGCAGGGAAACTGCGCGTCACGGTCCGGAACCTCGGAGACGGTTCGGCCAAACTGGCCCGCCTCCGTCCCGGCACCAAAGTGGCCATCGAGGGACCATACGGAATGTTCAGCACAGCTGCCCGCGCCCGCAACCACGTGGTGATGATCGGCGCCGGAATCGGCATCACACCGTTGCGATCCTTGCTCGAATCCACGCCGTTCAAGCCCGGCAACGCCACTGTCCTGCTCCGGGGGCATGACGCCTCCGAGCTCTTCCTGGGCCAGGAAATCATGGCCTTGTGCCAGGCCCGCGGCGTCACGCTCTTCCACCTGACCGGTCCCCGATCGGCCGGCAACCACCGCTGGCTGCCGCAGTCGGCGGTCCAGTCGGGATTCAACCTCACGTCCTACGCGCCGGGAATCGCCAACGCCGATGTGTACGTCTGCGGCCCTGCAGCGTGGTCGGAAGCAGTGATCCGCGATGTCACAGCTGCCGGCGTTCCGGCAGAACAACTCCACTACGAAAGGTTCGACTGGTGAGACTTCGAGCAGCAATGGCCACCGCGGTTGCTTCCGCGGGAATCCTCCTGGCGGGTTGGCAGTCCGGAGCGCACGTGGCCGACACCGGCACGGCTACCACCACGAGCCTCAGCAGCAGTGCCACGGCAGGCGGCACAGGCACGGCAGGCGGCACCGGCACGGCAGGCGGCACCGGCACCAGTTCCGGTGGCACCACCGGCGGAAGTACGACGGCGGCAACTTACGACGGCGCGGCGGTCCAGACCCGCTTCGGTACAGTCCAGGTCCAGGTGACCATCCAAGGCGGAAAGATCACCGAGGTCACCGCGCTCCAGCTGACCGATGCCGAAAGGAAGTCCGCCCAGATCAGCAGCCGGGCCGCTCCTGTGCTGCGCTCGGAAGTCCTCCAGGCGCAATCGGCCTCCGTTCAGACCGTGGGCGGCGCAACAGTAACCAGCGACGCCTACCTCACGTCCCTCCAGGCGGCCCTCGATGCAGCCCACTTCTAACGGACAGCAGCTCCGGGCCCGCACGTTCCGCAGCATGGGCACCGTGGTGAGCCTGACGGTGGCGAGCGGAAACTACGCCCAAACGGCCGTCGACGAACTCGAATCCGCCGTCGACGTCGTTGGGACCATCTTTGCCGAACTGGACCTGACGTTCAGCCTGTACCGGGAGGGCTCCGAAGCCAGCCGCCTGGCCCGCGGCGAACTGACCCTTCCGTACGCCTCCGAGTCCATGCAGGCGAGTTATGCCGAGGCGACGGAATGGCGATTGGCCACTCAAGGCGCCTTCACTGCGGAACGGCCCGACGGAATCCTGGACCTGTCCGGGATCGTCAAGGCCCAAGCCATGCGCGAAGCTGCCCTCACCTTGGCTGCCCTTGGCCTGCATGATTGGTGCCTCAATGCCGGCGGGGACGTCATTGTGAGCGGTTCTCCGGGATCGGGGCAACCGTGGCTGGCCGGGATTGTTGATCCGATGGACCGGCAGGCAATGTTGGGCGCCTATCCCCTCGGACCGGGGAGCAAAGCCGGTTTGAGTGCCGTGGCAACGTCCGGATCAGCGGAACGCGGGGAACACATTTGGGCTGTGGGCACTGCGCCACCGGAGTTCCTCCAAGTGACAGTGGCGGCAGAGGAGATCGTCACGGCCGACGTGCTGGCAACGGCAATCGTGGCCGGCGGCACGCGGATGCTGGATCTCGCCGTCGACAAGTGGGGCGTGGAGGTTTTGGCCGTCCGCAAAGAAAACACGCTGATGGCAACGCCCGGGTTCCGCAGCGCCGCCTAGGACGGCTACAGCGGCCGGACCAACTCCGGAAACTTGGGGTTCAGTCCATCCCCGGAGGACGTGCCCCGCACGCGGCGGACCACCCAGGGAACTGCGAACTCCCGCACCCACTTGGCGTTTTCCCGCACAGCCTCGGAGCGGCTCAGGAGGCGCTCCGGTGCCATCTCCGGAATCTCGATCACGTGCTCGTGCTCCAAAACCTCCAGCACGCGCTTGGCCATGTTCAGGTGCCCGGCGGTGGACATGTGCATACGGTCGGTGTCCCACATGCGCCAATCGTCGTATTCATCGAAGCGCCAGTAGTCCACCAACAAAGCCCCGTGGTGCTCTGCGATTTCGCGGACCAGTTCGTTGTAGATCGCAGTCCGGCCACGCATGGTGCTGAAGACCTTGGAACTCTGGGCATCGAAACCGGTAAAAAGGACCACCGTTGCGCCCGTCGCGCTTAACTTGGCGATGCCGGCGTCGTAATCCTGCAGCAGCGAGTCAATATCGATCTTGGGCCGCAGGATGTCGTTCGCACCCGCGTACAGGGTCACCAGAGTGGGTCTGAGTTCGACGGCGGCATCCACCTGTTCGGCCATGATCTGCCGCAGTTTCCTGCCGCGGATGGCCAGGTTGGCGTAACCGAAGCCTTCGTTGCTGCGTGCAAGCTGCCCGGCCACGATGTCAGCCCAACCGCGGACCCCATTGGGGCGGGTGGCATCGGCGTCGCCGACACCCTCCGTGAACGAATCCCCCAAGGCAACATAGCGCGCAGAAAATTCCATGCCGCCAGTCTGCCACCCGCGCACTGTGGCCTACAAAGTCCCTAGGCCTGCGCGTCCCGGAGGATCCAGTGGTTGTTGTCCAGCCGCGCCACAATCTTCTCGCCGATGCGGGCCAAATCGGCAACGTCTTCCGTGCTGAGGGAGTCCATCATGAGCGTGCGCACCGACTCCACGTGGGCCGGCGCGAGCGACACAATGGTGTTCATGCCTGCCTCGGTCAGGTGGGCAACGGTGACGCGGGCATCGCGGGGGTGCGCTTGCCGCTCCACCCATCCACGTTTCTGGAGTTTGGTGACCACGTGCGACAAGCGTGAAAGGGATGCGCTGGTGCGGGCCGCCAGCTCGCTCATCGGCAGGAAACGTCCCTCGGTTTCGGACAGCATCGCGAGCACGTTGTAATCGAACAGTGACAGTTTCCCGGCCGATTGAAGCTGCGTATCCAGTGCTGCGGGAAGCAAAGTATTGATGCTTAGCAGGGCCAACCAGGCACGGCGTTCGTCAGCGTTCAGCCAGCGGGGTTCAGTCATGGGTCCATCTTAGGAGAATCCCCGGTTTCATCAGTGTTTGACCGCCCAAACGGTAGGCTGGCCACATGTTCGTAGTCTCCTTGACCTACAAAGTTCCCGACGAAATCGTCGACTTCCACAGGCCCGGTCACATGGCCTGGCTTAAGGATGCGTTCGACGCCGGTGTGTTCCTTGCGTCCGGACGTCGCGTTCCGGCCATCGGCGGAGTCCTGCTCTCCAATGCGGACCGGATCACCTTGGATGAGTCACTGTCCAAGGATCCCTTCTACAGCAACGGTGTAGCTGACTTCGAAATCATCGAGTTCACGGCCACCAGCGTCGCCGACGGCTACGAGAACCTGCTGGATTCCTGAGGCCGTGCCTTCGCAGTACCCAGTTTCTCCGGGAGCACCACTGGCATGAGTTCCGGCCACCGCGCGCCCAGGCGGTCGCCGCTGGACACTCCACGGACCCTGCGCGAAAGCCAGGGCCCGACGTCGCGCTTAAGCCAGGAAACGTCGTCGGCGATGTTTTCCGTAAACGTCCGCGACCGCGGCGGCGGGAATGCCGGCGACGTCAGGTTGTGCGGCTCACCGAGGACTTCCAGCACCTTCTTGGCCATGTAGCAATGGCCGGGCCGGGACATGTGCAGGCGGTCGGGAGACCACATGCGCGGATCCTGGAACTTCTCGAAGCACCAATAGTCCACCAGCAGCGTCCCGTACGCGGCGGCGATGCGGCGGATGTGCCTGTTGTAGATGGCCGTGCGCAGCTTCAGCGGTTCGAGCAACGGTGAGAGCGGCACGTTGTACCCGGTGAAGAGCACCACCGTGGCGCCGCTGGCCTTGATGCGCCTTACTGCCTGTTCGTAGTCCTGCATGAGCCGGGCCAGGTTCAGGCGGGCCATCAGGAGATCGTTGCCGCCGGCGTAGAACGTGACCACTGTTGGCTGCATGGCCAGGGCCGGTTCGATTTGTTCATTGATGATCCGCTGGAGACGGCGGCCCCGAATGGCGAGGTTGGAGTAGCGGGTGGCAGGATCGTGGCGCGCGAGCTCTTCCGCCACCCTGTCCGCCCAACCGCGGCAATTGTTGGGCAAACGGAGATCGTTGTCCCCCACTCCTTCCGTGAAGGAATCGCCCAGGGCCACGAACCTTATGGGCTGCTTCACGTGTTGGCCTCTTCCATGAGTTTCTTGAGCCCACCCTTCCGGGGAACCTTGACGGGCTGCGGCCACCGCGGGCTCAGGGAATCCCCCAGCGTGACGCCACGCAGCTTGCGTCCGAACAGCGGCAGCACCCAGTCGTTGACCCAGCGGCGTTGCTTGCGTTCCCACTCGCGCAGGCCCATCCGGGTGGGCGGATCCCATTCCTTGGGCGAAATTTTGTGCGGCACGTTCAGTTGGTCCAGGACGCGCGCGGCCAAGTACTTGTGACCGGCCTTGGACATGTGCAGCCGGTCCGCTGCCCACATGCGGGGATCGTGGTAGGCGTCGAAGCACCAATAGTCCACCAGGATCGCGCCGTATTTCTCCGCGACATCGCGGACCCTCTGGTTGTACTGGGTGTTGCGCTTCTTGAACGGTTCCAGGACCGCGGACACTTTGACGTCGTAGCCGGTAAAGAGCACCAGGGTTGCACCGGTCCCGGCAAGCCTGGCGACGAAGAGTTCGTAATCGTTCAGCAGGGCTTCCATGTCCGTGCCGAAATCCAGGATGTCGTTGCCGCCGGCGTAAAGAGTGATGAGCGTGGGCTCCATGGCCAGCGCCGGTTCAAGCTGCTCATCGATGATCTGTCGGAGACGCTTGCTGCGCACGGCGAGGTTGGCGTACTCCCAGCCCCGCTCAGCCTTGGCCAACTTTTCGGCCACCCGGTCCGCCCAGCCGCGCACACCGTTGGGCAGCACGGCGCTCCGGTCGCCAACGCCCTCGGTGAACGAGTCCCCCAAGGCGACATACCGCCGTCGTACGTTCTCCCCAGCCGTGAAATCACCCCGCACGCCGCCGACGCTACCGGCCCCCGGTTAAGCCCCGGCCAACCCCACATGAACCAACGCTCTCTCACCGACCACCCCCTAAACCCCAACGCTCCCTCACCGACCACCCCTTAAAACCCCAACGCTCTCTCACCGACCACCCCCTAAACCCCAACGCTCTCTCACCGACCACCCCTTAAACCCCCAACGCTGGGTCTGTCCGATATACGGTGTGTGGGTTCCGGCGGTTTTCATTAGTTGGTGGTTCTTTCGAACCGTCCGGCGAACGTGATGGCGAACGCGTTGA
>NZ_JBIVXL010000044.1:0-6473 GCF_044769225.1 Paenarthrobacter sp. NPDC090522
CGTGAACCCCATCACACAACTGAACCACCACCAACCAGCCACCACAGCACCCAACCCAACACCCGCCGTCGAACCCCAGATAGACACCGAAACAAGAGGCCAGCGAGAAAGCGACACCCAAAACAGGCGATTCAATGAGAGAGCATCCCAAAGGGGGAACGGCAGGTACGCAAAAGGCCGGCACCCACACAGGGTGCCGGCCTTTTACAACAAGCAGGACAAACAGGACAAGCGGAACGGTGAGCGGCTAGGCGGAAACCTCTACCGTCGCCAGGTTCTTCTTGCCGCGGCGCAGCAGGAGGTACCGGCCGTGAAGCAACTGGTCCTGGCCAATAACGGCATCAGGATCAGAGATCTTGGCGTTGTTGACGTAGGCGCCGCCTTCTCCGACAGTGCGGCGGGCAGCGGATTTGCTGTCCGAGAGGCCGGAGGCAACCAACAGGTCGATGATGCCCAGGGAGTCGCTGCCGATCTTGGCGGACGGGAGTTCTGCGGTTGCTGCGGCGAGGGTTTGCTCGTCGAGTACGGACAAGTCGCCGTTGCCGAAAACAGCTGCGGATGCCGCGATGACCTTCTCCGTCGCGTCAACACCGTGAACCAAGGACGTGACCTCAAAGGCAAGCTTCTTCTGGCCCTCGCGTGCGAACGGTCGTTCTTCCACGGACTGACCCAGCTCCTCGATCTCGGCACGCGTGAGGAACGTGAAGACCTTGAGGCGGTCCACCACGTCGGCGTCAGCCGTGTTCAGCCAGAACTGGTAGAACGTGTAAGGGCTGCACATGGCGGCATCGAGCCAGATGGCGTTGCCTTCGGACTTGCCGAACTTGGTGCCGTCGGAGTTGGTGATGAGCGGCGTGCCCAAGGCATGGACGCTCTTGCCTTCCACCTTGCGGATGAGCTCAGTACCGCTGGTGAGGTTGCCCCACTGGTCCGAACCACCCGTCTGCAAGGCGCAACCGTAGTCACGGAAAAGCTGCAGGTAGTCCATGCCCTGCAGGATCTGGTAGCTGAACTCCGTGTAGCTGATGCCTTCGTCCGAGCTCAGGCGCGAGGCCACGGCGTCCTTGCGGAGCATGGTGCCCACGCGGAAGTGCTTGCCGATCTCGCGCAGGAAGTCGATGGCGCTCAACGGCGCCGTCCAGTCAAGGTTGTTGACCATCCGGGCCTGGTTGTCGCCCTCGAAGCTGAGGAAGCGACGCACCTGGCCTTGAAGGTACCCGACCCACTCGGCAACGGTGTCCTTGGTGTTCAAGGTGCGTTCCGCCGTCGGGCGCGGGTCGCCGATCAGCCCGGTGGAGCCGCCCACGAGACCCAGCGGCTTGTGGCCAGCCAACTGCAGGCGGCGCATCACCAGGAGTTGGACGAGGTTGCCAAGGTGCAGTGACGGAGCCGTGGGGTCGAAGCCACAGTAATAGGTGATCGGGTCCCCCGCGAGCAGCTTTTCCAGTTCCGTTTCGTCAGTGGAAACGTGGACCAGGCCGCGCCATTTAAGCTCCTGCCAGATATTGGCAAAGGCGGGATCGTTCTGTTGGGACTCGAGGCTGTTTACGTGTGACACGAGTTCTAAGTTAGCAGGATTGCCCACGCCGTTTTTCCTAGCGTTCGATGCCGGCCGGGAGGGGCGCGGCGGTGATGAGACGGAGGCGCTGGGTGGGCCGGGTCATGGCGACGTAGAGGTCGCCCACCTTCCCGTGTTCGTGGTTGAGCATGGCAGCAGGTTCCAGCACCACGACGCCGTCAAATTCGAGGCCCTTGGCTTCCTTGGGACTGATGACCACGATGTCTTGCTCGTAACTGCCGGCACCCGTGCCGATACGGCGTCCGTAGACTTCCCGGAGGGCTGTCGTGGCTTGCGGAAGCAGCTGCCCATCGGCAATCACCGCGAGCAGGCCGCCGTCGATCGCTTCGATTTCCTCGGGGAGGACATCCACCAGGCGCGACACGATGGCATCCGCATCCACGCGGTCGACGATCGGCGACCACTTGCCCTCCCGCACGGCCTTGGGTGCGGAGACAACCAGACCTGCACGGTTGGCCATGCGCACGGCGGCTTCTGCGATCTGGGACGGCGTGCGGTAATTGACCGTAAGTTCCTCGAGCGTCCAACGGTCACCAAACAACGGCGCCAGCGCGCTTTGCCACGAATTGGCACCGGCCGCGGCGCTCGTCTGGGCGATATCGCCCACGATCGTGAACGACTTCAGCGGGCAGCGGCGCACCAGCAGCCGCCACTGCATGGGTGAAAGTTCCTGGGCCTCGTCAACCACGATGTGGCCAAAGGCCCACGAACGGTCGCTGGTAGCCCGCTCGGCTGCCGTGAGACGGCCTTCGCGCTCTTGGTTCTGGTCCGCCAGTTCCTCGGCGGTCATGAGGACGTCCACTCCCATGGCTTCCATGTTGGCCAGTGTCTGCTTGGCGTTGGCTAGGTCGCGGGCACGGTCCGCCTCCTGCTGCGCCAGTCCCCTGCCGGCTGCCGGGTCCAACTCGCCCAGCAGTTCGGCGGCCTCATCCAGGAGCGGAACGTCGGCTTCGGTCCATGGGGCGTCCGCCGGCCGCTGCAGCAGCAAGCGCTGTTCCGGGGTCAGATGCGGAGTGCAGGCCTCCAGGATCTGCGGCTTGCTGAAGAGCTCGGAAACGAGTTTCTCCGGGGTCATGGGCATCCAGCACAGGTTGAGCATGATGCGCACGTCGCGGGCGGTCCGAACGTCCTCGGCGAGGTAGGCGCGATCGGCGTTGTTGCCGATGTTTGCGGCCTCAACCTGGTCCGTCAGTTGCTCGGTGAGTTCGCGGAGCAGGATCTTGATGAACGTCAGGCGGGCCTCGTTGTGAGGCTTGCCGGTGGCGCGCGCCTTGTCGCGGGCGCGCCGGACCTGCCGCTCGGTGAGGGTCAGCTTGCGCGAATCGACCTCAAGGATCCGGTCCTTGCCGGGGGTCCGCTGCCGGTTGGCCACCGCGTTGGCCACCACGGTTGCCATGTCCAGCTTGCCCTTGAGGGCGGCAATGTCCGCGTTCTCTTCCGGTACTGCGTGGATTCCCGGCATGAGCCGGCCGAGGCTCGCCATGACCACGCCGGTCTCACCGAGGGAGGGCAGGACGCGTTCGATGTAATGCATGAACGACGACGACGGTCCCACGAGCAGCACGCCCGCGCTCTTGAGGCGGTCACGGTGGGTGTAGAGCAGATAGGCGGCACGGTGCAGGGCAACAGCGGTCTTACCCGTTCCGGGACCACCTTGGACAACCAATGCGCCGGAAATCGACGAACGGATGATCCTGTCCTGCTCGGACTGGATGGTGCCGACAATGTCCGACATGCGGCCGGTGCGCTTGGAGTTCAGGGCGGCGAGCAGGGCCCCCTCGCCCTGCAGCGAATCGTCGTCGGCCAGCATGTCTGCGTCCAGGACGTCATCTTCGATCGCCTTGACGTCGCGGCCTTGGAGGATCAGATGACGACGACGGCGCACACCTTGGCGGTCGAATGCCGTGGCCTGGTAGAAGTGGCCGGCTTCGGGGGCACGCCAATCCACCATGAGCCGCTGCAGATCTGCCGTGGACAGCCCGATGCGGCCGATGTACTGGGCCTCGCCGGAATCCAGGTCCAAGCGCCCGAAAACCAAGCGATCGTCGACGGCGTCGAGTTGGGCAAGGCGGTCCTCGTACAGCGCGGCGAACGCGTCACGTTCCGAAACGTTCTGCATGGTTCCCACGGCACCGGCCTTGCGCACCTGCGCCAGTTGGGTGCGCTTCTCTTCGCGCAGCTCATCGAGCCGGGCATACAACCCGGCAACGTATTCCTGCTCGTGAACCAAATCAGCGTCGTGCATCGAAACCGTAACCCCTATCGCAAAAGACAGACCGTCCATTCTACAGCGATTTTGGTAAACGCGTGGGGTACGGGCCATCTGGTGGATAGCCGGCGCGTCGACGGGGCGTCGTGGCGTTGGATCAGGCAGTGGAGGGGCGGGGGCGCGGCCGTGCGGCTTTGTAGCGGGACACCGTGGGATCGTCCTCGATCCAGAAACGCCACGGGTATTCCGTGGTCCCACCCGGACCGGCAACGCCCACCCTCGGTCCGCTGGCGACGGCAGCCGCCGGTGACTCCGGCAACCACAGGCTGAAAGGTGCCGCGAGCGCGTCACGGCCTGAGTCCGCCGTCGTGAGTCCCAACGCCGACGCGAGCCGGGCCGGCCCGCTGGCCAGGTCTTTGTGCGCCTTCGACGCAGGGCGGCGGACCGCGGCCAACTCTTCGCCTGCCACGATTTCGCCGGCGCGGAGCAACAGGGCCGAAGGTGCCCCCTCCGGCCCGCAAACTATGTTGGCGCAGTAGTGCATGCCATACGTGAAATAGACGTAGAGGAATCCCGGCGGCCCGAACATGGGTGCGTTCCGGGCCGTCCGACCTCCGTACGTGTGCGAGCCGGGGTCCGGATGGGCCGAGCCGCGCGGACCCATGTACGCCTCCACCTCCGTGAGCCGGACAGACACGGGACCGGACTCCGAGTAGTGGGTGAGCACCGCTCCGAGGACAAACGGCGCGAGGGTCCGCGGGTCTCCTGACAGGACGTCGCGGATGCCGTGTGCGTCGGTAGCTGCCATGTCTCAGACCTTAGCAACCAGGCTCCGCGGCCATGTCCGATTTCCGCTAGCAGCGGCGTCTGTCGACTGACAGGATGGAGCCATGGACTTCTGGCAGCGCTACAGGGCAATCGACGCCCGCGACCCCCGCTTTGACGGACAATTCTTCACCGCGGTCCGTTCCACGGGGATCTACTGCCGGCCGTCGTGTCCGGCCAGGACGCCCAAAGCCGAGAACGTCACCTTCTACGAAACCTCGGCGGCAGCACACGAAGCCGGTTACCGCGCCTGCAAGCGATGCCTGCCCGAGGCCGTCCCCGGCACGCCGGCCTGGAATCTCCGCTCCGATGTAGCCGGCCGAGCCATGCGGTTGATTAACGACGGCGTCATCACCCGTGAAGGCGTAGACGGACTGGCCCACCGGCTGGGGTACTCTGCGCGTCAGTTGAACCGGATCCTGAGCCACGAACTCGGTGCGGGTCCCCTGTCGCTGGCTCGGGCCAGCCGCGCTCAAACGGCCCGGACGCTCTTGGTCTCCACCGACATGCTGTTCGCCGATGTCGCGTTTGCGGCAGGCTTCAACAGCGTGCGGCAATTCAACGACACCATCGGCGAGGTCTTCGCCATGACTCCCACGGCGTTACGCGCCAGTGCGCCACGCTTGGTCCCCCGCCACGGCGACGAAACCGTGCCACCGGCAACACTGACCCTGAACCTGCCTTACCGGGAACCCTTTGACCCGGGGATCTTCGACTTCCTCGCAGTGCGCGCGGTTCCCGGGATCGAGGCGGCCGGCGTGGGGCCGGACGGACGCCGCCACTATTCCAGGACCCTCCGGCTCCCCCGCGGCGAAACCACGTTTACTGTGTCCTACGATCCCGAGGCAGCCGGCACCAGGTCCCGGCTGCAACTTGCGGCTACGGTTGCCGACCTCCACGACCTCCCGGTACTGCTGAGCCGGGTCCGCCGGTTGTTCGATCTCGACGCCGATCCCGTCGCCATCGATGAAGCCCTCGCAGGCGACCCGCGGCTTGAACCGGGCGTCCGGGCCGTCCCGGGGATCAGGCTTCCCGGGGCCGTGGATCCCCAGGAGCTGCTGATCCGGGCCATGATCGGGCAGCAGATCACCGTGGCTGCGGCACGAACGGCGCTTACCCAACTATCGGCCGCCGGAACCCCTGCCGATACGGGCCGCCCGGGACTGGACCGCTTGTTCCCGACGGCGGCACAACTCGCCGAACACGGCAGGGAACTCCTCCGCGGACCGCAGCGGCGGATCGATTCAGTGGTGTCCGCGGCGGCCGCCATGGCCGACCGCAGCCTCGATTTCGGCTATGGCGACGACGAAGCGACCTTGACCCGGAAGCTGTTGCCGCTCCCCGGCGTCGGGCCTTGGACCGTTGGTTACGTGTCCATGCGCGTGCTCGGAGCCCCTGACGTTTTCCTTGGCAACGACGCCGCTGTGCGCAACGGACTGAAAGTACTGCCGCCCGGTTCGCGTGCGGCGGGTTCGGAATTGAGTCCGGACTTCCGGGAAGTCAGTCCGTGGCGCTCCTATGCGGTCATGCACCTGTGGCGCGCCGCAGCTACGAAACGCTAAACCCCCACCCCCGACGCTCTCTCACCAAACCGCCCGTTTCCACCGACCCTCCCTCACCAAACCGCCCTTTTCGGCTGACCCTCTCTCACCAAACCGCCCTTTTCGGCTGACCCTTTCTCTCCAAACCGCCCCCATCCGCCGATCCTTCATCACTTCCCTGAAGCAAGTGATAGAGAGGGTTCGCCCAAACCGGCAATCAATGAGGGGACTGTCTGAATAACGGTGTGTGGGGTCTGGCCTGATCTGAAGGAGACGGCCGTGTCTGAATCCACGACTGGGATGGCAGGGATGATGATCG
>NZ_JBIVXL010000045.1:0-6359 GCF_044769225.1 Paenarthrobacter sp. NPDC090522
TACGCTCACCCGCCGACGACGACTCCACGCCCCCGATCCAGTGGGACACCACGGGAAGATCTTCATTAACTGACATGCCAGAACTCACTTTCAAATCATCAACGGACAACGCCGGTCGCTCACCACCAACCTAACCACCACACCCACCCCCACACCGCCCTACAAATGTCACCACCACCACCAACAAAACGACACATGTCTATCCATCCGGCAGGACACGCACGCATAACGTGTGGGTATCACCACATAAATCAGGAGTTCCCATGAAGAAGCGTCACCTCTCTTTGGTGTCTGCCCAGCCCACCGCCCATGCCGTGCGGACAGGAGACCATTGCCCCGAAAGCGGCTGGTGGACTCCGCTCGACCAGGTGCACGGGGACGCAATGACGCGCTTCATTGGAGAGGGAAGCCTCATGCCGGCAGTAGCAGGGAGTCCTGGCCTCTGGATCCCGAGTCGTCACCGCTGAGTCCAGCTTTGACGGAAGCCACAGCCCAGAGGCTGCGGCAAGCGCGTCGCAGCGCTCGAAATCGTAGTAGTCGCTGAATCCAAACCACAGACCAGTGAATTCAGCCAGAAAGGAAACCACAGTGCATACCGTTGTCATCGGAGGCGGGGTCATCGGCCTCACCCAGGCATACCACCTCGCGCGCGAAGGTGAAACCGTCACTGTCATTGACGCCCGGAACACAGGGCTGGGCGCCTCCGAGGTCAATGCCGGGTGGATTGTCCCGGCTGAGGCGGCGCCGGTACCAGGACCTGGCGTGGTGCTCCAATCCCTGAAGTGGATGATGCGCCCCGACAGCCCGTTGTACATTCGGCCGTCGGTGCAACCGGACTTTCTGAAGTTCATGGTCGGCATGTGGCGTCGTTCGAACTTCCAGGACCAGCGTGCGGGCTTCGAAGGCCACCTGCGCCTTGCCCAGCACACCATCGAGACCTTCGACGAGTACCGGGCCGATGGTATGGATTTTGAAATGCACAACCGGGGGCTGCTCATGGCCTTCACCCAGAAGCACAATCTCGAGCATCACCTGGACAACCTGGACCTGCCAAAGTCCTTCGATCTGGATCCCCGGGTTCTTATCGGTGACGACGTCCGGAACCACGAGCCGCTGCTCACCGACGCCCTGTACGGTGGGATCTACTTTCCACAGGAACGTCACGTGGATCCGGGCGCCATGGTCACTGCGCTGCACAAACGTTTGGTGGAACTTGGCGTCCGGATCATCGAGCACTCCCCCGTGGACCGGGTTACCTTTAAGGGCAATAGTGTTGCCGCCGTTCACAGCGGCGATCAAAGGTTTGATGGCGACCGTTTCGTCCTGGCGGCCGGAGCTTGGACCGGCCCCCTGTCGAAGGTCTTCAATCAGCCCCTTCCGGTTCGGCCTGGCAAGGGTTACAGCGTGGAAGTGCCCGCATACGGTCTCAAGGGGGCCGTCAATCTTTCGGACGCAAAAGTCGCCGTAACTCCCTTTAATTCGAGGCTTCGACTGGCAGGAACCATGGAGTTCGGCGGTCTGGACGAGAAGATCAACAAGGTGCGCATTGACGCCATCCTTCGCGCACCCCGGACCTACTTCCGTGGATGGGAGCCTCCAAAGGAGCCAGTGACCCCGAAGGCAGGGATCCGGCCCATGACTCCGGACGGAATGCCCGTGATTGGAAAATTGGGGACACTGGCCAACACCTACATCTCCACCGGTCACGGCATGCTCGGTGTCACGTTGGCGCCGGGCAGCGCAGCTGCACTAACCGGGCTCATTCTTAAGGGAAAGCAGAATCCGGCGCTTCTCCCTTTCACGGCAGCGCGTTTCCTTCCTCGAAACCACGCTGCCTAGTGCCTTCTGCCCCACTCCCTGAAAGAATCCACGCATGTCACACCTGAACAAAGACCTCTTGACACCCGGGAACGCGGCCACCAATGCAGGCTCGCGCGAAAAACTGATCCTCGAAGCCATTGAGGTGCATGCGGAAGGCGAGCCGGGAAGGATCCTGACTTCCGCTGCCCGGCTGGTTAAGGGCGACACCATGGTGGAGCGCCTACAGTTCTGCAAGGACAACCTGGATTGGCTACGTCAGCTGATGCTTCACGAGCCACGCGGTTACCCGGGGCTGTGTGCCGTGATTCTCCTGCCTCCCGTGAACGCAGGCTCCGACTTCGGCATTGTGGTGTTGGAGCAGGGAGGCTTCACGCCGATGTCGGGGTCCAACACCATCTGCGCGGTGACGGCGGTCATTGAGGCAGGCATTATTCCTGCACGCGGCCCCGAAACGGTCGTCACCATTGATACTGCTGTCGGCGTTGTCCAGGCAGTGGCTCGAGTCCACGACGGTAAGGTCCTGTCCGTCACCGTCGTCAACGTTCCGGCGTTCGTTGTCGAACTCGATTACCCGCTGCTGGTCCCCGAGTTCGGTACGGTGCCCGTGGACGTCGTTTTCGGCGGACAGTTCTTCGCCCAGGCGCGCGTTGCGGATCTGGGACTTGAGCTGCATCCGGACAAAGGCAAGGACCTTGCCCGTGCTGGTGCACTGATCAAGATGGCCGCACTGGAACAAATCCAGGTGACGCACCCGTTGAACCCAGGCATCGCCGGCGTTAACCTCGTCATGCTGCACACCGGCGACCGCGTTGCCGGCAGGCAGGATAGGAACACCGTGGTGCTGTCCAACGGCAAGCTCGTGCCATCCGATTCATCGACATGGACTGGTGCCCTGGACCGCTCACCGTGCGGAACCGGTACCAGCGCCCGAATGGCAGCACTGCACGCACGAGGTCAACTTGCCATCGGTGAGGACTTTTCCCACAAGAGCATCATCGGCAGCGAATTCATCGGGCGCCTGACCGGCACCACCGAGGTGGCCGGACGACAAGCGGTCCTGCCCACGATCACAGGGCGTGGTTGGGTGACCGGAACCAGTGAGTGGACGCTAGATCCAACAGACCCGTTCCCCTCCGGTTACACCGTGGGCGACATCTGGGCCCCTGGAGCCTGAGCGGTCATTGCCTCCTTGTGCGCCCTCTTCCCCGCAATGGGAGAGGGCGCACCATTGGATACCTAACAGAAAGGTGCACCTGTGGTCTTCGACAAGGCGCCCTTGACGGCCGCGAACGACGCCGGCACGCATTCGGCCATGCTCATGGGCAGGACGGCCCTTGTTACTGGCGCGTCCCGCGGCATAGGCCGTGCCACGGCGAAGGCGTTGCACCGCGAAGGGGCACACGTGGTGCTCCACTACGGAAGTGACAAAGACTCGGCCCAAGCTACTGCCGTGGAACTAGGCGACCGCGTCCTGCTGGCCCAAGGCGACCTCCGCGACCCGGCAGAACGCCAGCGGGTCTGGACCGAGGCAGGCGAATGGCGTGGCGGCGTCGATGTCCTGGTCAACAACGCCGGGGCCTGGCTCCCGTCGGAACTCAACGACAGCCAAGCGTGGCAACGCGGATGGGAAGCGAACTACGACCTGAACCTCCTGGCACCCGCAGACCTGTGCCGTTGGGCGATCCTCGGGTTCAAGGAACGGGGCGGCGGCATCATCGTCAACGTCACCAGCCGCTCCGCTCATCGAGGGGACGACGCCGAACACCTCGCCTATGGGGCGGCGAAGGGAGGACTCCTTGCCCTGACCAAGGGCATCGCCCGCGGCTACGGCAAGGACAACATCCTCGCCTACGCTGTGGCCCCTGGCTGGGTAGCGACCGACATCGCCGGAGACCTCGCCAACGACCCCGGCGTGCTCGAAAGCCTGCCGCTCGGTGAAGTCACGCCGCCGGAAGACGTCGCGGAAGTCATCACCTTCCTGGCATCCGGACGCTCCCGGCACAGCACAGGATCAACCATCGACATCACGGGCGCCGACTACGTCCGCTGACCCATCCCGGACCGACGGCGGCGCCGCCCGCAATCTGGAGTGCCGCCGTCGGGCTTTAGGTTTCTTGAAAGGGGACCCATGAGGTTCAGTCGAACGCTCAACGTCGTCGACTCCCACGCCGAAGGCGAATCCGGCAAAGTGGTGGTGGGGGGCATCGGCCCGGTACCCGGTGCCACCATGCTCGACAAAAAGCTCTACTTCGAAGAAAACCTGGACCAGCTCCGCAAACTGCTGCTGTGCGAACCCCGCGGCGCGGTCTGGCACAACGCCAACGTCGTGCTGCCCTCCAACAACCCGGCCGCCGACTTCGGCTACATCATCCTGGAGTCCACCGAGTACCCGGCCATGTCCGGATCCAACACAATGTGCGTGGCCACGGTCCTGTTGGAAACCGGGATGCTGCCCATGACCGAACCGGAGACCCAGTTGGTCCTGGAATCACCCGCAGGACTGATCCGCATCGAAGCCACATGCAAGGACGGGAAAGTCGAACGCGTGAAGCTGGTCAACCAGCCCGCGTTCGTTTACCACCAGGACGCCAAGATCGACGTGCCCGGGCTCGGAAAGATCACCGTAGACGTGGCCTACGGCGGGATGACGTTTGCCTTCGTTGACGCAGACTCCGTTGGCGTGGAGTTGGACGTGCGGAACGAAGCGCTGCTGTATGACCTGGGCCAGCGCATCAAGAAAGCCGCCGCTGAACAACTCGATGTCACGCATCCCTTGGATCCACGAATCCCGGGGATCACCAACACCTCGTTCACCGGGCCTTTGCTGCACGAACACGATCCCGACGGGACGGAGCTCGTCCGGTCCGTCAACGGAGTGATCGTCTCACCGGGACGCCTGGACCGATCCCCGTGCGGCACCGGCACGTCCGCCCGGCTGGCACTGCTCCACGCCCGCGGAGAGCTGAAACCGGGCCAGTTGTTCCGGCACGAATCCATCATCGGCAGCCAATTCGACGCCCGCATCGAATCACTGGCTACCGTTGGCCCATACGATGCCGTGGTCCCCAGCATCGCCGGCCGGGCCTGGATTACCTCTTTCAACCAACTCGTCGTGGACCCCTCCGATCCTTTCCAAGAAGGCTTCGTCGTGGGCAAACCCTGGAAAGCAGAGTACTGACATGGCCAACGGACGAATCGACGACTGGCACTCCCTGACTGGTGCCCGCGTCGAAATCCGCCAACTCGGAGTACGCGTCTGCGAGGGAATCGTAGACACCGTAACTGAGGACGGGGAAATCTTATGGCTCCAGAGCCCGTTGGATGGCAGGCGATTGTTCGAGAAAACAGAACTCTACGAGGCGTGGCTCGATGAAAGCCGCGTTGGATTCCACTACTACATGGCCATCAGATAGCTGGCGGTTTGAGGCTGGCAGGTATCACCGCCTCCGTGGCCAAAAGCCATTGACCAGAACCACCCCGAGGATGACGATGCTGCTCCCGAGGATCTGGACCGGTGTCAGTACGAACCCCATGACGGCAGAGATTGCGGCCGTGAAGACCGTCGTCAAGTTCAGGAAAATGCCGGCGTTGGAGGGCGGAATGACCATCAACGCACGGTTCCACAAGACGTAAGAAAATACTGACGGAAAGACCGCAATGTACCCCAGCGAAAAGAACTCGCCGGGGCCTCCGGGAAGTTCAGGACCGCCCAAGAGAACAGTGACTAAACCCAGGACAAGCACGGAAACGGCGGCCTGGATTGCTGTCCCGGTAATAGGTGGCACGAAAGGTGCCCGGCGTCCCACGATGGTGTATCCGGTCCACACCACAATCGCCCCTATCATCAACCACTCACCCAGCCCCAAGCCTGCAGTCGCCACATGCGAAATATCGCCGTCAGTGAGGGCAATAAGGACCCCGGCCAAAGCCAGCAAGACACCACCGAACGTGACAAGAGACAGCCGCTGACGCAGAAGGATCGATGCGGCAACGGTGATCAGGGCGGGGTTGAACGCATTGACGACGGAGGCGGTAAAGGCGTCCGTGTACTGGAGTGCGGTATACAGCAACAACGCATGTCCGAGCATTCCCAGGATGCCCATCGCAACCAGCCACGGCCACGCGGCAAATACTTCCCTCCAACGTGGACGCTCCATGAAACGGGCAATCAAGAACAACGGGCCCACCGCGAGCAGCCAGCGCAGGAATGCAAGGCTCATAGGGTCCAGGGCAGCCACGGCGCGCGCGCCAATCACATAGTTCCCTGCCCAGAACAAGGCGGCGGCTGCCAGCGACGCGTAGGCCCAAACACCGGAACCTGGCCTCTTCTCAGTGAACTGTTCACCCAAGGTCGTGGCCGTACGTGATGACAATAGTTGGTCCTCTTTGATATGGGCAGTGGGAGCGTTCTCCCCGTGTTCGGACACGAATTGGGGGTGTGCTGAAGGCCTCCGGCGCTTTGGGGCGTCGGAGGCCTTCGGTGTCAGGGTCCAGTGCCAGGCCCTGACGTTTGTGGGGCTTTCGCCTAGTTTTGGGGG
>NZ_JBIVXL010000046.1:0-1793 GCF_044769225.1 Paenarthrobacter sp. NPDC090522
AGCTTGCTGGGGGGATTAGTGGCGAACGGGTGAGTAACACGTGAGTAACCTGCCCTTGACTCTGGGATAAGCCTGGGAAACTGGGTCTAATACCGGATATGACTTCTCATCGCATGGTGGGGGGTGGAAAGCTTTTGTGGTTTTGGATGGACTCGCGGCCTATCAGCTTGTTGGTGGGGTAATGGCCTACCAAGGCGACGACGGGTAGCCGGCCTGAGAGGGTGACCGGCCACACTGGGACTGAGACACGGCCCAGACTCCTACGGGAGGCAGCAGTGGGGAATATTGCACAATGGGCGCAAGCCTGATGCAGCGACGCCGCGTGAGGGATGACGGCCTTCGGGTTGTAAACCTCTTTCAGTAGGGAAGAAGCCCCTTTTGGGGGTGACGGTACTTGCAGAAGAAGCGCCGGCTAACTACGTGCCAGCAGCCGCGGTAATACGTAGGGCGCAAGCGTTATCCGGAATTATTGGGCGTAAAGAGCTCGTAGGCGGTTTGTCGCGTCTGCTGTGAAAGACCGGGGCTCAACTCCGGTTCTGCAGTGGGTACGGGCAGACTAGAGTGCAGTAGGGGAGACTGGAATTCCTGGTGTAGCGGTGAAATGCGCAGATATCAGGAGGAACACCGATGGCGAAGGCAGGTCTCTGGGCTGTAACTGACGCTGAGGAGCGAAAGCATGGGGAGCGAACAGGATTAGATACCCTGGTAGTCCATGCCGTAAACGTTGGGCACTAGGTGTGGGGGACATTCCACGTTTTCCGCGCCGTAGCTAACGCATTAAGTGCCCCGCCTGGGGAGTACGGCCGCAAGGCTAAAACTCAAAGGAATTGACGGGGGCCCGCACAAGCGGCGGAGCATGCGGATTAATTCGATGCAACGCGAAGAACCTTACCAAGGCTTGACATGAACCGGAAAGACCTGGAAACAGGTGCCCCGCTTGCGGTCGGTTTACAGGTGGTGCATGGTTGTCGTCAGCTCGTGTCGTGAGATGTTGGGTTAAGTCCCGCAACGAGCGCAACCCTCGTTCTATGTTGCCAGCGGTTCGGCCGGGGACTCATAGGAGACTGCCGGGGTCAACTCGGAGGAAGGTGGGGACGACGTCAAATCATCATGCCCCTTATGTCTTGGGCTTCACGCATGCTACAATGGCCGGTACAAAGGGTTGCGATACTGTGAGGTGGAGCTAATCCCAAAAAGCCGGTCTCAGTTCGGATTGGGGTCTGCAACTCGACCCCATGAAGTCGGAGTCGCTAGTAATCGCAGATCAGCAACGCTGCGGTGAATACGTTCCCGGGCCTTGTACACACCGCCCGTCAAGTCACGAAAGTTGGTAACACCCGAAGCCGGTGGCCTAACCCTTGTGGGGGGAGCCGTCGAAGGTGGGACCGGCGATTGGGACTAAGTCGTAACAAGGTAGCCGTACCGGAAGGTGCGGCTGGATCACCTCCTTTCTAAGGAGCTGCTAACAACGGTGCTGGTTCCGTGCATGCGGGGCTGGTGGTTGTCAGTGTTGCCCATTGCGCAGGCGTCTGTTCTGCGGTGGGTGCTCATGGGTGGAATATCAACAAATCAAAAGTTTTTTTGGCATGGTTCTTGGGCTGGTGTCCTGGGGTTAGTACGGCGACTGTTGTGGTTGTTGGGAACGCGTCCGGGGTGTTGGTGGTGGGGGTTGTGTTTGGTGCACTGTTGGGTCCTGAGGCAACAGGACCTTCTGCAGCTTTGCTGGGGACATGGTTTTGGTGTTTCTTGGTTTTCCTGCGGCCGTTTTCCCACTGCGTGTGTGGCCCCTTGTT
>NZ_JBIVXL010000046.1:1890-3402 GCF_044769225.1 Paenarthrobacter sp. NPDC090522
GGGGGTTGTGTGGTGGGGGTGGTTGTTGGGGTTGTTGTTTGAGAACTACATAGTGGACGCGAGCATCTGGACACACACGTGTGGCCCTTTGTGGGTTGTGTGTGTTCGTAGCAATTTCTTTGATTTAGAACCTGGCCTTTGATGGCCGTGGTTCTCTCGAAAGTGATTGAGTGCATCAACCAGGACAGTGTCTTCCCGTTTGGGGGGTGTTGTCCGTGGTTTTGTGTGGTCAAGTTTTTAAGGGCGCACGGTGGATGCCTTGGCATTAGGAGCCGAAGAAGGACGTAGGAATCTGCGATAAGCCTGGGGGAGTTGATAACCGAGCGGTGATCCCAGGATGTCCGAATGGGGAAACCCCGCACAACGCTGTCATGGTGATTGTGTGACCCGTGCCTGAATTCATAGGGTGCGTGGGGGGAACGCGGGGAAGTGAAACATCTCAGTACCCGTAGGAAGAGAAAACAAGAGTGATTCCGTTAGTAGTGGCGAGCGAACGCGGATGAGGCTAAACCGACCCATGTGTGATAGCCGGCGGGCGTTGCGTGGGCGGGGTTGTGGGACTTGCTGTGTTGGTTCTGCCGGACCGGCGAGGTGAGAGCATGGGCATAGGTGAACGGTCTTGAAAGGCCGGCCAGAGAGGGTGTGAGCCCCGTAACTGTAATGTCGTTGTGCCGCTTTTGGTGAGTATCCCAAGTAGCACGGGGCCCGAGAAATCCCGTGTGAATCTGTCAGGACCACCTGATAAGCCTAAATACTTCCTAATGACCGATAGCGGACCAGTACCGTGAGGGAAAGGTGAAAAGTACCCCGGGAGGGGAGTGAAACAGTACCTGAAACCGTGTGCTTACAATCCGTCAAAGCAGCCGCAGCTTGCTGTGTTGTTGTGATGGCGTGCCTTTTGAAGAATGAGCCTGCGAGTTAGTGTTACGTCGCGAGGTTAACCCGTGTGGGGTAGCCGTAGCGAAAGCGAGTCTGAACAGGGCGAGTGTAGTGGCGTGATCTAGACCCGAAGCGGAGTGATCTACCCATGGCCAGGTTGAAGCGACGGTAAGACGTCGTGGAGGACCGAACCCACTTCAGTTGAAAATGGAGGGGATGAGCTGTGGGTAGGGGTGAAAGGCCAATCAAACTCCGTGATAGCTGGTTCTCCCCGAAATGCATTTAGGTGCAGCGTTGCGTGTTTCTTGCCGGAGGTAGAGCTACTGGATGGCCGATGGGCCCTACAAGGTTACTGACGTCAGCCAAACTCCGAATGCCGGTAAGTGAGAGCGCAGCAGTGAGACTGTGGGGGATAAGCTTCATAGTCGAGAGGGAAACAGCCCAGACCACCAACTAAGGCCCCTAAGCGTGTGCTAAGTGGGAAAGGATGTGGAGTTGCTTAGACAACCAGGAGGTTGGCTTAGAAGCAGCCATCCTTGAAAGAGTGCGTAATAGCTCACTGGTCAAGTGATTCCGCGCCGACAATGTAGCGGGGCTCAAGTACACCGCCGAAGTTGTGGCATTCACGCATAT
>NZ_JBIVXL010000046.1:3499-5258 GCF_044769225.1 Paenarthrobacter sp. NPDC090522
TTACCTAAGCCTTTGTGGTTCAGGGGTGTGGATGGGTAGGGGAGCGTCGTGTGGGCGGTGAAGTCGCGGTGGAAACCAGCGGTGGAGCCTACACGAGTGAGAATGCAGGCATGAGTAGCGAAAGACGGGTGAGAAACCCGTCCGCCGAATGATCAAGGGTTCCAGGGTCAAGCTAATCTGCCCTGGGTAAGTCGGGACCTAAGGCGAGGCCGACAGGCGTAGTCGATGGACAACGGGTTGATATTCCCGTACCGGCGAAAAACCGCCAATACTGAGCGGGGGATACTAACCACCCCCCACCCAACGCAAAGCTTCTTTCGGGAAGTGCAGTGTTGTGGTGGTGGCTGGGACCTGATCCTGGGAGGTAAGCGTATTAACAGGTGTGACGCAGGAAGGTAGCCGGGCCGGGCGATGGTTGTCCCGGTCTAAGGATGTAGGGTCAGGGATAGGCAAATCCGTTCCTGTGTGCTTCGAGCACGTGCCTGAGATCTGATGGGACCCCCGTATGGGGGGATCCGGTGATCCTATGCTGCCAAGAAAAGCATCGACGCGAGGTTTTAGCTGCCCGTACCCCAAACCGACACAGGTGATCAGGTAGAGAATACCAAGGCGATCGAGAGAATTATGGTTAAGGAACTCGGCAAAATGCCCCCGTAACTTCGGGAGAAGGGGGGCCTGCCCCGTGAAACGACCTTGCGTTGTGGAGCGGGTGTGGGCCGCAGAGACCAGGGGGAAGCGACTGTTTACTAAAAACACAGGTCCGTGCGAAGTCGCAAGACGATGTATACGGACTGACTCCTGCCCGGTGCTGGAAGGTTAAGAGGACCGGTTAGCCCTTACGGGCGAAGCTGAGAATTTAAGCCCCAGTAAACGGCGGTGGTAACTATAACCATCCTAAGGTAGCGAAATTCCTTGTCGGGTAAGTTCCGACCTGCACGAATGGAGTAACGACTTCCCCGCTGTCTCAACCATAAACTCGGCGAAATTGCAGTACGAGTAAAGATGCTCGTTACGCGCAGCAGGACGGAAAGACCCCGAGACCTTTACTATAGTTTGGTATTGGTGTTCGGAGTGGCTTGTGTAGGATAGGTGGGAGACGTTGAAGCCCGGACGCCAGTTCGGGTGGAGTCATCGTTGAAATACCACTCTGGTCACTTTGGACATCTAACTTCGGCCCGTGATCCGGGTCAGGGACAGTGCCTGATGGGTAGTTTAACTGGGGCGGTTGCCTCCTAAAAAGTAACGGAGGCGCCCAAAGGTTCCCTCAGCCTGGTTGGCAATCAGGTGTCGAGTGTAAGTGCACAAGGGAGCTTGACTGTGAGAGAGACATCTCAAGCAGGGACGAAAGTCGGGACTAGTGATCCGGCGGTACATTGTGGAATGGCCGTCGCTCAACGGATAAAAGGTACCTCGGGGATAACAGGCTGATCTTGCCCAAGAGTCCATATCGACGGCATGGTTTGGCACCTCGATGTCGGCTCGTCGCATCCTGGGGCTGGAGTAGGTCCCAAGGGTTGGGCTGTTCGCCCATTAAAGCGGTACGCGAGCTGGGTTTAGAACGTCGTGAGACAGTTCGGTCCCTATCCGCTGCGCGCGCAGGAAATTTGAGAAGGGCTGTCCTTAGTACGAGAGGACCGGGACGGACGAACCTCTGGTGTGTCAGTTGTACTGCCAAGTGCACCGCTGATTAGCTACGTTCGGATGGGATAACCGCTGAAAGCATCTAAGCGGGAAGCTCGCTTCAAGATGAGATTTCCAC
>NZ_JBIVXL010000047.1:0-2263 GCF_044769225.1 Paenarthrobacter sp. NPDC090522
CGTTCATCCTGAGCCAGGATCAAACTCTCCGTTCAAAAACAAAAAACGAAACACAACCACCCCCACCGGAAATCACGGCAAGAAGCAGCTGCAAATCTGAAACCAGCTGAAAACCAAACCACCACACACGGGGGTGCATGACAATTCGGCAATAAATTTCAACCAATCAATAAAACAATCGGTATCAACAAACTTGGCACACTATTGAGTTCTCAAACAACAGACCCCTCAAAACATCACCCAAACAGCACACCACACAAAGCAGCGCAACCATCAACAGGCCATTGGAAAAGAAGGATTATTATTGGCCGCCAACCGAACCGTACACACCTTCCGGCTTTCCGTTTCGCTCCCGGCGACTCAGAAAACAATACACGCCCCCAACCCCCAACGCAAATCCACCCCCAAGCAACTCCTCGCCCTGCAAGAGGACACACGTGAATCCCACGTGAAGTTCCCATGAAGACCCCCAAATTTGCTGCGGCATACGGCTACGCCCCAGCCCCCAAAGCCAACCACCCGCCGTCGTACCTTCCCATCAGCCCAGCCCTAACAACCGCTGTTCCGCAGTGAAGCGGCAGCGGGCCCCTTGGGACAGCCAAGGTCTCCTGGTCCTGCGGACGCGTACCGCTTCCCTAGGAGATGGCCGCGGACAGGTGGGAGGATAAACCCATGGAACTGCACATCACAGGAGATGCTGCTGCCGACCAACTCCTCAGTGACGACGCCTTCGCGCTGCTGACCGGCATGCTGCTCGATCAACAAGTGACCATGGAATCCGCCTTCGCCGGACCCGAGAAGATCCGCTCACGCATTGGGTCCCTGGAGCCCGGCGCCATTGCGGCCTTCGACCCGGCCGGCTTTGTGGACGTCTTCAAGCAGACTCCGGCTGTCCACCGTTTCCCGGGCTCCATGGCCGGACGGGTACAGGCACTGGCCGAGACGGTCCACCAGGACTGGGACGGCCAGGCATCCGCCATATGGACTCGAGACAACCCAAGCGGGGCTGAAGTACTCCGGCGACTGAAGGCCCTACCGGGCTTCGGGGACCAGAAGGCCAGGATCTTCCTGGCGCTCCTCGGAAAGCAGTGTGGTCTCCAGGCGGAGGGTTGGCGCGAGGCCGCCGGCCATTACGGTGAAGAGGGCTCGTACTTGTCCGTGGCAGACATCGTGGATCCGGACTCCTTGGTAAAGGTCCGCGCAAGTAAACAAGCCGCGAAAGCTGCTGCCAAGGCTGCGAAGGCCTGACTTATCAACAAGACAGCTAAGGCCCCGCATCTGCGGGGCCTTAGCTGTCTGCGGCCTGGTACGGCGGATCACCGTCGGGTCGGCAGGGCGATCTCACGGGAAGGCACGACGGCGGCGTTCACCACGGCGCGATCGCCCAGTGGGCGTCCCAAGTGGACTGTGAACGGCGTGGGTGGATTGCTCTGGCACGAAGCCGCCCCGAGTGCTGCTCTCCGAACCCCGACGACTACTTCCACCGTTGTTTCCGTTTCGACGAGTTCCACCACTTCTACCCTCCCTTCGGCATTCTGCCCCTGAGTTGCAATCAAATTCCGTGACGAGCAAAGGGACGCTGTTGCTGTTGGGATCAGGCCTCGAAGAAGGGTCCAGGGTCACTGCGCCGGCCCTCAAGTCTCCCAAGTCCAAGGTAGGAGTACAGGCGGACGCCTCGACCACCGCCCACACAGGCTTGCCCGGTTCCGAAGCCATGGAGTCGGTGGAAATGATCACGTAAACGAAGTCGCGGATGTCGCCCGTTCCATCGTCCTTCGGTTCCGCGAGCTTGTTCATCAGCATGACCCTGCTGCTGCTCTCTTGCGCGATGAGCCAGGATTCAGCGTGGAATTGGTCCACGTTGCGTCCGCTGAGTGCCGGCAGCGCTTCAGGCCCGAGCTCCGACGCGGGCCTTCGGTTCTCCAACGCCTCCAGCGGAATTTCATTGCCTTGGCACAACGCCCTATCGGGTGTGATCTCCGAGACCGGGCTGGCTGCGGCCGGACTCCCTTGGATCTGATCAGGAGCTGCGCATCCCGCACCCAGGAAGGTGAACGCCAGCACGGCAACGGTCCATGTATTCGACGCTGCTTTCATCCCCATACCGCTCAGGCTACGCTTCGATACGCGATGCCGGGTCTACAGGGTGCTGAATCCTGGTACATGGTGTGTTAAAGGTGTGGAGCCCCGACCGTCGTGGTCGGGGCTCCTGTTAAGTGTTGTCCGGCGGTGTCCTACTCTCCCACACCCTCCCGGGTGCAGT
>NZ_JBIVXL010000048.1:0-1740 GCF_044769225.1 Paenarthrobacter sp. NPDC090522
CAACCGAACCGTACACACCTTCCGGCTTTCCGTTTCGCTCCCGGCGACTCAGAAAACAATACACGCCCCCAACCCCCAACGCAAATCCACCCCCACAGACAGTCTTCCTGGGATATTTTGGCCTGCACTGGCGCCCCTGCCACCTACTCCGTGTGTAGGGTATTCGTTTGCCCCCAACCACCAGTGGGCGACCAAACCGCCGGCGGGTGACCAGCAGGCGCCACTATGCCAGGTGGTCCGGCATCCCAACTGCTCTGTGCAGTCCGTCGTCGAGAAACCGCACCAGGGAAGCGATCTTCTCGCCACTCGTGTCGGGCTCAATCACCAGCAGACCACGCGCCCGCCCCTGCAAATAGCAAACGAAGGCCGGCCGGCGGCCAGCCTGCGTCCTCGCCAGCACGTAGCTGCCACCGGGCCGGCCAGCCGCGCTGGCCCTCAGGAAGCTTCCGACGGCGGTTCGGCCCACGTAACGGTGCATCGCCGGCGGCATGGCAAGCCAACTCTCGTCGGTCAGCAGCGCCACCATGGCGTCGACGTCGTCACGGGCAAAAGCGTCGGCGAACCTGCGCACTACGGGGTCCCTGTCGGCTGAGGTGGCCACGGGTTCAGGCATTGGTGTCGCGGCCCGTGCACGCTGAAGCAGCCCTTTGACCGCCGTCGAACTTGTTCCCAGCATGTCCGCAGTCTCAGGTATGGGGAAATCCAGGACATCACATAAGACCAACGCCGCGGCCTGGCGCGGCGGCAGGTGTTGGAGAGCCGTAACAAACGCGAGTTCTATGCTCTCCAGGGCAATGGCCCGGGCGGCCGGGTCCAGTTCGGACAGCAGCGCATCGGGATACGGCTGCAGATGCGGCACATCGAAAGTGTCCGTTGGCATCGGTGGGTCAAAAGGAGGCGCCGGCTGAATGTGTGGCCTACGACGGCGATCGCGTACGGCATTGAGCGATCTGGTTGTTGCGATCCGGTAGAGCCACGTCCGGACCGACGACCTCCCACCAAAACCGGGGAGTCCGTTCCAGGCAGCGAGCAGCACCTCCTGAAGCACGTCGTCTGCATCGTCCAGGGATCCGGTGATCCTGTAGCAGTGCACATGGAGTTCACGGCGATAGGGCTGGACGAGGGCAGCGAAAGCTACTTCATCGCCTGCTTTGGCGGCCTCGAGCGGTGTGGAGCCCACACGTCATTCTGGCACGCCGCCGTTCCGATCGGGTTCCCTGCGGTGTCTCCATAGGTGTAACCCTCCCTGAAAGGACAAGGACATGACCCAGGACGAAACAGCTGCTGTAGGCATTGCGATGGCGTACCACCGCGCGTGGACCACGGGCGACCTGGAAACCGCGACGACCTACTTGGCAGGTGATGCTGTTTGCCACACGCCGGCGGGAAAGTTGACCGGTAGTACAGCCATAGGCGCCTTCATGGCTCCGTTCGCGGCAACGCTGATGGGATCACGGCTTCTCGCGGCCCACGGAAACGCCATTGAGGCGATGCTCATGTATGACACGAGCAGCAGCGCTGTTCCCAGTGCTCCGGGAGCCGAGCTCTATAGAGTCCAGAGTGGCCTGATTACGGAGATCCACATCCTTTTTGACCGGCTTCCCTTCGCGCTGGCGCGTGGGGAGGTTATCCGGGTTTGAGGTAGTTGGTGTGTTAAAGGTGTGGAGCCCCGACCGTCGTGGTCGGGGCTCCTGTTAAGTGTTGTCCGGCGGTGTCCTACTCTCCCACACCCTCCCGGGT
>NZ_JBIVXL010000049.1:0-1380 GCF_044769225.1 Paenarthrobacter sp. NPDC090522
GGGACTGTCTGAATAACGGTGTGTGGGGTCTGGCCTGATCTGAAGGAGACGGCCGTGTCTGAATCCACGACTGGGATGGCAGGGATGATGATCGATCCTGTGACGGGAGAGATCATCGATCAGAAGGAGCTTGCGGAGCGGTTGCTCGCGCAGGCCAGGGAACAGGGCGTGAGCCTGGTTGGCCCCGGCGGGCTGCTGAACCAGCTCACGAAAA
Source organism: Paenarthrobacter sp. NPDC090522 (assembly GCF_044769225.1). Lineage (NCBI taxonomy): Bacteria > Bacillati > Actinomycetota > Actinomycetes > Micrococcales > Micrococcaceae > Paenarthrobacter > Paenarthrobacter sp. NPDC090522. The sequence continues at coordinate 215 of NZ_JBIVXL010000049.1, forward strand.
ACGTGCTGGAGACCGCCCTGGAGGCGGAACTGACCGAGCACCTCGGGCATGAACATGGCCAGAAACCGCTAGCCGCGAACATACGCAACGGCACGAGATCCAAGACGGTGCTGACCGAGATCGGTCCGGTCGAAATCGAGGTACCCAGAGACCGGGACGGGTCCTTCGAGCCGGTGATCGTGCCCAAACGTAAACGGCGTTTGGACGGGATCGACGAGGTCGTGCTCTCGCTCTCGGCACGAGGGCTAACCACCGGAGAGATCGCCGCGCACTTCGCGGAGGTTTACGGTGCCAGGGTCTCCAAGGACACCATCAGCCGCATCACCGAGAAGGTCACAGCCGAGCTGGCTGAATGGTCTTCCCGGCCGCTGGACGCACTCTATCCGGTGCTCTTTGTTGACGCGATCGTGGTCAAGGTCCGTGACGGGCAGGTGCGCAACACCCCGTTCTACGTGGTCATGGGAGTCACCGTGAACGGGGAACGGGACATCCTGGGTATCTGGGCCGGCGACGGCGGGGAGGGTGCACGGTTCTGGCTGCAGGTGTTCTCCGAACTGAAAAACCGTGGCGTGGAAGATGTGTTGATCGCAGTCTGTGACGGGCTCAAAGGCCTGCCCGAGGCGATCACGACCACGTGGGACCGGACAATCGTGCAGCAATGCATCGTGCACCTGATCCGCAACAGTTTCCGCTACGCCGGACGCCAGCACCGAGACGGGATCGTCAAAGCTCTCAAACCCGTCTACACCGCCCCGTCCGAGCAAGCAGCCAAAGACCGGTTCGCTGAGTTCACGGCCGAATGGGGCCAACGCTACCCTGCGATCATACGGCTGTGGGAGTCTTCCTGGGCCGAGTTCGTGCCCTTCCTCGAATACGACGTCGAGATCCGCCGGATTATCTGCACGACGAACGCGATCGAGTCGATCAACGCCCGATACCGTCGGGCCGTGAAAGCCAGGGGGCACTTCCCGAACGAGAATGCTGCCCTGAAATGCCTGTACCTGGTCACCAGATCCCTTGATCCAACCGGCGGAGGAAGAGCACGCTGGACCATGAGGTGGAAACCCGCGCTCAACGCGTTCGCCATCACGTTCGCCGGACGGTTCGAAAGAACCACCAACTAATGAAAACCGCCGGAACCCACACACCGTATATCGGACAGACCC
>NZ_JBIVXL010000050.1:0-1198 GCF_044769225.1 Paenarthrobacter sp. NPDC090522
GGTGGGTCCTGTGGGTGCCGGGCGGTTGTGCCGCCCGGCACTTTTGGGTGGTGTGGGTTAGACGTGGGCGAGGGTGTTGACGCGGGTGGCGACGGCGTCAGCGAAGTCGCTGGTGCCGGCGGTGCCGCCCATGTCCTTGGTGGTGGTGCCGTCCAGGACGGTTGCTTCGATGGCTTTTTCGACCAGTTCGGCTGCCTGGAGGATCTTCTCGTCGTTGAATTTCGCGCCGAGCCAGCGCAGGAGCATGGCCGAGGAGAGGATCATCGCGATGGGGTTGGCGATGTTCTGTCCGGCGATGTCCGGGGCGGAGCCGTGGGAGGCCTGGGCCATGGCGTGGGTGTCGGAGGAGTTGATCGAGGGTGCGATGCCCAGGGATCCGGCGACTTCACCGGCGAGGTCCGAGAGGATGTCGCCGAACATGTTCTCGGTGACGATGACGTCGAACTTGTTCGCGCGGCGGACCAGGTGCACGGTCATGGCGTCGATGTGGAAGTCGTTCACGGACACGTCGGGGTACTGGGTGGCGACCTCGCGGCAGACGTCGCGGAACAGGCCGGTGGTCATTTTCAGGACGTTGGCTTTGTGCACGATGGTCAGCTGCTTGGTGCGGGACTGTGCGAGCTGGAACGCGGCGTGGGCGATGCGTTCGGTCGCGGCGCGGGTGATGATGCCGTGCATGATGGCCACGTCCGGGGTGGGCATCATTTCGCCGGTACCGGCGAAGGTGTTCCGGTCGGCGTAGAAGCCTTCGGTGTTTTCGCGCACGATGACCAGGTCGGTGCCCTCGACGATCGCGTTGCCGCCGGGGAAGGCCTTGGACGGGCGGATGTTGGCGAACAGGCCGAAGTGCTTGCGGATCGTGCCTGAGGGGTTCAGCGCGGACTTGTGCGGTTCCGGGTAGGAGGCCGAGTCGTGCGGGCCCAGCAGCCAGCCGTCGACGTCGTTAAGGGCCTCGAGGGTTTCGGCCGGGACGGCCGTGCCGTGGGTGTCGATCGCGGTCCGGCCCAGGGGCAGCTCGGTCCAGTCGATGGCCGGGGCACCTACCGCGGCGACAGCCGCGTCAAGGATCTTCACGGAGGCCGGAACGATCTCCGGGCCGATGCCATCACCGTTCAGAACTGCCAGTCGGTACTGCTTGGATGTAGTCACGGGGGTGTTTCCTTTTCTCTATAACCAGGTCTCTTTGACGGACCAGGAA
>NZ_JBIVXL010000051.1:0-1007 GCF_044769225.1 Paenarthrobacter sp. NPDC090522
GCTTCCTGAGGGGTCTGTTTTCCGGGCAGTGCTTGGTGTTCTCGTTCGGTGTTGTAGTACTGGTCGAAGGTGTCGATCTGGGTTTGAAGGATGGCCATGGTCGCCGGTGGTGGCTGTTTACGCAGGTAGCGGTGCAGGGTGAAGTGGAAGCGTTCGTTCTTGCCTTGGGTGGTCGGTTTGCCGGGTTTACCGGTAATGGGTTCGACGCCTTGGGACTTGAGGTACTCCACGAGCGCGCCGGTGCGTCCGCGGCGGGTCGGGTTCAGCGCCGCGCCGTTGTCGGAGAGGAACTTTTCCGGCACGCCGTGGCGTTCGATAGCCAGAGACACCACGGCGATGGCGGCCTCGCTCGTTTCCCCGGACGCGACCAAGGATGCCAGGGCCAGACGGGAGTGGTCATCGATGAGTTGAAAGATCGCCACTTTCTTCCCGTTGGCCAGCGGCCACTCGGTTGCGTCGATCTGCCAGCATGCGTTCGGCTGCGGGTAGACGAACCGTTTCTGAGCGCTGTGTGGCTTTTTCCGCGGCTCGGGGATGACGAGACCGGCGCGGGTGAAGATCCTGGCCACCGTCGCTCTTGAGGGCGGGACGAAGCCTTTGCGGGAAAGCGCCGAAATCACCGACAACGGGCCATGGTCATAGCCTCCGGATTCCAGCGACTTCCGGGTGGCCAGGAGGAGTTCGACCATCGCCGGAGCCGTCGCCGCGGGACTCGTCAACGGAACTGGCCGCTTCGTCGTCAAAGCCTGGACCGGGCCAGCGCTTTGGGCTTGAGCCCGGACCTTATAGAACCAAGACCGCGAGACGCCATGCTTCTTGCAGAACCTGCTGACCTCACCCCGAGGGGCATCTGCCGGCCACATGGCCACTGCTTGACGAACGGTCAACTTCGGGGCGGGTTTGCTCATGAAACAGAGCAAACCCGCCAGAAGTGTCTACGAGGTCCTGAGACACACTGTCCACGAAGTCATGAGACACAAGTGTCCATTAAGTCATGAGACTCCACA